>RDXI01000056.1 GCA_004292795.1 Bacteroidota bacterium | reverse complement strand
GTCCTCACGAGTCAAAACGCGGGTTTCGGGGCTGATGGGCAACTCCAGCTTTTTGTTCATTCTATAGCGTCCTACCTCGCCTAAGTCATAGCGTTTGTCGCTAAAAAATAGGTTTTGGATAATTTCGCGTGCCGTTGCTTCATCGGGAGCTTCCGTATTGCGCAACTGACGATAGATATGCAAAAGAGCCTCTTGTTCGGAGTTAGAGTTATCCTTTTGGAGTGTGTTGTAAATAATGGCAAATTCGTTGGCATTCACATCTTGGCGGTGAACCGTGATAGTTTTCACTTCTGCCTCCAAAATACGATGCACGTTGTCTTCTGTAATAACCGTATCGCGTTCAAGCAATATTTCATTACGTTCAGTCGAGATAACCTCACCTGAGTCTTCATCTACCACGTCCTCGAACCAAGTACGAAGCACACGCGCCGCAAGTTTGCGCCCTATAGAAGCTTGCAAACCGCTTGAGCTTACTTCTATCTCTTGCGAAATTCCAAAGAGTTCGAGAATTTGCTTATCCGTACCAAAGCCAATCACACGCAAGAGCGTTGTAACAGGGAACTTCTTCTTACGGTCAATGTAGGCGTACATTACGTTGTTTACGTCAGTCGTGAACTCAATCCAAGAACCCTTGAACGGAATAATACGCGCTGAATACAACTTCGTGCCATTGGTGTGCTTGCTTTGCGCAAAGAACACACCAGGCGAGCGGTGCAACTGCGACACAATCACACGCTCTGCTCCATTGATAACAAACGAGCCTTTTTCGGTCATGTAAGGAATATTCCCCAAGAACACTTCCTGCTCGATGCTCTGAAAGTTGTCGTTCTCCTCGTCTTTCGACAACAGGCGAAGTTTGGCTTTCAATGGCACAGCGTAGGTAAGTCCGCGGTCTATACACTCATCAACAGAGTATTTAGGCGGGTCAAGAGAATAGTCGATAAATTCCAAGAGATAGCTCTCACGCGAGTCGCCGATAGGAAAGTTCTCCATAAAAACTTGGAAAAGCCCTTCTCTGCCACGACTTTCGGCAGGCGTATCAATTTGGAAAAAATCCTTGAAAGACTGCAATTGCACATCAAGGAAGTCAGGATAATCCAATGCCTTTTGCACGCGGGCAAAGCTCTTCCTTCCGTATAGGTCAGTGTTTTGCATATATATTAGGGAATGTACTAATGCGTTGAAAAAATGAAAAATTAAGCGTATTTTAGTTTACCTTTTGGTGTTGGAACATCTCTACCTAAGTTTTTAGCAGTTTCTATCCACTCTGCTATGATAATCTGTGCATTTTCAAGTGCTTCTTGATATGTTTGCCCATCAGCCATACAACCTGCCAATTCAGGCACTTCTGCTAAAAATGCCTCATCTTGCTTACTCCAATAGATAATTATTTCATATTTGTAGCTATTTAGCATTTTTATTAACTTTTTCTAATACTGATAACTTTACATAAATTATAAGTTCAACTCTTCAACTTCGCTTGGATTTAATTCTACAGTATTGTCAGCACCTAAAGATGGGATTTTATCTAAAATTTCTCTCGGAGCATCTTCTGCAAAACGCACACGATACACATGAGTAAACCCCTCGCTTGAAGGTTCTTCTTCTAATATACCTTCCGCTTCGATGTACTCATCATAAGTGATACCCAAGTGCTCAGCTAAACACTTTTGGCTTTTTTGTTCTTGCCTGTCAATCGCTTCGTTTTTCCAATTATCAATATACTTGTCCACAAGGTCAGAAATCGCTTGGGCTTCTCCTTTATATTCACTCCCAAATATCATATAACGAGTTTTTTGGTCATATTCTTCCAAAGCTAATCTAACAGCTTGGTCGATAATTGAATCGGGTATTTCTTCTAATATATTGATACTCATAACGTTATAACATTTATTTGTAAACTTAAAACTTCTTGAAGTTCGTATGGCAATACTGTGTCATACCATAGTTCATACTGTGTTTGTGTGATTTCTTTTCTCAACCTTTCTTTAATTTTCGCGTTAATTAAAAGTTCCCTTGTTTGTTTGTACGGTTTCGGTGTGTCTTTATCCGACAGAATAGCCGTTTTTCCGCCTGATGTGGCTCTTAATTGTACTACATTGTCATGATTGAAAAATAAATTCAAATCTTTCACACTAAAATCAAGGGTTTCCTTTGGGTGATTATGTGTAATGATGATGACTCGCCTACTATTCAATACATTTTGTAGTGCTATAGTATCAAATATCCCTCCAAACGTTCCTTTATCTCTATATAGTTCTTCGCCTGTATCTGCATCAAGTACAAAAATAAACTCCTTCACTTGCCCTGCCAACTGTCGTTCTACTGCCCTTAACCTGCTTTCCAAATCGCCTTCGGTAGGTATTTTGATGTCCCATTCGTTGCTATCTTGCATACTTTTATGCGGCTTTAGGTAAGGTGTTCGTTTCTCCCACACTTTCCTTGCCTACCTCCTGTTCGTAAAAAAGCCTCACAAACTCCTGCAACAAGGCTAATAGCATATCTTCAGAAGCCCAAGTGTACCATTCGTAACTATCATACTTATTTTCTAATTTAGTCAATATTGATTGCAAAGCTGTTTTCGCAATAGCCTCATTCAGTAGATTTTGAAATTTTGTGATATAGCCATCTATTTTTTTCTCGTATTTTTCAGACAATGTAATCGTAAGCGTGCCATCATCTGCCTCTCTTTTTGGGAAAAGGTAACCTTTGTACTTCAAATCTATATCATGACAAGCCAATGCGATAGATAAAAGCTTTATCAATTCTTTCGTGTTTTCCTGTAGTATCATAAGTCAATCAAAGTTATATCCAATGCCAGCGTTTCGGAAAGTTCTGTGGGAAGTTGGGTATATTCCCAAAGATTGTATGCCTCTTGTGTCATTATTTGTTTCAAAACCTTGTTTTTTTGTAACATCATCAAACTATATTTCTTTTTTAGGTAAGCCTTATTTCGATTGCTTTCCTCCAAAACAATGGTTTGCTTGCCTGATGTAGCCCTAAGTTGTTGTATATTTCTATGTTGAAAAAACGCATCTAAATCTGCCAAACTAAAAGTCAAGTCTTCGCTTGGGTGGTTATGCGTGATAACAATAACTTGCCTACTCAACAATATATCTTGCAATTCTTTCGTATGCGGTATGCCCGAACCTGTCCCCTTTGCCCTATACAAATTATTTCCCTCCAAATCCAATACAAAAATAAACTCCTTCGCTTGCCCTGCCAACTGTCGTTCCACCGCTCTTAACTTGCTTTCCAAATCGCCTTCAGTAGGTATTTTGATGTCCCATTCGTTGCTGTCTGTGCTGTTCATTGTATCAACGCTTTTACTCTAACCAAAATGTTGTATATATTTTCTAACTTGTTCATTTCCATTGCATTATAGGGAAAACTGATAGCATATTGTTTGCCTTGTAGTGCCATAAAATACCAATCCTTGCCTACCACATACGCACCATATACTATAGCTGTAGTGTCTTCATTGAGTTGTTGCGCAGTTAGCATTGCGGCTAACACTTGCCCAACGGGGTCATTATCTGTTCCTTTTTCTTTCTTGTATTCGTGTAGGAAAAAGAAAGGTTTTGTAGGAATTTGCTTGCCTGTAGCGAGCATCCAATCTATTGTACCCGAAAGTTCAATTTCAGGCGTTTGCATTTTGAGCGTTCTTTGCGAAAATGGGTGATATTTTGGGCTATCGTGGTAATTTACTAAAAATAAGAGGGGTGATATAAACTGCATTTTTAACTCATCTTCATTCCAATCCATAAAATTGTCTATCAACAATCCATTCAACTGCTCTAAACTCTTGCCTACCGTTTCGTTTAGATTATTTGTGATTTGGAGCAGGCTTTCCAATGGAGCAAACACCTTCAATCGTTCTAATCCAAACCATTTAGTAAGTTCTTCCCACAAACAATGCTCAAAAGTCTTTTTCATACTCATTTGCGCTTTCTAAAATTTTGATGTACCTTAGCTACCATCAAGGTTGCCCCCATCATCAAAAACCACAACATCACATACTTTTGTTGAAAAGGAGAAACGCTCAACACATCAGTCATTACACTAAAAAGTAATAAAACAGCAATAGCCCAAAGCAAAGTAACGATATTTACTTGGCTTGGGGTGGGATTGTTTATCCAATTAGGTTGGTTCTCCATTCAATAGCTATAAGTAACAAACAAACCACAAAGGCATAAAGTTCACTAAATACAAATAGACCTGACCTCATTGTCAAGGCAGGTCTTAGAATTAGTAGGCAAGCCATACGTTTGTATGACTTGCTACTAATTGTAAAATTATTTTACTTCTACTTCAGCACCTGCTTCAGTAAGAGCTTTTCTAAGAGCTTCAGCCTCGTCTTTGCTCACGCCTTCCTTCACAGGTTTAGGTGCGCCATCAACAAGGTCTTTCGCTTCTTTCAAGCCAAGACCAGTAAGGTCTTTTACGATTTTAACAACATTCAACTTTGCGCCACCAGGAGCTTTCAAAATAACGTCAAAAGAAGTCTTTTCTGCTACTGCTGCTGCTTCGTTACCGCCAGCCGCAGGAGCCGCTACTACCGCTGCTGCTGCTGCAGGTTCGATGCCGTAGTCGTCTTTCAAAATACCAAGAAGATCGTTTACTTCTTTAAGTGTAAGATTTACAAGTTGCTCAGCAAAAGCTTTCAAATCAGCCATTGTAATTTAAAAATTAGAGATGAAACCAAAAATTAAAAAGGACATTGCTCACTGTGAGCTTATATTTTCAGCTTTTGGGCTGAAGGACGACCTGCCACGATTAGCCCGCCCGATGTAGGTATGGAGATTACTCCGATTTGTTCTCGGAAAGAGTTTTGAGAACTCCTGCCAATTTCCCGCTGCCACTTTGCAGAGCAGAAGCCAAACGCTGACCGGGAGCTTGTAGCAAGCCCACGAGTTCTGCGATGAGTTCGAGGCGAGATTTGATTTTGGTAAGCGTACCTAAGTTTTCCGCGCCAATATAGAGCGAAGAATCGATAGAAGCACCTTTCAAGATTGGTTTTTCGTTGCCTTTTTTGTGAAAATCCTCTACAAGACGTGCAGGCGCGTTGCCTGATTCTTTAGAGAAAATTACGCCCGAAAAGCCTTTCAATACTTTGGCGTTGAACTCTGTGTAGTCAGTTTCAAAACCTTCCAACACCTTTTTGATGAGGGAGTTTTTGATAACTTTGTACTCCAAGCCACGCTCAAAGCACATTCTTCTAAAATTGTTCGTATCAGCAACTGACATGCTAGATGCGTCCATGATATAAAAGAATGGATATGAGGCAAATTTTTCTTTCAATTCGTCAATCAATACCGCTTTTTCTTCTCTTGTCATAAGCGTTTAGATTAAATACCCGCGATGGAAGTCTTATCGATTTCAATCGAAGGACTCATGGTGGTCGAGAGGTGAATAGTTCTAAAATAAGTACCCTTGGCACTAGCAGGCTTCATGCGAGCGAGTGTAGTGATAAGTTCCGCAATGTTTTCTCTCAGCTTTTCAGGTGAGAAAGAAACCTTGCCTACGCTTGTATGCACGATACCTGTTTTATCAACACGGAAATCGATTTTACCAGCTTTCACTTCACCCACAGCTTTACCTACTTCCATGGTTACAGTACCCGATTTGGGGTTAGGCATCAAGCCACGAGGACCTAGAATTTTACCGAGCTTACCTACTTTTGCCATTACTGTTGGCATGGTAATGATAACATCTATGTCTGTCCATCCTTGCTCGATTTTTTGGATATATTCATCAAGCCCAACATGGTCAGCTCCTGCGTCTTTAGCCTCTTGCTCTTTGTCTGGCGTACACAACACCAATACACGTACTGTCTTGCCTGTTCCATGAGGAAGGGCTACCGTACCGCGTACCATTTGGTCAGCCTTGCGAGGGTCAACTCCAAGCCTTACGTCAATATCCACCGAAGCATCAAATTTGGTGAAAGTAACATCTTTCAACATTTGAGTAGCTTCTTGAAGTGCGTAAGATTTTGAGAGGTCAAATTTTTGGAGTGCCTCTTTACGTTTTTTCGTTAATCTTGCCATAATTCAAGGATAGACTATGCTTTTTCAGCTTCTGTTTCCCAAGGTGCAGTCCCTGTTACTTTAATTCCCATACTGCGAGCCGTTCCAGCTATCATCTTCATTGCAGATTCGATAGTAAAAGCGTTCAAATCAGGCATTTTGGTTTCTGCTATTGTTTTAACAGCGTCCCAATCTACTGAACCTACTTTTTTACGGTTAGGTTGGTCTGAACCCTTTTGGATTTTTGCGGCTTGCAAGAGAAGAACAGCTGCGGGAGGGGTTTTAACAACGAAGTCAAACGACTTGTCTTTGTAGTAAGTAATAAGTACAGGTAGTACCACGCCTTGCTTCTCCTGAGTTCTTGCATTGAATTGTTTGCAAAACTCCATGATATTGATACCTTTGCTACCAAGCGCAGGACCAATAGGAGGTGCAGGGTTAGCTTGTCCACCTTTTACTTGTAACTTTACATACCCAGCTACTTCTTTCATAGCAATTGTTTAAAGGGGATTTGAATAATGTGAAAAACTCTCTTACTTTGAAAGACAGCAACACCATCTTTGAAAGTTGTTTTTCTTATTTGTTACGACTGGAAGCATCAAGTAAACTATTCATCGTTGTTTATTTGAGGCGAACAAATAAGAAAGGGTAATCTTAACTATGAATGATGAGGGTTGTCGGGCAAGCCCAACGCGCCTCGTTATTCCACTTTCTCTACTTCTGTATAACCAAGTTCTGTAGGCGTATCGCGCCCAAATATTTTGATAATTACATTCAGTTTCTTGCGTTCATCAAAGACATCTTCTATCACACCTATCATATCTGTAAATGGACCGTCAATGATTTTGATAGTTTCGCCTATTATGAACGTACCTTGCAAGGTTGCACCTTTTTCAGTTTCTTCATCAACTCTACCCAACAAATTATCAACTTCTTTTTTACGAAGAGGCGAAGGCTTTACTCCTCCTATGGTAGATTTTCCTTCCATTCCCAAGAACCCAAGCACGCCCGGAATATTCAATATCACAGCAGGCACTTCGGGTTGATTGAGGTCAGCTTGTACCAAGACATACCCCGGGAAAAATATCTTTTCGCGTGTATATTTCTTGCCATTGCGCATTTCCACTATTTTTTCGGTAGGGATTAGCACTTGTGTCAGGGACTCAGCCAACTTACGGCGGTTAATCTCGCCTTCAAGGTAGCCTTTTACTTTTTTCTCCTGTCCAGAAACAGCACGCACCACATACCATTGTAGTTCAGCCATAGTTTTGTAGTTTTAGTATGTGAGGGTTAAAATGCTTGATAGAACCATTTGAGAACAAAGTCGAAGCCAAAATTGATGATGCCAATTACTATAGCAAACACAATAGAAGCCACAATGACAAGAAATGAATTGCTTTGCAATTCGCTATACTTTGTCCATGTTACATTTTGACGTAACTCTTCAATAGAACCTTTGATAAAACTAACTACGCTCATTTTCTGTAGGGTATTAGAAAGTTAAGTCCCCTTGTCGGGGACTGTTTGCTTTTGCACGGGAGGCAGGGATCGAACCCGCAACCTACGGTTTTGGAGACCGCCACTCTACCAGTTGAGCTACTCCCGTATGTTTTAATATTGAAGGTTTAAGAACTTAAACCTTCAATATTAATTTATTTGACTATTGTGACAATCCAGTCAATATTTCAGTAACCTGACCAGCACCGATGGTACGTCCACCTTCGCGGATAGCGAAACGCAAACCTTTTTCCATAGCTACAGGGTTGATAAGTTTCACTTCTACTGTGATGTTATCACCAGGCATTACCATTTCTACGTTTGCAGGCAAGAAGATTTCACCTGTAACGTCAGTGGTACGCATATAGAACTGAGGGCGGTATTTGTTGAAGAAAGGAGTGTGACGACCACCTTCTTCTTTTGACAATACGTACACTTCAGCCTTGAAGAATGAGTGAGGTTTTACTGAACCGGGCTTGCAAATAACCATACCACGGCGGATTTGGGTCTTTTCAACACCACGCAACAACAAACCTACGTTATCACCTGCTTCACCACGGTCAAGGATTTTGCGGAACATTTCCACACCTGTAACTGTAGATTTCAGGTTCTCAGCACCTAAGCCAAGGATTTCTACAGGGTCACCAGAGTTGATAACGCCACGCTCAATACGACCAGTAGCAACAGTACCACGACCAGTGATAGTGAACACGTCTTCTACAGGCATCAAAAATTCTTTATCTACAGCGCGAGTAGGGATAGGAATATAGCTATCTACTGCCGCCATAAGTTCTTCAATTTTAGTTACCCAACTAGCTTCGCCATTCAAACCACCCAAAGCAGAGCCTTGTATTACGGGAATGTCGTTGCCTGGGTATTGATAGAAGCTCAGCAAATCGCGAATTTCCATTTCAACAAGTTCCAACAACTCAGGGTCATCTACTAAATCTACTTTGTTCATGAATACTACAAGCGCAGGCACACCTACTTGACGAGCCAACAAAATGTGTTCACGAGTTTGGGGCATTGGTCCATCTGTAGCCGCCACCACAATGATAGCACCATCCATTTGAGCCGCACCAGTAACCATATTCTTCACATAATCCGCGTGACCAGGGCAGTCCACGTGAGCATAGTGACGATTAGCCGTAGAGTATTCTACGTGAGTAGTATTGATAGTAATACCGCGTTCTTTTTCTTCAGGAGCGTTATCGATTTGTGAGAAGTCTTTTTTCTCTGCCAAACCTTTTTCAGACAATACCTTCGTGATAGCGGCAGTCAAAGTAGTTTTGCCGTGGTCAACGTGTCCAATTGTTCCTATGTTTACGTGGGGTTTCGAGCGGTCAAACTGTTCTTTAGCCATTGTAAGAGTCCTATTTGAGGGTTAAAAATAAATTGAGTACAAAATTAAAATAATGTGAGCCAACGAAGGGAATTGAACCCTCGACCTACTCCTTACCAAGGAGTTACTCTACCCCTGAGCTACGTCGGCTTATCAAAACAAGTTGGGTAGTCGCTTGTTTCAAATGTTGTATTTACTAAAATAGTTTACCATTTTATGACTAATAAAACAGCAAACTATTTCTTTCATCTTATTTTTGGAGCGGGCGACGAGGTTCGAACTCGCGACCTATAGCTTGGAAGGCTATCGCTCTACCAACTGAGCTACACCCGCATTTATAAAATTTAGTGGGGTAAGATGGATTCGAACCACCGAAGACGTACGTCAGCAGATTTACAGTCTGCCCCATTTGGCCACTCTGGTATTACCCCTTGTATCTGTTTGTGGGTGCAAAATTAGAGTATGTTTTTTTAATCTCCAAATTTTTTGCAAAAATTTTCTTGTTTTTTTTTCATAAAACCTGCATATATTTGTAAGTCATTGATTTTCAAGGGTTTCAGATTACAGTTTTGGGGGCTTGTGTCGAGCTTGATGCCTTGCCTACCTGCGGAACAAGCATTTTGGACGAATTAGGCTTGCCTACTGATGGGCGCATTGGGTGCTTCTCTTGGGGATAAAAACATCTTTTTTCTGTAATTTCACAAAAAAACATACATACCTTACTATATAACATACGAAAATTTATATTTTTGCGCTATAGTAACAGTAAAACACTATTAAAATTTTCTCTCTATGAAGATTTCTAAAATTCTACCGCTTTTGTTGTTAGGAGGTGCTTTGGCTACTGCCACTGCTTGGGCGCAACCCACTAAACCCAAACAAGTCCCCTACGCCAATGTGCAAGACCCTGACTGCGATGGTGTGCCTGAAGCTACGGGACAGGACAAATGCCCCTCTACCCTAAGCCAAATGGAAGGGCATCGCGCTACTTGTAATGATGAGGTTTCGGGACAAACAGTGATGACTCGCCTACCCAAAAACCTCAAAAATTATATCTATCACGAAAAAACGCCTCTCTATAACGAACAGCTCGAATGGCTTGCCAAATTGGGCGCGGCAAGGCGACAACTCAAGCAAATCGACGAGAAATACGGCAAATATGCTGATATGAAGGCGAGAGACCGCAAAGTCGAGGAAGAAAAATACACGGCTGAAGCTACTGAAATTCAGGCTAAGATTGATGACCTTACCGAACAAATGAAAAAGGTAAATCACAATACTTATATAGAATTTACAGGTGAGCTTTTGGACGCAGAAGGCAATACTGTAAAATCAGGCGTGCCGTTTCGTATTCGTATCAATGTTGATGCCTTTGGTTGCTTGCCTGACAGCGACAAAGATGGCTCGCCTGACATGGTCGACCAATGCCCCGGGGTGATAGGTACGCCTGATAGTGGCGGTTGCCCTGACCGAGACCGCGATGGCGTGTTTGATGGGGACGACCTTTGCCCTGATGTGAAAGGACCCAAAGAAACGCGTGGTTGCCCCGACAAAGACAAAGATGGTGTGCCTGATAAGTCAGATGCTTGTCCTGATATTCCGGGTAAGGTGGATTTGAAAGGTTGCCCTGACCGTGATGGTGATGGTATTGCGGACAAAGACGACAAATGCCCTGACGAGAAAGGCAGTGTGGAAGCTAAAGGTTGCCCTGACCGTGATGGTGATGGCATTATAGACCGCGAAGATAACTGTCCTGACGACAAAGGTATTCCTCAATTCCAAGGTTGCCCTGACCGCGATGGTGATGGTATTCGTGATAAAGATGATGCTTGCCCTGATGTGAAAGGTATTCAAGAATTCCAAGGTTGCCCTGATACTGATGCAGATGGCACACCTGACGACAAAGATAAATGCCCTTCGGTGCCTGGCCCTAAGGAAAACAAAGGTTGCCCTGAAATTCTTGACCGCGCAAGCAAGGTATTGTTCGAAACAGGCAAGGCGATTATCAAACCTGAGTCGTATTCTTTGCTTGATGAATTGGCAACTATGTTGAAAAAATATCCTGACACGCGCATTATTCTCGAAGGACATACGGACAGCGAAGGCGATGACGCGGCGAATATGAAGCTTTCGAAAGACCGCGCAAAAGCTGTAGCAGAGTATTTGATTGACAAGTTCATTGATGCAAACCGCGTAAGCAGTGATGGTTTTGGTGAAACGAAGCCTATCGCAGACAACAAAACCGCAGAAGGCAGACAGAAGAACCGCCGTGTGGATATGCGTTTGACGAATAAGAAAGACTAATTTTTTGGTCTAACCTCCCTCCTACCCCGCTTCTGTTTTGGGGGTAGGCAAGGTTAAAAAATACAAGAACTCAAGGGCGCGAAGCTCTTGAGTTCTTGTGTTTTGTAGGCAAGGCACAAAAAAGGCTACCCTTTTCGGATAGCCTCATAGCAAACGATTTGCTTTTTGTAGAACAAAGAAGTGTCAGCAAAGGTCTTTGTTTTGGGGGTAGGCAAGGCTTAGTGATGGTCTTGTCCTGTGATTTCGTGTTCGAGTTTGTCGGCAGTTACCGCGATTTCATTGAGCATATAGCGCAATTCTTCGGGGTTCACAAGGTCGTACTTGGTATAAACCGCCAATTCAAGGTAGTCCTCGTCAGTGATAGTGATTTTGGAGTAGCCAAGGTCGTAGTTGCGCTCCAACATTTTGCGGAAATCCACATCAGGGTATTCGTGCAAACGGCAGATAGTAGAGCTGAGTATCAAGAACAAAGAACCACCTTTTTCTTGTATCACACCGCGCACACTCTGGAAACGGCTGTCTTCCAAAGCAAGCGTTATAATGACTGTGTCGTCAGAATACTCGGTGTAGTTGCCGTTCATTTCTTCGGCTAATTTTTTGAGATAACCTTGTACGTTTTTGCCTTCCATAAAAGTAAGAAAAAGGGATAAGTTTATTTTTACATTTCAAAGATAGTGCAAATTTATTTTTTTCCTATAATTTGCAAAAAAAATAATTATGAAAATTCTCATTCTCAACGCCCACATCGTGAATGAAGGGCAAATCATAGCGCAAGACCTGCTCATAGAGGGCGGGCGCATAGCCAAAATAGGCAAGGACTTACAAAGCTTGCCTGCTGACAAAGTGATAGATGCACAAGGCAAACACCTTTTGCCCGGGGTGATAGACGACCAAGTGCATTTTCGAGAACCGGGGCTAACGCACAAAGCCGACCTTTTTACGGAAAGTCGCGCCGCAGTAGCGGGAGGCGTTACAACCTTTATGGAAATGCCTAATACTGTTCCGAACGCACTTACGCAGGAATTGTTGGCAGATAAATATGCACGCGCTTCGCAAGTGTCGTTGGGCAATTACTCCTTTTTCATGGGTGTGGGCAATGACAACTTAGAGGAAGTTTTGAAAACGAACCCGCAAAATGTGTGCGGACTGAAGATTTTTATGGGTTCTTCAACAGGCAATATGTTGGTCGATAATGTCGGTACATTGGAGGCGGTTTTCAAAAATGCGGATATGCTTATTGCTACGCACTGCGAGGACGAAGCAACAGTACGCGCCAATTCACAAATCTACAAGGAGAAATTTGGCGATAATGTCTTGCCTGCCCAACACCCCGAAATACGCAACGAAGAGGCTTGCCTGCTTTCCTCCTCTATGGCTATCGAGCTTGCGAAGAAGCACAATACGCGCTTGCACATCTTGCACATCACTACAGGCGAGGAAGTATTGCTTTTTGATAATGTTACGCCTCTTGCGCAAAAGCGCATCACGTCAGAAGTTTGTGTGCATCATTTGAGTTTTAATACAAATGACTATACTGCATTGGGCAATTTGATAAAATGCAATCCCGCTATCAAAGGCGAAGCGCATCAACAAGCCTTGTGGAAAGGTTTGTTGGACAATCATTTGGACATCATAGCCACAGACCACGCCCCGCATACGTGGGACGAGAAGCAACAAATCTATTGGAACGCGCCTTCGGGCTTGCCTTTGGTGCAACACCCTTTGCTTTTGATGCTTATGCACACGCAGGCAGGCAAGATTAGCGTGGAGCGTGTGGTAGAAAAAATGTGCCACGCGCCTTCTATCTGTTTTCAAATTACAGAAAGAGGTTTTATCCGCGAGGGCTATTGGGCGGATTTGGTGTTGGTGGACTTGGCAGGCAAGACCGAAGTAACGAAGGAAAGTTTGCATTACAAGTGCGGTTGGTCGCCTCTCGAGGGGCAAGTCTTGCCTGCTCGCATCACACATACTATAGTATCTGGGCATCTTGCCTACGAACATGGCATCTTCCATGAACAAAAAATGGGCGAAAGAATAACCTTCACGCGCTAAAAACTTGCCTACCAACACGCTACAGGGGTTTTGTCGCCTTTGTAGCGTTTGGAATATAATTCGTGCCTAAAAAAAAAGTTTTTTTTTAGAATTTCAGAAAAAAAAAGTAACTTTGCACCTACATTAAAGGAAGGACTGCCATAAACAATATGGAAACACCGAGTAGTTTGCCCAATGCGGAAATATATCATCAACTCATTCAAGACCACGTTCTCTTTACATACAACGGAGAAATAGACGGAGAGTTGATAGATATGCTCGTGCAGTTGGCTGAAAAGATACTCAAAAAGTCTTGCTCGAAGCTCAAAGCACGTAAGCGTATTGTGAATGTTTTGATAGAAAGTCTGCAAAATACTTTTCACTATACGAACCATCTTGTAAACAGCTTGACACAAGACTCGCAGACATTGAAGGCTATCAAATCGCCTTTTCTTATCTTGTATCGTGAATTGCCCGCGCCTGTGGTGGAGGCAGAAGTAGAAATTGATGCCACAAGTACACAAACCATCGAAGCTACAAGCACCATCGAGGTAACGGAAGCGGTGGCTGTGCCAGAAGAAGAAGAAAATTATTGGATACTAACGGGGAATTGGGTGGACAATGCCAATGCGCAAAGGCTCAAAAGCAGGATAGAAGAACTGCAAGACTTGTCGGAAGACGAACTACAAGAGCAATACATCAAGTCATTGAACAAAGAAATCTTGCCTACGGCAGGCGGGGCGGGCTTGGGTATCATAGACATTATGCGCAGGGCGAAGCGACAAGTATTTTTTGAATTTCGAGAAACAGAACACGACTTTTCAGTTTTTATGCTGAAAATAAAGGTAAATTAACACTACTATTCATTGTTTGTAATAATTGCTTATATTTGTAAACTAATTTTTTGCTAAACTACTCACCTCAACGAAACGACCTTGTATCTATATGGAAAGTATAGTGATTAGTGGTACCACAAAGACACCTGAGGTAAACTTTGACTCTGCGACAGGCAAGTTAGATATTTCAGGGCGTTCTATTCCTGAAAACTCGTACCAATTTTACGAACCACTCCTTTCGTGGCTCGACCAATACGCCAATGCCCCTTTCAAACAGACCTTGCTTACATTCAAGCTGGACTACTTCAATACGAGTTCCTCTATGTATATCTTAGGTATCTTGAAAAAATTGGAGAAACTACATCTTGCAGGTAACAAGACTGAAGTGAAGTGGTATTATGACTCTGATGATGAAGATATGCTACAAACAGGCGAGGACTTGAAGCAGATAGTAAAGTTGCCTATTGATATGGTCGAGATTGACCAAGAAGAAGCATAATAGCCTCTCCCCTCCCCTTCTTATGGCATTCCAAGCCTCACAAAACTTTTTGTGAGGCTTCATAGTTTTGTGCTATCTTGTTGGGGTGTTTTTGGTTATAAATACATAGATTGCCAATAAAAATTGATAAATTTCAAAAAAATACCTAATTTTGGGCATTGAAATATGCTCTCCTATCTCAAACACTCCATATACATGAAAAATCAACTCTTTTATGGCGACAACCTCGAAGTATTGCGCAAATACATCAAGGACGAGAGTGTCGACCTTTGCTACATAGACCCGCCTTTCAACTCCAAACGCAACTACAACCAAATCTACAACAACGTAGGCAAGGAAGACACCGCCCAAACACAAGCCTTTGTAGATACTTGGACATGGAATACACGCGCTGATGAGGGCTATACGGAAATAGCGGATAATCAAAATGGAGTTTACACTGTTCAAAGTGTCGAGCTTATTTTGGCACTCGAAAAGGTGTTGGGGCGTGGCAGTTTGCTTGCCTACCTTGTGGCTATGACGCAACGCATAGCCGAGATATATCGTATTTTGAAGCCTACAGGTTCGTTTTATTTGCATTGCGACCCTACAGCAAGCCATTACTTGAAGTTGGTTTGTGATGCGTTGTTTTGTTCGAGGGGCGGAGAATTTAGAAATGAAATTGTTTGGCAAAGGACAAGTTCGCACAATGACTCGAAAAAATGGGGCGCAGTGAATGATGTGATTTTGTATTATACCAAAAGTGCTAAAGCTATTTGGAATCCCGTTTTTATAGGATATTCAACAAGCTATTTAGAAGATTTTTATAGATATGAAGATGAAAAAGGGCGTTATCGTTTAGACCACATTATCAGAACAGCCTCGATGGGTTTGCGTCCCAACCTTTCTTATGATTACAAGGGTTATGTACCCGAATATGGTTGGCGCGTGATAAAAGAAAAATTGGAGGCTTTGGACGAAGAAGGCAAGCTTACTTGGAGTTCCACAGGAAGACCATATTTAAAACGTTACCTTTCAGAACAGAAAGGCGTTCCTATTACTACCAATGTTACAGACATTTCGCCCCTCACTTCACAGGCAAAAGAAAAACTCGGCTACCCTACGCAAAAACCTGAAGCCTTGCTGGAGCGCATTATACAGGCAAGTTCAAACGAGGGTGATGTGATTTTAGATGCGTTTTGCGGGTGTGGCACGACCATTGCCGTAGCGGAAAGATTAAATCGAAATTGGATAGGCGTTGATATTACGTATCAGGCTATTTCCTTGATTTTGAAGCGTTTAGAAGATACGTTTGCGATAGATTTTACCAAAGACGTAATAGACAAAGACACGAAAC
>RDXI01000364.1 GCA_004292795.1 Bacteroidota bacterium | reverse complement strand
CGCACCCTTTCTAGGGTGCGGGGTGTCGATTGCTATGAACACACCCTAGAAAGGGTGTGCTACAAGGGCGCAAGGTAAGCATTATTTTAGTATAAAATTCAGTTTTTTAGGACGCGAAAATAACAAAAACGCCCTACTTTTGGTAGAGCGTTTTATTTTGCGTTATTCAGTAACTTCTTTCACGTCCACTTCACGCTTTTCTACTTCGTCTTCCTTGGTTTTAGCGTCTTCTTTGTCGCGCTTGCGTTCCGACAAACCTTCTTCTATAGCCTGACCTATCGTTTTGATAATCAAGGTAATAGATTTGAAAGCATCATCATTAGCAGGGATAGGGAAGTCCGCCTCATCAGGGTCAGAGTTTGTATCACAAATAGCAATCACAGGGATACCAAGACGGCGAGCCTCTGCGATAGCGATATGTTCACGCTTCACATCAACCACGAAAAGTGCAGAAGGAAGTTTGCCAAGGTCGGTGATACCGCCCAAGATTTTCTCCAATTTGCCTTTGTCGCGCTCCAACATCAAACGCTCACGTTTGGCAAGGCTCTTGTAGTCCTCGTCTTTCATGCGGCGTTCCAATGAAGAAAGCTTTTTGAGTGATTTGCGAATAGTAACAAAGTTGGTAAGCATACCGCCCAACCAGCGTTCAGTCACGAAAGGCATACGAAGGCGAGCCGCCTCAGCCGATACTGCTTCTTGAGCTTGTTTTTTGGTAGCCACAAACATAATTTTGCGCCCAGAACGTGCGATGCTTTTCACAGCATTGCAGGCTTCCTCAAGGCAGGCAAGTGTCTTGTTTAGGTCAATGAGGTGGATACCATTTTTCTCCATAAAGATATACGGAGCCATTTTAGGATTCCACTTGCGCGTAAGGTGCCCGAAATGCGCCCCTGCGGTCAATAAATCTTGATAGGTAAGTTGAGACATAAGAATTGTTTTTCCTTGAGATTAACGTTTACTGAATTGGAACTTGCGGCGTGCTTTGCGACGACCGGGTTTCTTGCGCTCTACCATACGAGAGTCGCGTGTGAGCAACCCTGCTTTTTTCAAAGCGGGGCGATTTTCAGCATTAAGCTGGCAGAGAGCGCGTGCTATAGCCATACGAGTAGCTTCAGCCTGCCCTGTAGTTCCGCCACCTTTTACATTAACCTTAATGTCATAATTACCTGCTGCATTTACCAACGCTAAGGGGTGAAGCACCGTATTCTGTAAAGTTTCGATGGTGAAATACTGCTTGAAAGCACGTTTATTAACCGTGATTTCGCCTTGCCCAGCTTTCAAATAGATGCGGGCAACAGCAGTTTTTCTGCGTCCTACGGTATTGATTACGTCCGTCATGGTAAGAGGGTTAGATGTTTAAGGTATAAGGTTGAGGGTTTTGAGCGGCGTGTACGTGGTCTGTACCTTCATAGATATGAAGATTGTGGAACACTTCGCGTCCGAGTTTGGTTTTGGGCAACATACCTTTGATTGTTTTTTCCAAAAGTGTTGCGTATCCGCGTCTTGCTACTACCTCGCGAGGTGTGGCAAAGCGTTGTCCGCCGGGGTAACCTGTATGGCGAACATATACTTTGTTCGTCCATTTCTTACCTGTAAAGCGAACTTTGTCGGCATTGATAATGACTACGTGGTCACCACAATCTACGTTAGGGGTAAACTCTACTTTGTGTTTACCTTGGAGCAGACGCGCCACTTGAGAAGCCATACGACCAACCACCGCGTTAGACGCGTCGATTAGTAGCCATTTCTTCTCAATCATTGCATTACTCGCCGATAGGGTTTTGTAACTTAAGGTATCCATACTTTTCTAAAATGAGGCGCAAAATTAGTAAATCGTTTTGTAAAAACCAACATTTGTTTACTTTTTTTTGCTTTATTTTCGGCTTATTGCCTTGCCTGCCCCAAACTACACATCGAAAGCATCATTTTTACCAATAAAAGCACTACCTTTGCACAAAAATTACTTAATATGGGCTACAGCAATTACAAAAATCTGAAGCAAACCTTGAAAAAATTGGCTTTAGATGAAACTGATGAAATGATGTTCCCCCACATTGAACCCGTTGAACCTTCGGATTGGCTTGTGCAAACATTGGCGAGGGCAAAACGTGTACCGCTTACCAACGAAAAAGTGAAATCGGAGCGCGTCATCTCGCCTATTCTGACCGAAATAGCCTTAGCTTATGAGTCTGAAATTACCATGTTTTCAGGCGAGGACTTGACGGTTGATGCCTCACGTGATTTGGCAGGCGAGTGTGATTTTTTCTTTGCCAAACACCCCAGAAAAACAGTGATGCAAGCTCCTGTAGTAACCTTTGTAGAAGCAAAAGATGAAGATTTTGAATATGGACAAGCGCAATGTATTGCCCAAATGTACGCTTCCCTGCTCTACAACGAACAAGAAGGAAAGCCTGTGCCGTTTGTGTATGGCTGCGCTGTTACGGGGGGCGATTGGAAATTTTTAAAACTCGAAAAAAACAAAGTTACTTTTGATATTGAAACTTATTATTTGGTCGAATTGCCTAAGATTTTAGGGATTTTCCACCAAATCATTCAAAAATTTTTATGAATTTCAGCGACTTCAAACTCAACCGCCAATTACTTGATGCCGTAGCCGAGGCGGGCTATACCGAACCTACTCCCATTCAAATCAAAGCCATTCCTGCTGTGTTGGGAGGGCAAGACATCATGGGCGTGGCACAAACAGGCACAGGCAAGACTGCCGCTTACCTGCTCCCGCTTCTGATGAAAATTAAGTTCGCACAAGGCAAAAACTTGAGGGCGTTGATACTCGCGCCCACACGCGAATTGGCTATGCAAATAGACCAAGCTATCGCGCAGTTGGCAAAATATACAGACATCAGGCACGCAGTAGCTTATGGAGGCGTGGGTATGAAGGCGCAACTCAACAAAGTAAAAGAAGGAATCGATAAATTTGCTGATTTAAAAAAAATATATAACGATCTTGAAATT
>RDXI01000055.1 GCA_004292795.1 Bacteroidota bacterium | reverse complement strand
CCACTTCGAGCAAAAAACCACCCAAACCTGCCACCAATGAAAACACGCCAAAACGCCACGACCAATCTTGATGCGCAGAAAAAAGCACAAAGGCGGTAAGCACCAAATTGAACGGCACAAGCCACTCAAACCAAGCTCGTGTAATGTGCCACTGCAAACCTAAAAAGCCCGCTATGTGGGCAGAAACAATCAAAAAGATAGAAACTTGACGCGAAATAGGAAACATGGCGCAAAACTACAAAAAAATGCTTGCCTACACAACGCAAATAAACATAATGCGCAAATTTTGGGCTGTGTAGGCAAGTTAAAAATATTATTTGAAAAAAATGAAACGTGAAAAAACGAAAATATAACTCAAAAATAAACGACTAATATGTAAATATAAAATGTGAAAAAATGAAAATATAATCCAAAAATAAAAATATAAAATACGATATAATACTGAAATAAAAGTTATATTGTATATAAATTTTATCAAAAAATCAATAGGATAGGGTTTGAAACCCTATCCTATTGAGCGAATTTATACGAAGCATAGCTACTTAATTTTTCTCTTTATCAAAATCGTTTCTATCTCTTGTTGCTCTGTTTCGTTGATGCTGTAAAGTTCATAAATCATTGTGTTTAATTCGTTTTCAAGTTCTATCGTATCTTGTTTTTGGTCTTTTGCTGTGAGAATTTTATCAACCAAATTAATATATGGTGCATAATCCATTTCTTTTGTGGGTATAATAAACCTTTCTATGTTTTTCTTCTTCAACACATAAGCCCCGCCTGCAGTATATTCGCCTGTTTTGTCAAAATAAAATTGAAATAAACGGCTATTGAACAACGCGAGTAAAAACTTGATAGGTATTTTTTCAGAAGTCAAAAGGAATGAAGCACTTGTTAAGAAATATCCTACATTGTCATAAGCAAAACCCCAAATTCCCGAAATAAGTCCCCATATCATTTTTTCCTTTTCAAAATCTTCAAAATAAGTGCTTGCGCTTCTCTGTAAAGCATACCACTCATAATTTATGCCAGTTTCCGCTTTATTACGATTGCTAAGTTCTGTTTTAAAATTTTTTAGATGCGTATATACATCATTATAATTAGTTTCCAATGCTAATTCAGCCTCTTTCGAGCTTTTGTTTACGTTTGGATTTAAGTGTAAGGGAAAATGCCAAGGTATATATAATAACCAAAGATTTTCATACGTATAATTATAGTTGTGAATATCTTTTCCACGAAGTAATGGCTTTAAGATTTCTTTATTTACTTGCTGTTTTGATAATTCGGTAAAAATTTGTTCATCAATAATAAACGCATCATCAAAGCCTGTTGTAACACCACGTTTTATATCAATCGTAGGAATCTCATCAATTCGCTTGCCTACTTTCCTAATTTTTTCTAAAATCCTATCTTCTTCGGGTGTTGTGAATAGCCACGCTGTGTTATGTAAGTATTCTTTTTCATAAGTTGTTACTCTGTTGGGCAATTCTCTATTGAATATTTCACTTGTTACAATCTCTTTGTAAAATTGGGCGTATTGCAAATTGGTTTCAGGTTCTTTTTTATCTATATGAAAAATTGAAGTTGAAACAAGAGCTTCATCAAATACAGGCACTTGCTCAAAGTTTACATATTCATTGTTTTGGAATGTAGCCAAATAAGCACGTAATTCTTTGCCATATTCAGTATTGAAAAATTTGTTTGTATTGATGTAGGCAAGTTGCCCGCCTTTTTTGGTAATTTCTAATCCTTTTTCAAAGAAATACACACTTATATCAGCCGTTCCTGAATAAGTATTATGATAAATAGCTTTCAAATATGGACTTATATGTCCTAATTCGCGGTGTTGAATATAGGGCGGATTGCCTATCACAATATCAAATCCATATCCATTGCCTTCTCCATTTTGGAGCGTTCCCATAATTTCAGCAAAATCTATATGCCAATCAAATAACACGACTGGCTTCCCCAAATCAGGGCTGTAATCTATCTCTCGCTTTATTTTTTCTAAGAAAGCTCTTTTTTCTAACAACTCATTGCGTTGTTTTTCCTCTTGTTTGTTTAATTTTTTATCAATTCGTTGCTCTGGGTTAAGGGAGTTTATTATTTCATCTATTTGCATCAGCTCTATTTCGAACTTAGCAACTAATAAATTGGCTTTTGCGCGGTTTATTTCAGTGGCAAGGTTTTGTTTTTGGTTATGCCCTTCCACGATAAAATACTTTTGTTTGTTAGATTTTATGATTTCTATAGACTTGTTTATCACGCCTACATTCCTGCTTATTGACTTGATATCGGGATATTGTTTTCGTTTCCAATCAATTACCACGGGCTGATTTTTGTAAACAGGCAATAAACTATTGCCCTCTACGACCTTGTACTCTATATTTGGAAGGGTTCTAAGTTCTTTAAAGTTACTTTCAGGTGTGTAATATGCGTTTTTCAATAGTTCAATCCATAATCTCAAACGGCATATTTGTACTGAGTTAGGGTTGATATCAACACCATACAACGATTTTTCAATAATTTGTTGTTTTTCTCTAAATAGCGTAGTTTGAACTTTTTGCAGTTCTGGGCTTACACTTCTTATGCCATTTTTGTACTCAATTTTATATTCAAATTCTTGATTGGTAACCCGTTTGTTGTAAATTTTTAGCTCATCATTCTCTACCAGCACCCAATATTGGAGTGGTTGATTTTCGTTGTCATACAATATCTCTAATTCGGACTTGGCACAAATAATCTCATTCAGTACAGACACCAAAAAATGTCCTGAACCTACTGCAGGGTCGCAAACCGTAATTTCATTAACAGCCCGATTAAACTGCGCTATATCTTCTGTCTTATATTTTGACTTTGTGAATTGTTTGACTTCTTCAAAGTCTATTGCCTCTAACGCAAATTTCTCATTAAATTTCCTCACAATCGCATTGCGAACCACTTTTCGGCTCATATACATAGTGATATAGCTTGGGGTATAAAACGAGCCATCTTTATATCCATTCAATTTTTCAAATATTTTGCCCAATACCGAAGCATTAATTAAGTCTTTTGTCTTATGCTGAACGTCTTGTTTTACAGGCTCTCCAAAATTGTAGGCATCAAGGAATAGCAATAAATATTCAAGCGGTGGCAAGTCATTTTGTATATCATGCAACACCGTATTTTTATAAAGTGGCATCACTAAATCGTCCCGCAATCCAGAAATTCTACCATACATCGTTTCAATGTAAGTAATTTGAAAAAGACTGCTGTTTAGGTAAGGGATATTTTGAAACCCTTTTCGCAATGACTTGCTTCGGGTTTCTAAGGGTGTGTTCAGTACATGGAAAAACAATGTTGCGAGTCTGTTTCCATTTTTAATAATTTCAGGCGTTAAAAACTTAAAGTTCTTTGTGTCGCTGTGATAGCTTTCTAATTGCCCTTCGAGCAATTTGAGAAACAAAATACGATTTATCCACACAATACACAGCTCAAGAGCTTTCTCAAAGTCCTCTTCTTGTTCAACAAATTTCTTATCGCCTAATTCTTGTAGGTGTATTGGTCGTTCAAAAATTATTTTTTCGATGGCATTTTCTACAAAAGAGCCTTCATTTCTCTCATTTTTGGGTAGCCTATCAATCAGGCGTGTTCCGTTTTTCTCATACTCTTTCAGCCCTAAAATGTATAACAATTCGTTGTAAAATTTTTTGTTCAACTCGCTCCCATCTCTTTCTGCCTTTTCCTTTCTAAGGTTGTAAGGCGAAAAAAAGCGGTACATAAATTTAATATTGTTAAATTTATCGGGTTTGTTGAAGTCTTCTATGTTGTTTGTGGTTAGTGCTTCCTCAATCTCCTCTACTAAGTCATCGGAAAATCTAAAAAACGAAAACTCTATTTCTTCGTTCTCATTTCCTATAAAATTCTCTACTTGTTGATAAAAATCGTTTATAGAAGTCCCGCTTTGCTCCCTGAAGTACCAATTTTCAAAATCCTTGCCTAAGCTACTTTTGTAAAACAGCCTATGGAACTCTATTGCATCAAACAAAAAGAACTCATCTGTATTGGTTATTAAGATATTTTTAATGCTAAAGTTTTGTTTTTCAATTATTTCAATCAAAAAATAAGTTACAGCTTGATAAAATGATTTTCTGCTAATCTCGGTCTTGGTGATAAAGTCCTTTTTGTCTAATGGGCTTTTTACTTCCACGAGTACAGATGTTCTAGAAGGTGTGTTCTTATCTTCCGCAATGATTAAATCAGCTTCTCCCTTTTTGTATGGGCGGTTTCCTATGTATGTTTCCTTATAAAATGTGTTTTTCAAAAAAACCTTTAGCTCGCTTTCGAAGGCTTTTTCGTTTTTGTTTTTTTGCTCTTTCAGGTCTGTTGTTTGCTTTATAAAATCTAAAAGTTTTGGTAAAAAATTAGATTTTAAGTCTTCAAACTCAATTGTTAGATTGTTTTTTATGTCTATTTCTTTGGTCGTTATCATATTTTTTATTTAAAAACAGTATATTTATTTAACTTATTTGTTTTTACATTTATTTTTCAGAACTATTACACTGTAAAAGTTATTGTATAGCAATAGCTCACAAAAGCGTTTGTAATAAGACAAAGGTAGGCAAGAAAAACGAGCCATACAAATTTTGGTTGATTATTTTTATATTAATACCAAAATAAAATTTAAAATGCGCCAAAAACTTAACACGGAGATACAGAGAAGCACTAAGAAACACAGAGTTCTTTGTGTAGCTCTGTGGTTCTCCGTACCTCTGTGGTATTTTTTACGCAAGTTAAGAGTTATTTTAGTATAACATTGCATATTTGATAGCCCCAGCGGGGCGATATCTTAAGATGTCAACCCTACGGGGTTCTTATTGGTGGAACTGTTTGGCTACAAAGATGTCGCCCCGCTGGGGCTAACATTTCGCTCTCCAAAAATGAGATGTACGTACATTTTTTGCTTCAATACAAAAGCAAAAGTAGGCAAGCGTTCTACTTGCCTACCCACCGTTTTAGCCAAAGGCGCGATTTATGCCTCGCCTACCGTACCGCCAAAGGTCATAGGCAAGCGGAATCCTTGTTGTTCTTGTTGATGTTGAATGTCGCCAAAACTTTCTTCGTACTTTTGTATGTTTTCAATCAACGCGCTTACCAAGCGTTTGGCGTGTTCGGGTGTGATGATGATGCGCGATTTTACCTTTGCTTTGGGTACATTGGGCATCAGGCGTATGAAGTCCAGCACAAACTCGCTCTGCGAGTGGGCTATCATCACAAGGTTGGAGTAGATACCTTCTGCGATTTCTTCAGAAAGTTCGATGTTGAGTTGATTGTCGTCTTGAGGGTTCATGGAGAGTGAGGAAAAAAGCGTACTATACAAAAAAAGCCTTGTAGTTCACTTAGACTACAGGCTATATATTGTTGTGCTCATGAGGAGACTCGAACTCCTATGCCGTTGCCAGCACCACCCCCTCAAGATGGCGTGTCTACCAATTTCACCACATGAGCATTTGGCAGGTTTTGAATGATGTTGCAAAGTTAAAAGGAGTTTTCGAATTTTCCAAATATTTGATAAAAAAAAAGTGTAATATATATTTGGCACAATTTTTCGTTTCATGAAACATACGTATTTAATGCTATTTCTAAACATAATGAATATGACTTCATATAACCTCAAGCGCATTGCTGTTTCTTGTCTTATGGCGGGTTTTGCCATACTGTCTGCACCCGTAGCCGAAGCCCAAAAGCCTAAAAAAGAGCCTAAGAAGAAAGAAACCGCGCCCAAGCCAAGCAAAGACGAAAAGAAAGCCAAAGCCGCCGAAGACAAGGCATTGAAAGCCGAATTAGCAAGTTTTGGCAAAAATCTTGAGTCTTACAAACAATTCAAAGCCGCTAAAGCTACTGCCGAAGCTGAAGCAGGCAAGCTCAAAAGCGAGGTAGTGCGCCTCAAAGAACTCGAAGCCCAATGCTCGAAAGAAGTAGAAGGTTTGCGCTCCGAGATTGAAGACTTGCTCAAAAAATTGAAGGATTGCGAAGGCAAACCTAGCCCTCCTAGTAAAGGTGGATTTTCTATCCCTACTACGGGTTTGTACTATGTGGTACAGATTGGCGCATTCCAAAATGCTAACGTAGAAACGAACCCCGACAACCCCGATTTCCGCAAAGAATCGGCTGATGGCTTCAACAAATACATCATGGGCGTGTTCAGTACGATTGACCAAGCAGACGCTTTGCGCTCTTTTGTATCTAAGATTGACTTCCGCCGTATGCCTCAATATCGCCCTTTCATCGTGCCATACAAAGATGGTTCACGCATCACGCTTGAAGAAGCTATAGGTCCCGAAGAAGCGGCAAAACGCAAAAAAATGCAAGGGCAATAAGTCTTGCCTACCCTACTCCGAATGTGTAACTCCTTTGCAAAACGCGAAGGAGTTTTTTTGTAGGGTATCCTTTCGAGGGCTTTTGCAAAAAACCGATAATATGCGTACCTTTGCAAACAACAGAATAATGTATAGCTTAAATCCTTTCCTTCTATGAAACCCACTCACATTATAGGCATTGTCGTGATTGCAGTAGCGATTGGTATGATTATTACCACGATGGGCGATGCCAGCCAATATGTAACCTTTGCACAGGCGCAAGAAATGGCAAAAAACGGGCGCACTACCAAAATTCACGTAGTAGGCTCATTGCGCAAGAACCAACAAGGGCGCGTGTTAGACCTGCAATATGACCCGAAAGTAAACCCTAATTATTTTGCTTTCACACTCATAGACAGCGAAAAACGTGCAGAGCGTGTCGTGTTCCGCAATCCCAAACCTTCCGACTTTGAACGCTCCGAGCAAGTAGTAGTGATTGGCAGTTATCAAAAAGACGGCTTCGTGGCGGATAAGATTTTGATGAAATGCCCTTCTAAGTACCAAGAAAACAAGCTCGAAACCAAAGAAGCGAGTGTAAAACCTTAATCCCAACTCCTTAAGTTATGATGCGTTACCTATTTTTGTTTTTTATACTGTTTGAATTTACCTCTTGTCGGACTTTCAGAGAATTAAAAGCCCTGACTAAATGCGAATTTCGTAACAAGGATTTTGCGCGTTTGGAGGTAAGCGGGTTGAACTTGCTACAATACCAAGACTTGAGCCAAATCAATCTCCTCGAAGCAGGCAAGCTCGCCTTGCAAATGGCAAAACAGCCCGAAGTGCCTATGTTCATTACCTTCAATGTGGAAGTGCGCAATAGCCATGAGAAGCTCGCGGCACTCGAAAAATTGGATTGGATATTGGAAGTGGACAAACGCGACATTGTAAGCGGTACTTCAGTAGATAGGTTCGAAGTGCCTCCTATGGGTACGAACACGCTCCCGATTCAGACTTCTTTTGATTTGAAAAAGATTTTGAGTAAAACTTCGCTTGATGGCATTTTCGCCCTTGTGAAGGGTTTGAACGGCACAAACGAAGAAGATACGCGCATCAGACTCAAAATTAAGCCCCGTTTTCGTATTGCAGGTGCGAGAATTGGCTACCCCGGTTATATCAAAATAGGCAAGACTTTCGAGAGTTCGAAAGTGGAGAAATAATACTAAAATAAATTTTAAAGTGCATATAACAAAAAACTGTAGCGCACCCTTTCTAGGGTGCGAGGTGTTGATTGCTATGAACACACCCTAGAAAGGGTGCGCTACAAGAATTATTTTAGTATAAACAAAAACAAGACTTTCCTGAAGCAAAAAAAACTCCCTGTAGTGATACAAGGAGTTTTTTTTTTATTTATGGTATGCTTGCCTATTTCTCGTAAGGGAAATTACGAGCAATTTGGCGCATAATTCTATCCACCAAATCATCAGTCGAACTGCCTACGCCACCTGCTACTTGGCGGTCATAACGCCACAAAAGTTCGCCATCAGAGCCGTTGTTGATAGACATCATTACTTTTGCTTCGTTGGTTTTCATGCTAAATCCTACTAGCAAAGCTACTGCCAATGCGCCACCTTCCGAAACAGGCTTATCTGTGATAAGGCTACTGCTGATAACAGAATCAACCCCTAAGATTTTCGCTATTTGGTCTTTTGTGAAAGTGTCCAAATTTTCTACAGTGATTTGATTTTGTGCCAAAAGCGCGTTTGTTTTAGCTACATCTTGGAAAGTTACCGAATATTTAGACGATTTTCTCAACAAGAAAGTGTACATACTGTTTTGTATGTTGGTTGCTTCTTTCTTTTCTTGTGTTTTGATGTCGGCTTCAGTGGTATTTTTGGGCATTTTTTTCAATTTGATGGTTACCATACAAGGTAAGATAGCCACAGTTTTGTGTCCTGCCACTGCTTCTTTGAGTTTTGGGCTTTCAAAGATTTTTTTGTTTGATTGCGCTTGTGCAAGTTCAACCATAAAAAAAGCACAAATACACAACATGAATACTTGGATTTTTTTCATATTACTTTATTGGATTGGATAGATTGCGCCTACTCGTTCGCTTTTCGGCTTCCGCGTTTGATACTGCAAAGATAGGCTATGATGCTGTATTTATAAGTGTTTTTTGTAAAAAAAAGTTTTTTTAACCGTTCATTGGTCATTATCTACAAAATAGTCATCAATTCTTGCAATGATTTGATGTGGTACGTTTTGGTGTGTGCATCAGGGGCAGGCAAGACTGTAGGCAAGTCAGGGCAAAAATATACTTGGTCGATTCCTGCATTGCGCCCTCCTATTATGTCCGCCTCCCAATTATCGCCTATCATCAAACACTCGGCAGGCGAGGCTTGTATTGCTTGGAGCGTATAATCAAACACTTCTTTCGAAGGCTTTTTGTAGCCCGCCACTGCAGACGTTACGACAAGGTCGAAATAATGCGTGATGTTCGAACTCGCAAGTTTGATGTCTTGAATTTCGGGAAAGCCGTTGGTAATAATGTGAAGCGTGTATTTGGGCTTCAAGTATTCGAGCAACTCCAGCGCGTAGGGAAGCACATGAGGCTTGCGTGGCATCAAGTCCAAGTACATAGCCGACAAATCCTCTCCTGAAATGGGCATTGGTACGCCCAACGCTTCAAACACCAACGGAAAGCGCGTAGTGCGCAAGGTGTGTTGGTCTATCACATTGGCATTGTGTTTTTCCCACAGCGAAACATTTACTTTCACAAAAGTTCGTATAAAGTCTTGCAAATCTACCTCCGCGCCCATACCAAAGTGCGTGTGCATTTCGGTTAGTGTTTCGTTGGAGTTGCGGTCAAAGTCCCAAAGTGTGTGGTCGAGGTCAAACAAAAGGTGTCGATACATAGAGTTGTTTTGATGTTTTAGCTTACAAATATAGCTTTTTTTTCAAACCTTTTCAGAAAGCATAAGTTTATGCGTTATATTTGCTCAAAGAAAATAGAAACCTCTCATGAAACTACCCGTTATTTGCCTTGCCTTTGTGTTGGCTACGTCTTGTGTAGCCAAGAAACAATATCTTACCTCCCAAAACCGCGTAAAGGAATTGGAAGCTTCCATAGCGCAAGTGCGCAATGATTGTGATAAAGTGCGCTCTCAACTTACCGAGTCGCAATCCGAAGCCCGCACCAAAGAAGTAGAACTCAATGCAGAAAAAAGCAAGTCGCAAGGGCTTGAAAAACAAGTAGATATGCTCAAAAACACCAACGACAATTTACTGAACCGTATGGCGGAGCTATCGGTCATCAGCAAAACAGGCGCGGAGAGCATCAAAAAATCGCTGGAAACCATGAACGAACAAAGCAAGTACATCAAAGACTTGAACTCGTCCATTCAGCGCAAAGACTCCCTCAATATGGCGTTGGCTATGAACATCAAACGCTCCTTAGACAATGTGAACGACAAGGACATCAATGTCGAAGTGCGCAAAGGTGTTGTGTATATTTCTATTTCGGACAAACTTTTGTTCAAGTCGGGCAGTGATGACATCAACGCCTCTGCCGAAACCGTATTGGGCAAAATAGCCAAAGTAGTAAACGACCACAAGGATTTTGATATTTTGGTCGAAGGGCATACCGACAACGTGCCTATTTCGGACAAGTGCCGTACCGACAACTGGGATTTGAGTGCTATGCGTGCCACGTCTGTAGTGCGCTATTTGCAAAAGAAGCACAAAGTAGCTCCTGAACGTATGACTGCAGGCGGAAGAGGCGAGTATGTGCCAAAAGCCGTTAATACCACTGCAGAAGGCAGAAGCGCGAACCGCAGAACTGAAATCATCATCTTGCCTAAGCTCGACGAATTTTTCAAACTTTTGGAGCAACAACCTGATAAGAAAAAGTAAAAGTTACGCTAACAAACAACAGATAGGATTAACAAGATTTACAGGATTTTTTCTTTAGTGCGTCAAAAACAAGCCCAATTTACCTGTAAATTCTGTTAATCCTGCCTAAAATTCCTTGTGGTTGCCCTTTATTTTTTAGGGAATTTTTGGAGTTTTTGCGAAGGCGCGAATTGGGTGGCTAACGTCTTGTATTCTGTTTCTATCTCGTTGATGTCCTTGCCTACCAACCGCTCTATTTCGGCAATGGCTTTTTTGCCGAGATGTTTTCCGCCAGATTGTGCAGAGAGTTCGTACAAATATATTTTCACAAACTCGTCCATTTTGTCGTATAGCCAAAGGTAGCAAAACAAAAAACGCGCCTTTGCGTAGGCATTGTCTTCGGTCATTTCTTGTTGTTCGGCAAAGGTAGGCAAGGGCAGGTAAGACTCGCGTTTGAGCATTTTTTGTAGGAGAGGCAGTCGCCAATTCGTATAACCTTCTACAAATTGATTGTTGGCAATGCCTCCCATTTCATAAAAAGAAGCAAACCCTTCGCTAAACCATTGTTGAATATTATGCTCTATGTTCGCATCAACAAAGGCGTGTATGAGTTCGTGCCAAAGCGTCCCCTCGCCTGAATGAGCATAAGTAAAAAGCGTTTTGGTGCGCGGTTGATAAAAGCCATAAGCCTCTGACTCGGTGTGTGCCGTAAATTCGGGTTTATGCGCAAAATACACGATTTTGAAAGCATATTCGGGTTCGTAGCGAAAAAAGCGCGGATATACTTCTTGAAAAAAAATTTTGGCTACGTATTCGAGCTGACTCGCCTCCGCGTCTGTGCATCGGTAGGCAATGTTGAAGTACTTGCCAAAATGCCTTACCTGAAATTTTTGGTTATACTTGGCTTCGAGGTCTTTTTGCCACACGGTTAGCTCTTTTTGCTTGATGCTGGCGAGTTCGGCAGGGCTGTAGTATCGCGTCAGGTAGAAAGCCTTGCCTACCGAGTCCGCTTTGGGGTACGCGATTCTGGTCTTGCCTGCCTCTGCTGTGGGGCGGGTAGGCAAGGCATGAGGCTTGTTTTCCGTTCTTGTGTTTTGTGTATTTTCGGTAGGCGAGGCGCAAGCTCCCAAAAGTCCGATAAGCAAAAGTAGCCAACTTGTTTTCATAGAAACAAAGATAGTTTTTTATTTCCGAAAAATTGGCGTATTTTTGGTTAGATTATTCTCATATTCTTGCCTACCTTATGAAAAACCTATTCTATAATAACATTCTCATTGTCGTTTTTACCTTCCTGTTTTTGGGTGCGTTGTCGCTTGTGCCTTTCAAGTTTGATGCCCTCGACCCCATCAGCAAAGCCTTTTCCGATTTTGACCTTACCGACCTTGTTTTTTCGCGTATGCTTGCTGACCAAGAAGGCGAGGACAAGGACATTGTGTTGGTCAATATTGGCGAAACTACCCGCGCCGAGTTCGCACAAATGATAGACACCCTGAACAAATACGAGCCACACATCATAGCCATCGATGCCTTTTACAGAGGCTTGAAAGCACCCGAAGACTCCACGCTCTCCATAAATACAGGCGATAGTTTGCTTGCCTCCGCCCTGAACAATGTAAAAAATTTGGTCATGGTATCGAAACTCAATAAATACAATGAAAAAAAGAAGCGTTTTGATACCTTAGAAACCTCCAACGCGCTATTCTCCAAACGCGCCCAATATGGCTACGCCAACCTAACGACTACTTCGGCTGGCAATATGACGGAGTTTGCCACAAGCCGTTCTTTCATACCCAAGGCGAAATATTTTGATAAGGAAGCTAAAAAAGAAAAAGAAGCCATCGCTTTTGCTATAAAGATAGCCGAAATACGCGCTCCTCAAAAAGCTAAACGCTTCCTTGCACGAAACAACACCACTGAATACATCAACTTTCATGGTAATATTGGCTTTGGCGAAAGTGAGAAGCCCAAATATATGGCGATAGATGTGGAGCAAGTGTTGAAAAATGGGTTTGAACCAAGTGCTATAAAGGGCAAAATTATTATTTTGGGCTTCATGGGTGAAACTTTTGCAGACAAATCTTTTATAGATAGATTTTATACGCCCTTGAACAAAAACTATGTAGGCAAGGGTACACCCGATATGTATGGCGTGATTGTCCATGCAAACATTGTTTCTATGATTTTGCAAGAAAAATACATCGACGAGCTTTCCGATTGGCTCAATATTGCCATTATGGTTTTTGCGAGCTTCTTGAGTATTTCGTTGTTCTCCTACTTCTTCCGCAATTTGGGCTATTGGTATGATGCCATTACAGTTGTTTTCCAGTTCCTCATTAGTTTTGCCCTCTTCACGGCTACGGTTTTAGCCTTCTTTTTGTTCAGGCTGAAGATTGATACTTCGCTTGCCATAGGCGCGGTAGTGCTTTCGGGTTTGATAGTCGAGATTTATTATGGCTTGATTTACAAGCTGTTGAATAAGTTTTTTGTAAGAAAGCGCGAGGAGTAAGAAAAAAAGAGAAAAAAAAAAAGGAGAAAAAATTTGGAAGTATCAAATAAGCCTTTTATCTTTGCATACAAATATAAAAAACACGGACTTTGTAGCTCACCTGGTTAGAGCGCCAGTTTGTGGCACTGGAGGCAGTGGGTTCAAGTCCCATCATAGTCCCTGAGAAATCAGGATAGGGTTTAAGTCCCTAACACGCGAGTGTTAGGGGCTTTTTTTATGCTTGAAAGTTTTTCAGACCGTTTTTTTCGGCATCTTCCAATACCTTGCCTGCCATTTGTTGCTTGTAGGCGAGTAGGCGAGCTTGTACTTCGGGCTGAAAGCTCCCTATGATTTGCGTAGCCAAAATACCCGCATTTTTTGCCGCGTTCAGGGCTACAGTAGCCACAGGCACGCCATTAGGCATTTGCAAAATAGAGAGAATAGAATCCCACCCATCTATAGAATTGCTGGACTTCACAGGCACACCCACCACAGGCAAGGGCGTAAGTGATGCCACCATACCGGGCAAATGCGCCGCTCCTCCTGCCCCTGCAATGATAACTTTCAGCCCTCTTGCTACAGCCGTTTGCGCATATTCGACCATCAGCAAAGGCGTTCTATGCGCCGAAACTACGTTTATCTCAAACGGAATTTCAAATTCTTGGAGTATATCCACTGCGTCTTGCATCACTTTCAAGTCCGAAGCACTCCCCATAATAATTCCTACCATGTTGTTTAGTTGTTGGTTGTTGGGTTTTAGATGTTGGTTGTTAGATGTTAGTTGTTGGTTGTTAAATGTTCCCTGATAAATGTTAAATGTTAAATGTTCCCTGTCAAATGTTCCCTGTCAAGCCACGCTAAGACCATTTTGCCGAAGGTAGGCAAGAATTTTTTGCGAAAAAAGCCAAAATGTCCCACCTTTTGCCCTTGCACCTCTTGTAGCAAGATATGTTTTCGTTCAATCGAGGCATTTTCGTATATTTCGAAGTGCAGTTTATCCACCGCCTTTTGGGGCGCGTAAGCATCATCTTCGAGGCTGATAGCCAAAATAGGCAAGCGCACTTCGGGGTAAAAATTTTCGGAGGTAGGCAAGGTTTCGAAAAGCCAATTTTTGCTCCTACAATACAACGCCCATTGCAACGCCACGCCCTTAGGCAAGTCTTCGCCCAAGCCCACCAAACGCGAAGGCATATAGCCATACAAGCGCGTAAGCGTAGGCATCAAGACATACCAAAGCATAAAAAGCGTAGGCTGTGTTTTTTTCCAAAACAAACGCCAATACCCGTGCTGTGAGCCTACAGTAATAGCAGACTCGAAGTATTGAGTAGTTTTCGTAAGCCCTAAGCAGTTTCCGCCATAGCTATTGCCTATGAGGTACAATTTCTTGTCTGTATGTTTTTGGCGCACCCATTCTGCCATAGCAGGAAAGTCTTTCTGCCCCCAATCTTGTAGGCGAGCTTGAAACTTCTTGAGAGTCTTTTCGGGGCGCGAAAACCCAACGCCTCTGTAGTCGTATGTATATACAAAATAGCCTGCTTCACACAAAAATTCAGCAAAATCTTGGTAAAATTTTTGTTTGATTCCTAAGGCGGAATTAATCAAAACTACTTTGCCATTGGGCATTTTCGGCACAAATTCTGTGGCAGTCAGTACGAAATTGTCAAAAGTTGTTACTTTAATTTGAATCATACGCACAAAATTAAGCGCAATATATGAAAAATTCAAATGCTTTGGGCTATCTTTGCCTGACAATTTTTATCCGAAATGTTTTCAATTCAAGAGATAGTAGCTATCACCAAAGGCTCAGCCATACAACTTGCCTACCCGTATGACCGCCTGTCGCATTTGTTGATAGATAGCCGAAAGATAGTCTTTGCCCAAACATCGCTCTTTTTTGCCATTCGTGGCGAGCGACACAATGGGCATTTGTTCATACCCGAGCTTATCAAAAAAGGCGTTAGGAATTTTATCGTTACAGAACCGCCTGCCTTGCCTACCCACGAAGACAATCAAACAGATGACTTCAGTGACTCGGCAGGTGTCAATATTATATTAGTTGCTGATGCTGTCCTTGCCTTGCAAGAGATAGCCAAAGCGCACCGCGCCAAATTTCATTATCCCGTCATAGGCATCACAGGAAGCAACGGCAAAACAATCGTCAAAGAATGGCTCTATCAATTACTCAATACACATTTCCGAATAGTTCGAAGCCCTAAAAGCTACAACTCACAAGTGGGTGTGCCTCTGTCGGTGTGGGAAATGAACGAACACCATAACTTGGCTATCTTCGAAGCAGGCATTTCAACAGTAGGCGAGATGGAACGCCTCGAGCAAATCATACAGCCTACGATAGGCATTTTTACCAATGTAGGCTCGGCGCATGATGAAGGCTTCGAGAACCGAGAGGAAAAGAAGAAGGAGAAAATGAAACTTTTTGCCAACTGCGATATCGTTTTCTCGACCATGAACAGCCCTTTGAAAAAGGTTGTGCAGAATTATCAAATCCTACAAGCTACCCAAAGCGACCAAGAAACGACCTTCGAACTCTCTCATGCAGGCGAGGTCTTTGAATTCATTGTAAAATCGACTGACCAAGCCACCATCGAAAACTCCCTTACCTGCCTATGTTTGATGCTACACTTCAGTATTCCGTATGAGGAAATTCAGGCAAGGTTCGATGCGTTGCGCCCTGTGGCAATGCGCTTGGAGCTAAAAGAGGCTATCAATCATTCTCATGTGATTGATGATAGTTACAACAATGATTTGAGCGGGTTACAAATGGCTCTGAACTTCCTGAAGCTCCAACGGCAGGCAGGCAAGACTGTTGTGATACTTTCGGATATGTACGAAACGAACTTGCCTGATGACCAACTCTATGCCAAAATAGCCGAATTGATGCAACAAATGGAGATTGATGAGTTCATAGGCATTGGTGGGCGTATGTGTGCGCATCAATATTTGTTTAGCGAAATTTACAGAAAAAATGCTCGCACAAGTGATACAATCGCCTCGCAAACAGACTCGGAAATCAAAAACAGTGTCGACGAGCTTGCCTCCCTACGCGAAGAAGACGAATCCGAACCCTCGCTTGCCTACACTGACATTACCGAAATCCAAAGCAACCTAAGCACCTATTTTTTCCCTACTACCGAGTCTTTTTTGATAAGCCCTTTGTGTAATTCCTTGCACAACGCACTTATTTTAGTCAAAGGGGCGCGTCCTTTTGCCTTCGAGCAAATCGTAAAAAGGTTGCAGAAGAAAGCACATGGAACGGTATTGGAAATTAACCTTGATGCTATCACAAACAACCTCAATTTTTACAGAAGCCTTATCAAGCCCAAGACGCAAATCATGGCAATGGTCAAGGCTTATGCCT
>RDXI01000363.1 GCA_004292795.1 Bacteroidota bacterium | reverse complement strand
AGAAGGGTTGAAGGGTTGAAAGGTGGAAGGAGTTGAAAGGTGGAAGGGCGATAGTTTAGAGTTAAGAGTCGAAAGGACACAATCTGCCCTTCCACCCCTCTACCCTTCTACCTTTCCCCCTTTTTCAACTCTATCACACATTCGAGGCGGCTTCCTATCAAAACTTGGCTATTGGGCGCGAGTTCTACGCGGACTTCGCGCACCCTACGGTCTTCGAGGTTGTCGGCTTTGTCCGAAAAGAGCGATTTTTTCTTCAGGTAAGGTGCAGTGAAAATAACCTTGCCTTCCGCCAATTTTTCAAGGCTTCCCTGATTGCGCACAAACGCCTTTTGCCCTACTTGGATTTTATCTGCAAAAAGTTCATCTACTTCTGTAACCGCTACCAACGAACCCGCAGGGGCAAACTCGCCTAATACGCTTGAGGTTGTGATAGTGCTACCTACTTTCGCATCTAAAGAAAGAATTTTGCCTTTGGTGGGTGCTTTGATGGTTTTTCTATCCAAAAGCGTTTGGAAATAATTGATGTCGGCTTGTAGTTCTGCCATTTTGCTCTCCTGCTGTGCTATGAGCGATTGCGATGCTTGGAGGTCTTTTTGTACTTGTTCGTAGGCAAAACGGCTATCGTCCAACACTTGTTTTGTGGTAGCATTGCCTGCCAATAAACTTTCGTTGCGCTTGTAGGTGTTTTCCGTATTGCGCAATCTTACCTCCAAAGGCGCGACATTTGCCCTTGCAGAATTGATAACGGCTTGTTGGGTAGCGAGTTTGCTTTTGGCTTGGGCGAGTTGGGCTTCTTCCACTTTGTAGTCGAGCATCATGAGCGTTTGCCCCGCTTGCACTTCGTCATTTGCCTCTACCAAAATTTTGGTTATCGTGCCGTTTACTTCCGCACTAATAGGCAAGATTTTTCCGATAGGCTCTACATTGGCAATCCCAACAACCTTGTCAATCTCTGCCCTTACTTGCTTTTCGGTAAAAACAGGCGTTTTTTTCTCGTCTTCTTTTTTCCCTCCGCAGTTCAGCAGTAGGCAAGCCAAAAGGCAGTATGTTATATTTTTCATAGTTCAAAATATTGAAAACAGTTTTTATTTTTTGGTTCTATAGAAGACAGGATTACAAGATTTACAGGATTTTTTCTTTTTCATTCATTGCAATAGGAGAAACACGCCCAATCCACTTGTAAATCCTGTAATCCTGTCTAAAAGACTTACACATCTCAAATTAAACTAAAATATTTCCTTTAATGCAAATCGGCAGACTCCTTAGTGCTTTCGGTGGCTATGCCATTGTTTACTTCTATGACGCGGTGTGCATATTGCATCAAGCGAGGGTCATGCGTTACTACGGCTACAGCCTTGCCTTCGTTGGCGAGTGTGCGCAATTCGTGCATCACCACACCCAAAGAATCCTTGTCCAACGCGGCGGTTGGCTCATCACAAAGCACCAATTTCGGATTGGTAACCAATGCCCGCGCAATGGCTATGCGTTGTTGCTGTCCGCCTGAAAGTTGTTTAGGCAAGTTGCGCCTTCGGTCTGTCATACCCACGATTTCGAGGGCGCGTGCTGTGCGTTTTTTGGCGTCTCGATAGCCTACGCCTTGCAAATTGAGGGGCATCATCACATTTTCCTCTGCTGTCAGGGGCGCGATAAGATTGAAATTTTGGAACACAAATCCTATAGTATTGAGGCGCAATTTGGCTAATTGTGCTTGCGACATTTTATTGACTTCCTTCCCATCAACCCATAGCTTGCCTTCTGTGGGATAAATAACACACCCCAACAAAGAAAGCAAGGTGGTCTTGCCTGAACCAGAGGGACCAATAATGAGCATCAACTCGCCTTCGCGCACATCGAGGCTTGTTTTTTGTAAGGCTGTGATGACGTTATCGCCTACTTTGTAGATTTTATTGACTTCTTCGAGTTGGGCTATCATGGAGGGGTGGAAGGGTAGAAAGGTGGAGGGGTGGAAGGGTGGAAAGGTAAAGGGGTGGAAAGGTGGAGGGGTAACGGGTAAGTGGGTATGTGGGTTATTTACGGCAACGGATATGCAAGAAATAGGCTACGACTTGGCTATCTTGGAGGGCGGGAGTTTGGGCAACAGTTTCGTCATCAGGTCTTGGTTCGGCTATGCGTTCTATCATAAAACCCGTATCGAGCAAGCTGTTTATCCATTCGCTCAAGGTTTTGGTAAAAATGGGTATTTTGAATTTGGGGTATTGCAAATGAGGCTCGCCTGCAGTTTTAAAACTCCATTCGTCTATCTTGCCTGCTGTGTGATGAAAATAATCGCCTACTTCTATAGCATACGTCTTGCCTGCTTCATCGCGCTTGTTGCGTCTGTGGGGCGTATTGAAACAAGGGTGTGTGATGGAAAATTGCAGAAAACCGCCTTTTTTCAGCACACGGTAGGCTTCTTGCAAAGCCTGCTCGGTTTCGGGTACGTCCATCAAACTCATGAACCCTGTAGCAAAGTCAAATGTTTCGTTTTCGAAGGGCAGGTCTATAGCACTCGCTACTTGAAAGTTGATGTTCGAAGGAATTTCGCGGGCTTTTTCGATAAATTTTTCTGCTATATCTATAGCATACATAGTCGCGCCCTTGCCTGCCAATAGGCGTGTATTGTAGCCTTCGCCACAGCCTATATCGATGCCTGTCAAGCCTTCGATGTCGGGTAGCATTTGTAGGAAAGCAGGTGTATTCACATAATCTCTATACACATCATAGCCTGCCCGCGCAAGGGCTGTCCACGCTTCCGCATTGTTGTTCCAAAACTCGCCTGCCTCTGTATGTTTCATACATTACTGCTTTTTCGTTATTTATATCGCAAAATTATTGCGAAAAAACAATAAATGCAAATTTTGAGGCGTTTTTTTTCGCTTTGCCGTAAAACTTTCTTACAAAAAAGCTATAGTTACCCAAAACACATAGCTTTTTCTACAAAAAAGCTATAGTTACCCAAAACACATAGCTTTTTCTACAAAAAAGCTAT
>RDXI01000362.1 GCA_004292795.1 Bacteroidota bacterium | reverse complement strand
TGATGGGCTGTTCTATAGAATGAATATCAAGTTCCGCCAAACGCTTGAGTTTATCTAAAGCATCAGCAGGCGAGAACGCACCATTAGCATCAACGCGCAAGGTAATTTCTTGAGCGGAGTAGCGTTTGCGGATACTTTTCAGTATTTGTATTTCTTGCTCAAAGTCCAATGCCCCAATTTTCAACTTCAAACACTCGAAGCCTTTGGCTAATTTTTCCTCTATTTGGGCGTGCATGAAGTCAGGCGTTCCCATCCAAATCAGCCCATTGGTTACTAATCGATGCTTGCCTGTAGCAAAATCTTCGTGATATACATTGCCCTTGCCTCCCTTTTTCAAATCCAAAAAGGCAGTTTCCAAGCCAAAGCGCACCGCAGGCAAGTTTTGAGGCACAAGGTTCGTTATCCACTCGCCTACTTCTTTTTCCTTGCCTCCTCTTTGCTGTATTTCAGCGCACAATTTATCTAAAATTGTTTCCATCTCGCCTGCAGGCAAGGCATCAAGGCTTAGCCCCTCAAGCGGTGCAACCTCTCCTACCCCGACCACATCAGGCGAGTCAGGATTGAAAAGGCGCAAAAACCACACTTTGCGCTCACGCATCACGCCCCGCGAAGTCCCCGCGTCAAATTTGAAATGGAGCGTATAAGGCTCGTAGGTAAGTTGGAGTTTCATAATACAATGTTGTTGATTACCAAAAAACATCTTGTTTGTCTATACAAAAGTGTAGGGGTGAAATCTTAAGATGTTGCCCCTACAGGGCTACCAAGCAAAGTTATTTTTGAACAGGCTCTAAAGGGCTATACGCAAGAGAACATGGCGGATATGCTCAAAATGACTGTAAACGTTTATGCCAAAATAGAAAGGGGCGAAAGTGATGTAAATACTACAAGACTTGAGCAAATAGCCAAAATGTTAGGTGTTCAAGCAGAAGATATTAGCACTTTTGACACTGATTTTATTTTCCAAAATTACACCAATCAAAAAGACACCTATATAAAGTCCGCCATTTACAACACAGTACAAAAAGAGCTTTATGAAAGGCTTTTGTCAGAAAAAGACAAGCGAATTGAAGCACTTGAAACCCAAATCAAAGCACTGTACGCGCTTTTGCAGGCAGGCAAGGCAAATTAGCAGAACTATTGCGCGAGTTGGGGTAGGCTATTGAAACAAATCATTGAACAAATCCTCCAACTTGCCTACAGGTTTGATGTCTATTTTGAAGTTTTGGGAGGAAAGGCTTTTGAAGCTAAACTTAGATACATACATTTTTTTGAAGCCCAATTTTTCGGCTTCTAAGATGCGTTGTTCTATTTTATGCACAGCGCGAATTTCGCCACCGAGTCCTACCTCGCCTGCAAAACAAGTATGTGCAGGAATGACCGTATCCTCATAAGAGGAAACTATCGAGGCACACATAGCCAAATCTATGGCGGGGTCTTCTATTTTTAGTCCACCTGTGATATTCAAAAAAACGTCTTGCGCTCCTAAGCGGAAGCCTCCGCGCTTTTCCAATACAGCCAAGAGCATATTGAGGCGTTTGTTATCGAAGCCTGTGCTACTGCGTTGAGGCGTGCCATAACTTGATACGCTCACGAGTGATTGAGTTTCTATCAACAAAGGGCGATTGCCTTCTATGGTCGCGCCTATGGCTATGCCACTTATTTCTTCTTCGCGCTGTGAGATAAGGATTTCGGAAGGGTTGGTAACTTCGCGCAAGCCATCGCCCAGCATTTCATAAATGCCCAATTCGGAAGTAGAGCCAAAACGGTTTTTGGTGGCTCGCAAGATACGATATACTAAATGCCTATCGCCTTCGAACTGCAAGACTGTATCGACCATGTGTTCGAGGACTTTGGGACCCGCGAGGGTGCCGTCTTTGGTGATATGTCCGATAAGAAAAACAGGCGTACCGCTTTCTTTGGCAAATTTCATCAATTCAGCCGCACATTCCCTTACCTGCGACACACTGCCCGCGCCTGACTCTATGAAGGAAGATTGGAGCGTTTGAATGGAGTCGATTATCAGTATATTGGGTTCGAAACTCTCTATTTGTTTAAAGATGTTTTGGGTAGAGGTTTCGGTCATGATGTAGCAATTTTCGTGCTGTAGTCCTATGCGGTCTGCCCGCATTTTGATTTGCTGTTCGCTTTCCTCGCCTGAAACATAGAGGACGCGCAGGTTTTCTAATTGTAGGGCTATTTGCAACAAAAGCGTGGACTTGCCTATGCCTGGCTCGCCTCCTATCAAGACCAAAGAACCCGGGACAATTCCCCCTCCCAATACGCGGTTAAGTTCTTGGTCAGGTGTAAGAATTCGTGGTTGTTCGAGTGGATTTATGTCGTGCAGAGGGCGCGGTTTGTTGGCTATCTTTTGCGAAGAGGAGGAACGCCACTCGCCTTTTTTGTCTGTGGTTTCTTTTTGTATGAGTTCTTCTACAAAGGTATTCCATTCGTTGCAAGTGGGACATTTACCCATCCATTTGGGCGATTGATAGCCACAACTTTGGCAGAAATAGGTGCTTTTGGTCTTTGCCATAACATTTCACGCTTAAATTTTACACAAATATAGTATTCTTTTTATACAAATGCGTTTATTGTGCAAAAAATATTTACCATAGTTTTTTATTACCATAGCTTTTTATTACCATAGCTTTTTATTACCATAGCTTTTTATTACCATAGCTTTTTAGTGCCTTGCAACTGATATCTTAGTATATAGAGCATTGATACAAAGAAGGGCTGAAAAGGAATACGATAACGCACCAATGTTCCAAAATTATTGCTTGTGATAGCCACACCAAGCCCCAAGATGAAAGTGAAAACTAAACAAAGTATGAGTATGGGGTGTGCTAATATGGTATTGATAATTTTGATGGGGTTGTTGCGCAATAGCAAGTTGAGCGTAATCCATGCAAAGAAGATACCCTCGATAGCAGAGAGCATCATAATAGGATTTCTTGCCTCCCAAGGGTGTGGTTGGAAAAGAGCAAGCCAAATAGCTTGTGGTGATTTAGATAAAA
>RDXI01000003.1 GCA_004292795.1 Bacteroidota bacterium | reverse complement strand
GATTTTGTGCCTTTGGAAAAGGAAATTCAAACCTTAGAAAACTACCTACAACTACAACAAATGCGCTTCGGCACTAAGCTTGCCTACTCCATAGAAGTCGCGCCTGACATAGATATAGAAGCGATAGAAATCCCGCCTATGTTCGCACAGCCGTTTATCGAAAACTCTATAGAGCATGGCTTGTTGCATAAAGCAGGCGAGGGCATTGTCCAAATCCATTTTTCATTGGACAAAAACGTGATTGTTTTAGAAGTAAAAGACAATGGCGTGGGACTGGAGCAAGCCAAAACCTTGCGCTCCGAAGTGAAAAAAGAGCATAAATCCTTGGCTACCCAAATCACGCAAGAACGTTTGGCACTTCTGCGCCAAAAATACCAACTCCCGTTAGACTTTATATTGCGCGAACTCAAAACCCAACTCGACGAAGTAGCAGGCACGCAGGTTAGGGTGGAGTTGCCGTATCAGGGGTAGGCAAGTTTGTTTTTTGGGAAAAAGCTATAGTGTTTATTACAACTTTTTCGCGAAAAGGTTGTAACTTTGTATAAAGAATTTTGCACAATGGTTTCCAATACTACCCTCGCTACTTGTATCGTTGATGATGAGGCAGGTATGCGCAACAACTTGAAGTACCAACTCAACGCCCTAAACTTGCCTGTGCGCTTGGTAGGCGAGGCGTGCAATGTGGCAGAAGGTATCGCGCTCTTGCAGGAACAAGAGCCTGATTTGGTGTTTTTGGACGTAGAAATGCCCGATGGAAAAGGCTTTGACTTGCTCAAGAAAATGCCTGAACTATCCGCCAAAGTAATTTTTGTTACTGCACATAATCATTATGCAGTGGAGGCGTTCGCGGTAGGCAAGGCATTACAAGCGAAGGAAAAAGAGAGCTATCAGCTAAAAATCAATACTTTCTTGAATAATATGGAAGATATTTCGACCAAATATAAGAAGATAGTATTAAAAAATTCGGATAGCATTTTTGTAGTCAATGTTTCGGATATTATACGCTTAGAGGCTTCGAACAACTACACTACTTTTTTTGTAGAGAACCAACCGCCTATTATGGTTTCTAAGACTTTGAAAGAATATGAGGAGATACTGACAAACTACGGTTTTTATCGTGTGCATCAGTCGCATCTCATCAATCTGAACTTTTTTGCGAGATATGACAAAAAAGATGGTGGTGTGGTAGTCTTGAAGGATAAAACAACCTTGCCTATCGCCGCCAAAAAGAAGGATTTACTTTTTGAGTATTTAGAGCGGTTGTAGTAGGTGTTTACAGCATTTTTATTTATTAATTTAACTTAAAGAACTATGTATATCAAATCTTTGCGTATTCAAAACTTTAAATCCTTTGAAGATGTATGTTTTGAGTTCAATCCTGATGTTAATATATTCACAGGCGAAAATAATGCAGGCAAGACAACCCTCTTGGAAGCTATAGCTTTATGGCAAGAATGTTTCGTTAAGTTATTGATACAAGCAAAACGGGATAACAAAAGAGCAACTGCGTACAAAAAAGGAGATTATGTGCTTGGCAACAATGAGCATAAATATTTCCCTTTTGAACAAATAAATAGTATCAGAAGCCCCAATTTTGAGGATATTTTCTTCCAAAGAATTACGGGTGATAAAGTTAAAATTCAACTTGTTGCCCAACTTCAGCATGAAGATAATGAACTTGAAGTTGGCTTTCAAATAGGCAGTTCTGGCTCAAACTATCTCATAGAAAACATTAACAAAGGTCAACACAACAACTATTACAAAGATTTTAATGATTTTTTTGATGCTTTTCCATATCCTATCAATATATTTTATGCCTCACCTGTTTCAAGTATTTTACAAGTAGAGGATTTTACAACACCTCCCATTATTCGCAAGGCTATTTTAGAAAGAAACTCGGCTACAGTATTAAGGAATAGACTATATGCCATTTACAACAATACACATGATGTATTATTATTTGATAGTTTCTTGAAAGATTTGAACTATATCTTATCGAATGGTATAGAAAGTAAAAAAATTATTTTCATCAAAAAAACTGATATTCAACGAGATGCGCAAGTAATATTCAACTTCAAAGTAGGCGAAAAAGATGTAGAAAAAGATATTGCACTGTTGGGAAGCGGTACATTACAAATTATAGAAATTTTACTCAATTTGTACTATAAAGAACAAAAAAGTAACTTAAATTTGATATTATTGGACGAACCCGACAGTCATATACATCGTGATATTCAGGCAAGACTTTTAGAAGTTATAGGACAAAAATCAAAAGAAAGTCAGTTTTTTGTTACCACACACAACGAGGCGTTTATAAGAAATGCTGTAAAGTCGCATTTATTTCATTTGGAAAATACGCCCAAAAACAGCTACAAGCCCCTAAATGTATTGGAACTTGCTCCCATACAAAAAACAGGTGATAAGCGTTTCAAAGGAATTTATCCATCACATACGGACAGCATCATGCGCTCTATAGGTGAGGCTACAGGTTTGGACTTTATAAATGCTATAGAGGCAGATAAGATTATTTTTGTGGAAGGCGAGGAAGATGCGCAATATTTGTATTTGCTTTTGCACAAAGCTACGCCCAAGCAAACAAATAAGTATGTATTTTGGGTATTGAATGGGATAAGCCATGTTTTCAAAGATATTTTGGGCTATAAAACTTTGTTCGAGCAAATCAAAAATAAAAAAACGTTGTGGGAAAAATCTGCATTGGTCATGGACAGAGATTTTTTGAGTGATGAGCATTATCCTGAAATTGTCCAAAAAATGAAAGATAAACTCAAACTCCCTACCCATATAGCTAATGCTTATACTTTTGAAGGCATACTTTTGACAGATATAGAAAAATTAGCAGAATTATTGGAAAGATGGTTGATAAGGAAGCAAATACATATCAATACTAACCTTGTAGAAACACTTTTGAGTGCGTATGAAAATTTAGAGCGAATTTTGCAAACTAAATACCTCGCCAACACTTGGGTAGAAGGAGCAGTGCTAAGATATATCGATGTGCGTGAGAAAACCAAAACTTTATTTCTTGCCTCGCCTATTACGGAAAATAACAATGTGAAACTAACGCTTTATTACCAAGAGCAAGTAAAAAAATATATCCAATCCAAAACCTTCTACAAACTTGCTAAGAAAGAAGACGTGGCATGGGTTATAAATCAGGTTTTGCAACCCTACGACCTAACTTTTGATATAGAACACGATTTTATAGATTTGCTCAAGCTGGTTGATGTGGGTACTTGGTTCGAAGAGTGGAATTTTATCAAGGATTTGGCTAAATGACGTTTGGGCAATCTTGCCTACCCCCATCTACTTATCAAAGCCTTCTTTTGCGAGGCTTTTTATCGTTTTTGGGAAAAATTGCGATATTTTTTTTGAATTTTGTGTAATTCGAAAATACTAAAAATTAGCCTACACAAGACTTAGTGCCACACGCTTTTATACTTGCCTTACAGCGCGAAACGTTCTCTTGCTTCATTGCCTGCCTTGTCTTTTGTCCACACTTCCAGCGTGCCTTTCATGGGCGTATTGGGGCGGAGCGGTTCGGTAGTGAGGTAGCCACCTTTGTACTCGAAATCCAATAAAATAAACTTGCCATTCAACCAAGCCTTGTGTTCGCTCAAGCCCGAAAGATTGTCCCTCGCCTGCAAAACAACTTGTTGTACATTTTTGCGCAAAACCCGTACTTTAGGGGCTTCTGTGTCGCTTCGTAGTTGAAAATTGCCCAAATATCGAGTGCGGAAAAATAGCGTATTGCCTTCCCACCAAGAGTCTTGATAATCGTAGCCCAAATAATACACGCCCATTTTTTGCTTGTTCGAAGGCACAGTAGGCACTTGGTAACTGACCACTATAGACTCCAACAAAGGCATCAATGGATTGCCAATCGTGATTTTGTCGTTCCAGGCATTGGCTTCGAGGTAGAGCGTATCATACAAAGGATTGCGTGCAAAGTCAATTTTCAGGCGTTTGTCTTTGAATTGCGTATTGCGGTTAGGCAAGATGGTTTTGCGGAAATGAAAACCTCGCTTCACTCCACCCACTCGCGCAAAGTCAGGCAAGCCCTTTCGCAAATCCCACACAAAGACCGCCTTGTTACCTTGCATACTCGTTAGAGGCACATTTTCCACAATGCCATTAAACACAAATTGGGCTTGCTCGCCTCCCTGCCCCAAATTATACGCCTCCAATACCAATAAATTTTCTTGAAATTTGTATTTCAAAACGGGCTTTTTGAATTTGTTTTTGTTCGCGTTGAAGGTCGCTTTGCTTGGCTTCTTGCCTACTATTTGGAAGGTAAGCGTGGTTTTATTGCCTGCCACGTCATACAAAAGCACCTTCACTTTGTAGGTCTTGCCGTCTGCTACTTTGATGTTGCCGTTGCCTTGTTTCAGGTCATATACTCCTTTGAGGCGGTTTCCTTCTGCAAAATAACATTTCTGAAAGCCCTGATTGCGTTGTTTGATGGTTTCATAATCCACGTGCAAATTCATACAACGGTTATGCTCGTGGGCTATTTTGCTCAACTGAAACCCAAACGTTTTTTTGTCGTTTACCCACATTTCCAAGCGGTTGATGCCGTAGGTATTGTTGGCATTGTCCATCATATCATTCACAAAAACCTCCAGCCCCACCTCTCCGTAGGCAAGCACATCTTGCGCCTGATATACGCCCTTGCCTACCGCAGTAGGCGAGAACTCCATTCTGCCCCAAATACCATTGAGCAGGCTTTTCTGCCCAAGCGTAACCATTGCCAAGCGTTTGATAACGGGAGGCGTGCCATCTTTGGGCAATTCCTTGAACCCAAATTCAGAAGGATTCAATGCCACGTCATCAAGTGTACGGATTTCATAATGCAAATGCGCCCCTTGCGAAGCACCCGTATTGCCAATATAGGCGATATGTTCGCCCTTTTTTACAGGCAATTCATTTGCAGCAGGCAAGACTTCTATGTCAAATTTTTCGTCTGCATATTGTTTTTGGCGCATATATTCCGCAAACTTCGGCGCAAAGCCGTTTAAGTGTGCATAAACCGTTTGGTGTTTCGTGGCGGGGTGTGTCAGGTGTATGATTTTGCCATAACCATAACTCGAAATGCGGATTTTGGAAATATACCCATCTGCCGAAGCATACACAGGCGTATTGGGATTGGCTAATATGTCTAACCCCATGTGGAAATGCCCTGCTCGAATTTCGCCCATATTGCCCGTTAAGTAGGCGGTTTGGTTCGGATTCACAGGGAACGTATATGATTGTGCGGAGGCACTTTGAGCGCAAAAAAGGTAGGCAAGAAAAAAAGCAAAGAAAATACTGTAGGCACGCATAGCGCAAAGATAGTGCTTGGTTTCAAAAATAACTACTTTTCAGGCAAGTTTCGTATAGGTTTCACTACAAAAAAAGAGGCTTGCCTACACAGCGAGCCTCTTGTACTTATACCAAAATAAATTTTAAAGTGCATAGAAAATATAGTCAATGCTCAATAGGATAGGGTTTGAAACCCTATCCTACGGAGCGAAAAATGCAATATCCGTAGCGTAGGGGTTGCACCCCCTACGCTATGAAAAGTATGTTTTTTGCGCAATTTAATCGTTATTTTAGTATTAGATGATTATAGCCTAACGATTAGCTTTCTTCTTTTTGATTTCGAAGACAATAGCCATCGCATTTTTGCCTCTGCTTTTGGCACTAAAACTTATCTTTTCGCCATCTTCGAGTTTGGCTTGTTTGATAGCTGTATCGCCCAAAGCGTCTGCTATTTTGGCTTGATAGGTAGAAGCATTGCTTTCGCTTATTTTCTTGTTCAAGGCTTTATAATTGATTTTCTCTCTCGTGAAAATAACTGCCATTACGTCCTTCGTGCCTTTGGTGTCCAACTGCAAAGAATGGTCTTTGGGGAACAAACGCGCTCCCACAATGCCCATAAAAGGCGAGTGCTTTTCGGTATAAGGGAACAACACATAGCTACTGCCGTCTGTTTCTTGCCCAAATACATACACATAACATTCCTCTTCGTTCTTCACAGCTATTTTGAATTTTGTGCCTTTAGGCAAGACATCTTCAGTTTCGAACACATTGCCACCTTTGCCTTTGAAGGGAAAATATTTTTTGGTTTGGTTGTCCAAAAGCCCGATAGCGCATTGAAAATCAGTGCTATTGTTGTCTCTTTTCTGTTTTGCCAAAGGATACAAGCCGTAAGCCTCACCATAAAACGTATTCACAAAGTATTCAAAATCTTTGTAGCGCATCCAGAAAAGCCCATCAGCTCCCCAATCTGCCCCCCAAGAGTTCATAATTTGGAAAGCACCGCCTTCGTAGTCATCATCAAAACCCACTACGCACATAGCGTGTCCGCCAAACGAACCGCCACCGCCATCATCAACGATATGCCCATCAAGGCTTTTCTTCACGTTGGTATAGTCTTGTTTGGTAGGTGCCCAAAGTCCGCCACTGCCTACACTGTTGAACGTTCCGCCCACTGCCATACCAATCACTACGGGTGCGCCTTGCGAAAGGTTTTGTTTGATGGCTTCCATGTCTATTTTGTAGTTGTCGTGCTTGAGTGTCAAGCGATTGTAGCCACGCAGTTTGAACTTTTCCGCTTTTTGTTTCAGTTGGGCGTTGGGTTGCGTGTTGCAAGATTTGTCGGTATAAGGAAAATCATTGAGCGACACCGAGCCTTCATTTACCAATTTATCCAATGCTTTCGCAATGTTCGTACCTGTGCAGTTGCCGCGAGTCATTTGGTTGTAAATGAAGGCGGGACTGAAGGCTATGTCGTTGGGGTTCTTGCCTGTAGCCGAAGCGTGCAAAATGGTCGTAGTCGCATAGACACACGCCCACGAAGTACACGAACCTTGCCTACCCTGGCTCATGCGCTTGGGTGCGTACTTGAGCAGGGAAGCCTTGCGTCCCGTTTTGTTTTCGGGCAATGTCTTTGCCAATGGCTCAAAAACCTCTGCCTTGTCAAATTCCTTTTGGTTCAGGTCGCAACCTTGCGCAAGCGCGAAAGTTTTGCCTTGATTATTGTTGTTGTTATTGGTTTCGTTGCCCTCTTGTTTCTTCTTAGGCGAGCAGTAGGCAAGGACAGACGCGATGCCAAGTAAGAGGAGTATTTTTTTGTTCATAATCGTTCAAGGATAAAATGGTACAACAAAGGGCAAATTTCAAGGCTTTTGAAATTTACCCCTCTTTTGAAAGTTAGATGTCTATTCTTCTTCTTCTTCGTAGTCTTCATCGTACTCCTCTTCCTCAGAGTCATACTCCTCTTCCTCAGAATCATAAGCGTCTTCGACATCTGCGTCTGGGTTGTCAAAGTCGAAGTTGTCATCATTAGACAACATTTCGTCTTCATCGTCTTCTACAATGCGTACAGGCATGGCGTAATGGGTGAAAAGTGAATAAATAAAATTAGGGAATGATTGCTTAGAACAACTTGTAGTGGCTTCTTGCCTGCGACACATCATCATCTTGGATACGAAGGTCTTGCGCCAAATTCGCCAAAAAAACGTTTTCTTTTTCTTGGAGGTTTTCGTCAGAGGCTACCAGTAGGCAAGCCTGTTGATAGAGTTTCAGGGCAAAGTTATAGTCATGAACGGCTTGGCTCACTACTTCTTGGTAGCTATAAGGCGACCTAAGGCGTTTCTGCAAGGTACTGCTCGCTATAGTTTGGTCAGCAATATCTTGTGGGAAAAGTTTGCTTACTGTATCCGTGATGAGTTCGTCGACTGCCTCTCTTTCGGCTTGTTGCATTTTGCCATCAGACAAAGTAGTGTGCGCCCACATACTCACGCAAAGCTCGGCAGAAGCCAACCGTTGCTGTAGCATATCGTCTGCCTCTTGGTAGTTCATACGACTTTGAGGCGTAGAAGAATGTGATACATTTTTTTTGCTACTGCCTCCCCAAAGAGCATTGAAGGCATAATTCACGCAAGCCTGCACCGCCATACTTCCCAAAAAGGAAAACAAGGCATTGCCTCCGCTTGAATTGTTGTGAGAGCCACCTCCTCCCCAACTATTATCTTGTGAATCGTTGGATTGAGTTTCCTGTGGGTTGTCAAAGTTGAAGTAGTCGCTTAAAACTTCTTCATTCGCATCATCTTTTACTATTCTTACGGGCATAATCGTATTATTTTGAATACATGGGTAGATTGTGCGTAAATATAGCGTGTTTTTTAAATTACACAAAATTCCCCAAAAAAATATTTATGGTGTAGTTGCCTATCCAATTTAGCCCAAAAGCGTTTCGGCTAATTGGGTAGCCAAGAAAGGCGCGAGTGAAACACCCTTTGAGCCTAAGCCATTCAAAATAGCCACGTTTTTATGTTGTTCGTGCAAGCCCACAATTGGTCTGCGGTTGCGTGTGGCGGGACGTATGCCTGCACGCTGTTCTATGACCTCAAACGGCACTTTCAGCCATTCGCGCAACTGTGTCAAGAGTTCGTCCTTGCCTGCTTCGCTTGTTTCGGTGTCTAAAGACGTTTGATGATAAGTCGCGCCCACTTGATAAACACCCTTGCCCAAAGACAAGAAAAAAATGCCTTGTTTCAGGATAGCGGGGCAAGTATGCGGTTCTTCGATTCGTATGCGTATCCATTCGCCTTTGTTGGGTGTGAAGGGCAGGTTAGGAAAAAACGGGTTTTCTTGAGCGTGCAAGCCTTCACAAAAAACAATTTTCCGCGCCTCGATGTCGTGCCATGTGATTTTTTCTTCGGTGATTTGCAAGGCTTTGTAATCAAAGCGTTGTTCTCGGAAACTCGCCTGCCCCTGTAGGCAAGCTCGAAACGCGCCCAAAAGCTCGCCTACCTGCACATACCCCGACAGGCGAGTCTGCCAGCCGTTCAGGGGCGTGTCTATCCAATACTGATAACGGTTGTCGTTTACTTCCTCTACGAATTTGGCAAAATCGGGGTTAGCAAGGCGTACCGCGAGTTGGTTTTGGGCTTCTATGGTATGAAACCGCCTGTAGAATGGCAAAGGAAAAAAGAATTGTTTGCCCAATAATTTTTCCAAACTTTCATAAAAAGGCGCGAGTATGCTGAAAATATTTTCCGCTTCCCAAGTCAGCGAAAGATGCTTGCCTGTGATGGGGTTGCAAATGCCTCCTGCTACTACTGAAGAGGCGTTTTGGGTAGGCAAGTCCACGACCATAACTTTCGCGCCACGTTGCAAAAGTGCATGAGCGAGGCACGTTCCCGCTATTCCTTGCCCCACTATCAAAAAGTCCGTTCCTATCATTTGTTTTTTCACGTTGTTTACACTAATTTTGTTGAGTGAATGGGTGAATGAGTGAGTATGTGAATGAGTGAATTATATCTTTCTACCTTTCAACCCCTCTACCCTTCTACCTTTCAACCCCTCTACCCCTCAACCCTTCTACCTTTCCACCCTTCAACCCCTCTATGATTTCTATACATACCTTTGTTTTCAGCGACTTTGAAGAAAATACCTACATCATACACAACGAAGCAGGCGAGGCTTTCATCATAGACCCAGGTTGCAATTCTTTGGCAGAAGAAAATATGCTCAAGGCATACATAGAGTCAAATAATTTGCACGTAACACGTCTTTTGAACACGCATTGTCATATAGACCACGTTTTTGGCAACCAATTTGTAAAGGATACTTATAAGGTACAACTTGCCTGCCACGCCAACGAACAGGTAATCCTGCAAAGTGTGCCAATGGTAGCGCAAATGTACGGCATAAAACGATACATTCCCTCTACGATAGACGAGTTTTTGAAAGAAGGCGATACGATAATGTTGGGCGATACGGCTCTCGAAGTGTTGTTTTTGCCCGGACACGCGCCTGGTCATGTAGGTTTTTTGAATAGGAAAGATAATTGGATAATAAGCGGTGATGTGCTTTTCAGGGGCGCAATAGGCAGAACAGATTTTCCCTATTGCAATCACCAAGACCTGATACAAAGCATCAAACAAAAAATGTTTACCTTGCCTGATGATTTGGTCGTATATCCAGGGCATTTTGAACCCACGACCATAGGCTACGAAAAGAAAAACAACCCCTTCATGAAATACGAAACAACAAACTAACCATACAACAAACTAACCATACAACAAACTAACCCTTCACTCATTCACTCATTCACTCATTCACTCATAGATGCGCATTTTCAGCTTAGACAGACGTTCCATATTGGGGCGAATATGGCGATTGTATATATTTTTAGGGATTCTAACCGTAGCAGGGTTGGTAACACTCTCGTTGGAAATCGTGCAACTGCGTAAAATTACGCAAGATGGCTTGTTTCGTACAAGAGTGGCGCAATCGTACTCCTTGCAGTTGGCAGGCGAGGTGCATAAATTGGCGTATGTCAATGCACAATATTGGCTCTTCAAGCGCGAGGCTACGAAAATGGTGGCGGAGGGCATTTGGAAAGAGCGCATTTTCCCTTATCAAGACTCTTTGAAAAATTTGATATATGCTATCCAAGATGCACGCCTGATTGACAAAGTGAACGATATGCGCGAACAAATAAGCACGCTGGAAGCCTATTGGCGCAAAGGACTAACGAAAGAAACTACTCTTGCAAAGGCAGAACGAGAGTTTGACGTGCAGGTGGAGCGCGTACAAAAAAGCATCAACGCCTTGTTTTTGGATAAGGAAGTTACGTTTCAGAGCGGTAGCAATGCCCTGAACCAAATGCGCGATTGGATTTTTTATACTGTTTTTGCCTTAGTATTAGCCATTATGTTGATTGGTAGTTTGAGTATTGTGCTTATCTACAATCGTATGATAGGAAACATAAACCGCCTGAATACCTATTTGCAAGACTTCACACAAGGAAACTTTCCTAAAATTACACCCACCAAAATTGTAGAGTTGATGCCTATAGCTGAAACTACCGAAAAACTCAACGGTGTGTTCACACGTTTGAAGGGTTTGGCGATTGAAGTAGGTTCGGGTAAGTTTGACACAGAAATACGCCCTTTTGGTGGCAAGGGAGCAATAGGCAATGAGGTTACCAAAATGCGCCTTAGCTTGAAACAAATTGTAGAAGAAACCAACGAAAGAAACTGGTTCAACGAAGGCTTTGCGTTGATGGGCGAGATTTTGCGGGAGCGAAACCGAGATGTAGATTTTTATGAAATATTGATAGCGGAACTTGTGAGGTATGGCGAAGTTACGCAGGGCGGAGTTTTTGCCTACAATGCCCACAAAAACATGATGGAAATGCGGGCAAGTTATGCCTTCTCGCGCCAAAAGTACATCATCAAAGAAGTAGAAATAGGCGAGGGACTCGTGGGGCGTGTGTGGCGCGAGAAAGACATTGTGCATATCACAGATATTCCATACGACTATGCCGAGATTAGTTCGGGCTTGGGCGGGGCGCAACCTAAAAGCATTTTGGTCGTGCCTCTTATCACAGACGGCACTGTAGTAGGCGTTTTGGAGTTTGCGCATTTACAAACTTTCGAACACCGACAGATAGAATTTATGCAAAGGATAGCGGACAGTATCGCGGCTACGATTGTGCGTATTCAAATAGATGAAGAAACAAAACGCCTTCTTGATGAGTCGCAAGCCCTCGCGCTTCGTTTGCAAGAACAAGAAGAAGAAACGCGCCAAAGTTTGGAAGAGGTTACTACTGCGCAAGAACTCATGGCACGCAATTCGTATGAAATGGAGCGTCAGTTGCAAGCCTTAGACTCGGTGTTTATGATGATGGACTTCGATATGCGTGGCAACTTTATTCGTGTGAACGAAAACTTGTTGAATTTGTCGGGCTATCATTTGAGCGAATTGATGAACCAACACTTTAGTATGTTGCTTGGTATGCGTGCCAATGACACCAAAGTTTTGACTGATTGGCAAAGTATCTTGCAGGGCAATATTTTGTCAGGCGAGTTTGTACGCTTCAACAAGACAGGGCAAAAATTCTGGATGTACGAAGTGATTTATCCGCTTTTCAACAAAGATGGAAAGATACTCAAAATCTCTTCTATTGGCTATGAAATTACCAAACAAAAGGAGCAAGAACGCCAAATCCACGAACAACTCAAAGAGCTACAAATGAGCAAGCGAGATGTGGTGAACCGTATCCGCGAAGTAGAAGCGAAGGCATCGAGCCGTTTGCAACGCCTACAAACCGAACTCCAAGAACAGTTGAAAGAAAGAGACCGCATTATTCAAGAACTGAAAAATGGTTGAGGCAGACAAGATTAGGGTAGTGTTGGCTGATGACTCGGCTTTTATGCGCTTGCTTCTGTGCGATATGCTGGCTTCGGAGGCGAGCATCGAGATTGTGGGAACAGCCTCGAATGGCGAAGAGGCGTGGCAAATCACTCAAGCGCAAAAACCTGATGCGGTGTTGTTGGATTTGATAATGCCCGACTTCGATGGCGTGTATGCTACGCGCCAAATTATGACGCACTGCCCCTGCCCTATCCTGCTACTGACTGCGCAAAACCCCGAAAATTCGGAAAGTATTTGGGAGGCAATGCAAGCAGGCGCGATAGATTTTATGCTGAAACCTGCGGGTATGCTCAATTCCAAAATGCGCGAACAAGCGGGAAATTTAGTACAAAAGCTTAAGGAAATCACTTCGAAGGAGCGAAAAAATGCTTCTTTTACCTCGCCTACTCCCCTACCGACTCGCAACTCGCCTACGCAAATCGTAGTGATAGGGGCATCAACAGGCGGAACAAGTGTGATAGAATACTTGCTAAGCCTCTTGCCTGCCCACTTCATCACGCCCATTGTGATAGCACAGCACATTCCGCCCGCTTTTGCACAATCTTTCGCCAAACGATTGCAAGAAACCTTGCACTTGCCTATTTTGGTGGCGGTGGAGGGCATTACAGTAGAGGCAAGACATATTTATCTCTTGCCTGCTGATGGCAATATGGTTTTGCAAAAGGAAGTAGGCAAGAATGAAGTCTTTTTTGCTTACACACAAGACATTTTTTCGGCGTACAACGCGCCTTCGATTGACGCGCTTTTTGGTTCGGTGGCGCGTATTTACCAAAATAAAGCTACAGGCATTTTGCTAACAGGTATGGGCAGTGATGGGGCGCAAGGTATGGAGCAACTATACGAAGCGGGTAGCCTCACGATAGCCCAAGACGAGGCTTCTTGTGTGGTGTTTGGTATGCCACGCGAGGCTATCAAGCGCGGGGCAGTGCATCATGTCTTGCCTCCTTTGGCAATGAAGCCTTTTTTGGGTTGATAGGTGCGTATTGAAGGCAAGTACGAACTTTTTAATTCTAAAAAAAAGACGTGCAAAGTCTAAAAAGATACCTATATTAGCACACCGTTTCCAAACAACCACTCATTCACTCAATCACTCTCCCACTCAATTACTCATTCACTCAATCACTCCCCATGACAGCCCTCGAACAAGCCCACCACTTTATCGAAAAAGCCCAATACGCCAACTTCTTTAGGTTGATGCACAAAAACATAGATAAAAATAACGCCACAAGTGCAGTAATGTTTCAACTCAAAGACTTAGAAGACCGCTTTGTAGCAGGTGAAACAAACAGACACTTTGCACAGCAGTTAGAGGTATTCTTAAACGCACAAAAAGAATATATCAAAACGTCCTTGCCTGATGAGGAAAAGAAGGAAGCCACGATTTTCTTGACCAAGTTTGTGTATGAATCTAAGTTCATAGGCAGGAAAAAGGAACTCGAAGATATGCACGCACACTTGCAACAAAACTTGCCTACTGTAGTCGTGAATGGCTTGGGCGGAATAGGCAAGACTACCCTTGCGCGTGAGTACATCAAACAACACGAAGGTTTGTATGACCATATCGTCTGGCTCGAACAGACAGGCAAACCTATTGATGCCTTTGTAGATAATGCCATTTTAAGAATGGAATTAGGATTGACTTTTCAGAACGAAACGCCTGCGCAACGTTTTGAAATGATGATATATAAATTGGCTAAACTCACAGGCAAAAACTTATTGGTATTGGACAACTACCAACAAGACACCCACGAAGAAGCCTATAATATCTTGGCTGACTTTCCTTTTTCTAAGCATTGGCGCGTGCTTTTTACCTCACGCGAGCAAGTAGCGGGCTTTACAGCTATGGATTTAGACACGCTCTCGGAAGAGGAGGCAATGGCTCTTTTCCGAATGTACTGCACAGGCAAGGACATAGACGAAACGGAACTAAAAGCCCTTTTGCAAGAAATAGGTTACCATACTTTGATGACCGAGATACTCGCCAAGAACTACCAAGCGCATACAGGACTGCACAGCATAGCCGACTTTGCCGACAAGATACGCGCCAAAGCCATAGACGACCAAGTGCTACAAAGAATGGTGCAGACTGCACACAGCAAAAAGGAAATACAACTCTACACCTACCTTTTGCGTGTGTTTATGTTTGATGCCTTGCCTACTGAAGCCTTGCATCTACTCAAACAAATAGCAGTCTTGCCTACTGAACCCTTGCCTATAGTTTTAATTTTACGGTCAGCAAGTGAGGAAATAGAAATGTACCGCCAAGTATTAGAAGATTTAGCCAAAAAAGGTTGGATTTCTTTGATAGATAATGAAGCCGTACAAATGCACCGCCTTATACAACTGCTTATTTTGCAAAAGTATGAGCCTACTTATAAAGATTGTGCTATTTTGCATGATACTATAGGCGAGTTATTAACTTCAGATGAAGTAATAGCCAATCCCTTGCAAGCAAAAGGACTTGTAAGCTATGGGGAGTCTTTGTTACAACATATAGATTATCAAAACGACTTCGAAAACAAAGCTTATTTACAAAATCAAATAGGTTTTTTATATGTTACAAGTAGTGATTATGCCAAAGCCCTACCTTTATTTGAACAGGCTTTGCAAATACGAAAAAAAAATTTAGGAGAAAAACACCCTCATACAGCACTATCTTTGAATAATATAGCTTTGTTATATCAAAATCAAGGACACTATGCCAAAGCCTTGCCTTTGTATGAACAGGCTTTGCAAATACGTAAAGAGGTATTAGGAGAAAAACACCCTGATACAGCACAATCTTTGAATAATATAGCCACATTATATTACAATCAAGGCAACAATGCAAAAGCCTTGCCTTTGTATGAACAGGCTTTGCAAATATGGAAAGAAGTATTAGGAGAAAAACACCCTGATACAATATTTTCTTTGCATAATATAGCTACGTTATATCAAAATCAAGGCGATTATACTAAAGCCTTGCCTTTGTATAAAGAAGTTTTGCAAATATGGAAAGAAGTATTAGGAGAAAAACATCCTTATATAGCATTATCTTTGCATAATATAGCAGGTGTATATGCTAAGCAAGGTGATTACGCTCAAGCCCTGCCTTTGTATGAACAATCTTTGCAAATACGGAAAGAAGTATTAGGCGAAAAACATCCTGATACAGCATCTTCTTTGGATAATATAGCTTTGTTATATCAAAATCAAAATAATTATGCCAAAGCTTTACCTTTACATGAACAGGCTTTACAAATATTTAAAGAAGTGTTAGGTGAAAAACACCCTAATACAATCGGTTCTGTCTATAATATAGGCACATTATATTTTAATATGCAAGAATATGACAAAGCAAAGTCATTAGTAGCACAAGCCTATCAAATATGGCAGGAGGTTTTAGGAGAAGAACACCCTCATACACAAATGGCTAAAAGAAACTTAGCATATATCATTCAAATAATGTAGGAAGGAGAGGGGGAATAGCAGGTTAGCGATACATTTGTAGGGGCAACCCTTGTGGTTGCCCTTTTTCGTACACAAATGTTTGTTTTAAATGAAAATTTGTGTTGTTTACAAGGGCAACCACAAGGGTTGCCCCTACATATTGCCATTTTTCGTACACAAATGTTTATTTTAAATGAAAATTTGTGTTGTTTACAAGGGCAACCACAAGGGTTGCCCCTACATATTGCCATTTTTTGTGGTTTTGTTTTGTTGCGTAGCGTAGGGGTTGCAACCTGATTCTCCACAAGTTTTTTGGAAACACCATATTAAATTTAAATAATTGAAAATCAGTATTTTATATATACAATCTGCAAACTGTTTTTTTTGTTTTTTTCGGTTGGCAATCCGCTTGCGGTTGTCAATCCGAGAAACAGGCGAAACCACTTTTTTAGCGACTCAGTTGGCAATCCGAGAACCGCGCCCTTTTTCGGCTTGACAACCGCAAGCGGATTGCCAACCGAAAAAGGAAATTTAGCGCGTAGCGTAAAAAAAAAAAAAAAAAAAGGACTTATCTTTGTATGCTGTGAATTCGAAATACAAGCATTTGATAAATCAAATGCCTACCTAAATAACCAACTCTTAACTTTCATCTCTCAACTTTCATCTCTCAACTCTCAATGCAAAACCTTTGGAAAAATGCCCTTATTGCCTTCGTAGCGGGCATATTGGGCGCGTACAGTTTTCATTTATTCAGCTCGCCTGCCCGACACAGCGCGGAAACGCCCTTTGTAGAAGAACAAAGCAGGAACTTTGCTACCCTTACCAAACATGGAGGAGCTATGGCGAGTGGCGACTTCGTGCAAGCGTCAGCCCTCAGCACGCCCAGCGTGGTATTCATCAAAACCACCACACAAGGACGCGAAAGTATGAACTTGTTTGATTTGTACTTTGGCGGAGGAGGCAGACAGCAGGCAAGTTCGGGTTCGGGGGTTATCTTTACGGCAGATGGCTACATAGTCACGAACAACCACGTGATAGAAGACGCGGACAAGATAGAGGTCATTCACCAAAAGAAATCCTACGAAGCCAAAATCATAGGCACAGACCCTTCGGCAGACCTTGCTATCATCAAGATAGAGGCAAAAAACTTGCCTGCTATCAAACGTGGCAGTGCGAAAGATTTGCAAGTAGGCGAGTGGGTTATCGCAGTGGGCAATCCTTTCAACCTTACCTCCACCGTTACGGCGGGCATCGTAAGCGCGAAGGGAAGAAACATAGAACTTTTGGGCGGACAGTTTCCGCTTGAGTCCTTTATCCAAACAGACGCGGCTATCAACCCTGGGAATAGTGGCGGGGCATTGGTCAATAGCAAAGGCGAGTTGGTGGGCATCAATACCGCCATTTTGTCGCGCACAGGTTCTTATACAGGCTATGGTTTTGCCGTTCCTATTGATGTGGTAGGCAAGATTTTCAATGACATCTTGCAATATGGCGAAGTACAAAAAGCCTTCAGTGGCTTGACTGTAGCCGAGATAGACAACAAACGTGTAGAAGATTTTGGACTTACGTTAGAGAAGTATGACGGTGTGGTGGTGCTTGATGTAGAACCATCGAGCCAAGCCGAAAAAGCGGGCTTAAAAGTGGGAGATGTGATTCTCAAAATCAACAATAATGTCCTTGCAGGCAAGGCAACGTATGATGAAGTGATGAGTTATTATCGCCCCAATGACAAAATCACGATAACTTACCTACGAGGCAAACAAACGCAAGACGTTTCCGTAACCCTCACGAACAGCGAAGGCACAACCGCGATGCTCAAGAGCGAGACTTTCTCCTCACAAAAATTAGGGGCAGACCTCCAGCAAGTGCCAAAGGTAGAAAAAGAGAAACTCGGCATCGAAGAAGGGGTGCGCATTGTGAGGCTTAGGCGTGGGCTTTTGGCTAACTTGGGTATGCAAGAGGGTTTTATAATCACCAACGTAAACCGCCAACCTGTCAAAACGCCTGAAGAAGTGGAGCGCGTCATTAGCACGAGTACAGGCAGGGTGTATATAGGAGGCATTACCAAAAACGGTATGCGAGGCTATTACGAGTTCTTCTCCAATCGTTAGTTGCTGAAAAAATCCCAAACTTGCCTACCCTGTGCGGAGTAGGCAAGTTTTTTTGTGCTAAAAACTTTGTGTGGTCAGATTATTTGCGTACTTTTGTTTTGTCAAAACGATTGTTCTATGAAAAAAGCTATTGTATTTCTTACCCTCATTTATTGCGTCTTGCCCAACGCCTTTGCCCAAGATTTAACACCTCTTGCGGAAGTATGCCCTTATCAAGTTGTGCCTTTCAACGCGCCACAGCCTCCTTTTGATGGAACGGTTAGCTTCTCGTGGGATTTTTGCACAGGCGATTTGCTCCAAACGCCCCAAGCTTCGTTGGTTTCAACAGGCATCAATGATACGCAAGTACAAAACGAAGTACACCGCCCCGAAAGCATTGAAGTAGTTTTTGATGGTGAGAATTGGTATGGCTTTATCCCCAATCGTGGCAATGGCTTTTTGATAAGAGCGGATTTTGGCAATAGCTTAGATAATATTCCCACGTACAAATCATTGGGGAATATCAACAATTTATTTTTTGCATCAAGGGGCATCAAAGTTTTCAAACAAGGCAATAATTGGATAGGACTTGTTACTAATATTACCATTACAGCAGGGCAACCACGCCTTGTCAAGATAGATTTTGGCGCAAACTTGGATAACAACACACCTACCGCAACCTCTATTGCAGAAGGTTTGCCTATAGATGCGGGGCAAGGTATGGAAATCATCAAAGAAAATGGCAGGTATTATGTGCTTGTGCATAATGTTTTGGTGGGTTCACCAAACAAAAGACGCTTAACTTTATTGGACTTTGGCAGTGCGATTACAAATGATTGTTCGTTGGTGTATGCCTTCGATACGGGGCTTCCTTCTTTTCAGGGCGAGCTTAACCTGATAAGGCAAGGTGATACTTTGTATGGCTTGTGGGGAGGAGGAGGAGATACCGCCAATCGTTTGGTATTGTTGAATTTTGGCACTTCTATTACCAATACACCCACGATTGTTACTAATTTTACTTCTCTATTTCCGAATACCATCAATATATTCACAGGTACAGCTATTGTACCTAGTCCTGTGACTTTATTTGGCGTTGAGTTATTTTTAGATGGGAAAAATTATGTAGCCATCGTAACTTCTGACTTGGGGCAAGTATTTAGGGTAAACTTTGGGGATAGTATGCTCAACACGCCTACCGTTACTAATATGGGTAATTTTGGTGTAGTAGGCAAGGCACTAAACGCCAGCTATGCCACAACTTGTTCTGCTATGGTCAAGTATAATTCAGAATATTATTACTTTGCCGTCAATCGAGTGATTCCTGTTGCAGACAATAACCAACTTGTCAGATTGAAGTTTCCAAACCTTTGTAATGCAGTGCCTTCCACAAGCACTTCACAAAATACATCTGCTATATTTTTGCAAGCAGGCGTACAGAATGTAAACCTCACTGTTTTTGATGGACTTGGGCTACCACTTTATACTTATGCAGACGATATTCTGATAAAACAAGCCATGATTGGCGAATTCAGTATTGATGGGCAATGTTTGGGACAACCCACTATATTTAATAATTTAAGCAGGGGCTTGGAAAGCAATGTAACAAGTTGGGAATGGAAATTTGGAGATGGGCAGACTTCGAGCAATAGGGAGGTTGCGCATACCTACGCACAACCGGGCAAATACACAGTTTCGCTCACTGTAAACAACAATACGGACTGCACAAACAGCATAGAAAAACAAATCCGCATCAGTTCGCGCCCTGTAGTAGATTTTCGAGTAAAGAGTATAGATTGTGCTACCAATGCAGTAGTATTCGAGGATTTGAGCGACCTAACCGACTTTGATAAGGCATTGGGAGGCGAGATAAGAAGCCGCACATGGTTTTTTGGTGATGGCACACGTTGGATAGCTTCGCCTTATACCGCCACTACGTACACCAAAATATACGGTATTGCCGATGTATTTACCGTAACCTTAGTTGTTACAGATGAAACAGGCTGTTCGAGTTCATCATCCAAACAAATAAGCATCTTGCCTACTGCCAAACCTATCGCTGATTTTGGCTATTCTTCGCCTTGTTTGAGTGTGCCTATCAAATTTACGGACAAAAGTTCCTTGCCTGTGGGCAGTATAGGCGAGCTTACGGGCTGGCAATGGACATTCTACGCACCTGATGGCGTGAGCGTAGTGGCTACTTCCAATCAAAGAGAACCCGTTTACGCTTTTTCTTCTATGGGTACGTACAAGGTCAAGCTATCGGTGCGGAATACATTGGGTTGCACAAGTGAAAAACTAACCAACATAACCATATTGGCAAGCCCGAATACCTTGTTTCAAACCTCTGTTCTCACGGGTCCCGCGCCCTTGACTGTCAAATTCACGAATGCAACTACAGGCGCGGTTAGTTATTTGTGGAATTTCGGTACAGGCGAATATAGTATGCTTGCCTCGCCTACCTATACCTTCAAAAACGAAGGCGTTTATACGGTAACGTTCCAAGCCAAAAATGCGTTGGGCTGTGGCAAAATCGTAACGCAAACTATCATTGTGGAACAGCCCACTGCCAATGAACCGCCCTTGCCTGCTTCTTATACTTTCAAAATTTATCCAAACCCTACTGCGCATCACTTGTTTGTAGAGTTTGAAGGCTCGCCTACGGAGGCAAGTTATAACTTCACTGACCTAACAGGCAAGAACGTTTTGCAAGGCGACCTCAAAGAGCGCAAAAACTCGATAAATATGCAACGCTTGCCTGCTGGCGTGTATATCTTGCATTTGAGAGAAGGAAATCGTTTTTGGACAAGAAAAATCGTGAGAATATAACCCATGTCTGATGTTGCGATACGCATAGAGCATATTTGGAAAAAATATCGATTGGGTACTACGAATTATTATTCGCTCAAAGAAGATTTGCTACATTGGTGGCGGGGTTTGGCACACAAAAACCAAGCCTTGCCTACTTTTAGGTGGGCGTTGCAAGACATCAACTTAGACATCAAACAAGGCGAAACGGTGGGCATCATAGGCAAGAATGGTTCGGGTAAGTCCACACTTTTGAAAATATTATCCAGAATTACTACACCCACAAAAGGCAATGTTTGGATAAAGGGCAGAATGAGTAGCTTGCTCGAAGTCGGAACGGGCTTTCACCCCGAACTGACAGGCAAGGAAAATATTTTGCTGAATGGGGCTATTTTGGGTATGACGAAGCGCGAAATTAAGGCGCAATTAGATGAAATTATCGCTTTTTCGGGCATCGAGGCATACTTGGATACGCCTGTGAAGCGGTATAGTTCGGGTATGTATGTAAGGCTTGCCTTCGCAGTAGCGGCGCATTTGCGCAATGATATTATTGTGGTAGATGAGGTGTTAGCGGTGGGTGATTTGGAATTTCAGAAAAAATGCCTTGGTAAGTTGCATAACTTGGCGCATGAAGGCAAGACTGCTCTCATTGTTTCACACCAGTTAGGACTCATAGAAAATATGTGCCACAAAGCTGTAGTATTACAACAGGGCGAGATGGCAATGTGTACGCCCCATGTGCAAAGTGCCATTCAATATTATCAACAAAATACGCTTGCCTACCTGACCGAAACGAACTTGGCGGACAGGCAAGACCGACAACGACACGCACAGTTTTTGCTCCACAAGATAGAGCTACTCAACGAAGCAGGCGAGCCTATTCCTTTCGCCACTACAGGCAAGCCCCTTAAAATCAGGCTACACTACGAAGCGGGGCAAGCTTTCTCGCAAGTGTCGGTAGCCCTGAAATTCAAGGAAATGAACGGCAATGCGAAAATTTTGCTCTGGACGAAGCTATTGAACAAAACCTATCAAACAACCTCGCCTGCGGGTTATTTCGATTGCGTCTTGCCTAAAGTCGCACTCTCTGCACAAACGTATTTGCTCAACATCTTAGTAGAAACGCCTTTCGAAAAATTGGATTGGATACAAGATGCCTACCAAATACAAGTAGCCGAAGGGAAATATTACCCCGAAAGTTCTATACAAAATTACCAAGAAAGCATTGTTTTTACAGATTTCACATGGGAATAACAAACCGCCTCAATCAAAAAATTATTCAATTTTTTGACCATTATCGGTTCAAAGAGTCTTACCGAAAGAGCATCAACAAAACGGCTTTGGAAGATGAATTGCCTTGGATAAATTTTCAGGCTTTTCGTTTTTTGCAAAAGATTATGAAGCCCGAAATGCACGTTTTTGAGTTTGGTATGGGTGGCTCTACGCTCTTTTTTGCGCAAAATGTGCAGAAAATCATGTCCGTAGAGCATAATCCTGCGTGGTTTGAGAAAGTAAACGCGCTGTTGTCGAGCAAAGGCTTGGCGAATTATGAAAATCAAGTTATCTTGCCTGTGCCTATAACCGACTATGACCAAAAAACGCATACCAACCCTACCGATTATGTTTCGTATTATATGCCCGATTGCAGGCATTACTCTTTCGAAAAATACGCCCAAAGTATCGAAGCCTATCCTGATGAGCGTTTTGATATGATTTTGGTAGATGGCAGGTCGCGCAATGCGTGTGTGATGCACGCCATTTCGAAGTTGAAAAAAAACGGTTTTCTCATTTTGGATAATGCCGAAAGAGCGGATTATGCCTACGCTCATCACACCCTTGACGCGCTCCATTGGAAAAGCACGCATTTTTGGGGACTTGGACCCTACACGCACACTTCTACGCGCTTTTGGCAAACAAGTTTTTGGCAACGTAATTTTTGATTTATGTCTTTCCTACGAAGCGTACAAGCCTACGCCACTTATAGTCGTTTGCCCTTTTTTGCCCTTGCCGAAAAGTATTTGCACCCGCAGTCTGTAGTTTTGGACGTGGGGGCAGGCGAGGCGAGTTTTGCGCAAAGTTTGAAACGCACAGATATTTATATGCTGGACGGCAACCCTGCTACAGTCGATGCCTTATCCAAAAACTATCCCCACGTTTCGCTTGGCAACTTGCCTGCCCTCCCCTACCCTACCCAATTCTTTGATATGATTCACGCGAGCCATATTGTGGAGCATTTATCACCTGAAACGCTGTACGAATTTCTGAAAGAATGTGATAGATGTTTGAAAGAAGGCGGTTATTTGGTGATTTCCGCGCCTTTGTTGTCCGATATTTTTTATGACGATTTGTCGCACATCAAGCCCTACTCGCCTGCCGTTTTCAAAAAATACCTTACCCGCAAAGATGCTAACAACTATACACGCCCTCCTGTTTCGCAAAAATACGAAGTACGCGAAGAAGTGTATCGGTTCATAGAACTGCCTTTTGACCTCTATCGTTTTTTTATCCACAACAAGCTTATCAATACATTGTATTACAGATGGCAACGTTTTTGCTACAATATAGGTTTCCGTAGATATGTCAAAAATGGCTTTACCTTAATATTACAAAAAACAAAATAGACTCGATTATGAATATTTTTCAACGCGCTGTCCGAAAAACAAAGTACCTGCTTGGGCTTGACCAAGTGAGCAAAGGCGAAGCGGAAATGCGCTATTGGCGTAGAAAAAAAGCAGAACAAGGCACTTTGCCCAACGAGCATTACGCCCATTTCTATACTACACATTTTGGGCTAAGTATGGATTTTTACAAGGATAAAAAAATATTGGACATTGGTTGTGGTCCGTGTGGCAGTTTGGAATGGGCAGATGTGGCTTCGGAGCGTGTGGGCTTAGACCCGCTTGTGAGTGAATATTTGCAAATAGGCGCGAACCAACACAAAATGCAATATGTGATAGCCAACAGCGAACATATACCTTTTCCCAATCGATATTTTGATGTGGTGTGTAGCTTTAATTCCCTCGACCATGTGGACGCTTTGGAAAATACTATCCTCGAAATTGAGCGTGTATTGAAAATTGGTGGCTTGTTTTTGCTTATTACTGACCTGAACCACAAGCCTACAGTATGCGAGCCTATTTCGTATAGTTTTGATATTATCAAAATGTTTCCTGCCAATTTTGAATTGTTGGAAGAACGCCATTTTGAAAAAAAGGCAAATGGTATGTACGAAAGCATCACCGAAAATATACCTTACAACCACGAAGACAAAACAGAACGTTATGGCGTTTTGTCTGCTAAATTCAGAAAAAAATAAATACGCTGTATGGCAAACAGTCCGAAAGTAAGTGTGTTGATGCCTATTCACAACAACGAAATATATTTGCAAGAGGCAGTCGAAAGTATTTTGGCGCAAACGTACCCGCATTTTGAGTTGATTATGATAGACGATGGCTCAACAGATAATACGTTTGTAATAGCGCAACAAATAGCGCAACAAGATAACAGGATTTTTTTATACAAAAACGAAAAAAAAGAAGGCTTGCCTTCTACTCGAAACCGCTTGCTTGCGCTTGCTACAGGCGAGTACATAGCGAATTTGGATAGTGATGATGTGGCATTGCCTCATAGATTGGGTAGGCAAGTTGAGTTTTTAGAAAATAATTCTGATGTTGATGTTTGTGGGAGTTTTGTGTATAAAATTTATGCCCATAAACTGCCTGATTTTTGTAATTATTTTGCAGTAGATAATGAAAGTTTGGCGTTCAATTTCTTTTTTGCTAAGTCTATTATAGTGAATAGTAGTGCTATGGTGCGTAAAAAAACAATAGAAAATTTTGAAATAAAATACGACAGCCATTATTTTGTGGCACAAGATACTAAGTTTTGGTATGATTTGGTAAATGCAGGTGCGAAATTTTATACGATTCCAGAGGCATTGGTGCATTTTAGAATACACGAAAAAACAGGCATTTCTGCCCAATACAAAGAAGCACAAACAGCATTGTTAAAAACTATGATAACTGAACACATAGCTACTAAAATTCCCATTTTGCCCATCGAAGAAATAGGCATTTTTATTGATTTTTGTATGCAAAAGTACGTAGGCAAGGCTTCTCACATACGGCAAGTTCTGAATAAAATCGTGCAGTACAATCATCAAAAACACATCTTCGAGCAGGCAAGGTTTGATGCTGTGATAGACAAACTTTTTGTGGAATATATGCACCAACAAAACAAGTTGAGTGTATTTTTATGGCTTAATTATTACAAATTACGCACTAAAACAAAACATATCAAAGGTTTTGGGCATAAAATTAGATTTTTTATAGCTTGTTTGTATGGAAAAACTTGATGTTACGTTGCTTATTCCTTGCTACAACGCACTCGCCTACTTGCCTGCTTTGGTGCAAAATATAGAGGCGTGTTTGCAAAAATATAGTTTCGCTGTTTTGGTGATTGATGATGGCTCGACTGATGGAAGTCTTGCCTACTTGCAGAGTTGGCAAAATGAATTTGTTACGCTTTTGAAAAATGAAGAAAATAAGGGTTTGATACATACACTTAATCGAGGTTTGGAGCGTATCAACACAAAATACATAGCGCGTCTTGATGCTGACGATTTGATGTTTTTGGATAGGCTCAAAACGCAAGTGACGTACATGGACAAGCACGAAGATGTGGTATTGTGTGGGAGTTGGTTTGTTTCTTTTGGCAATGATGTAGAAGAAATTTCTAAAAATCCTGTGGAAGATGAGGAGCTACACGTGGCGTTGTTGTTTCGTTGTCCTTTCCTACATTCAAGCGTGATAATGCGAAATAGTGTATTGAAAAAAAACGCGCTTTTGTATGAAAAAAAATATCTGCATGCAGAAGATTACGCGCTTTGGATTGCGCTACAAAAGTTTGGAAAAATCGTGAATTTACCGCAAGTTTTGACAAAAAGGCGCGAACATACCCACCAAATCACGCAACAATATGCGCAAGGAATGAAAGCGACTACGCTGACAATTTACGCACAACAATTACAGAAAATAGGCATCTTGCCTACCGAACAAGAACTTGAAATGCACTATGCACTCACACGCTCCGCACCCGAAACACCTACCCTTGCCTACCTACAAAATATAGATGCTTGGCTATGCAAAATTCAACAAGCCAATGCCCAATACAAAGCATATCCCGAACCTGCTTTAACGCATTATTTGCGGGAGCTTTGGCTACGCCACATGGCAGGCAAGGCAGGGGTAGGCAAGTATTTTTACAGACTTTTTGCGCAATCTCCCTTGTCGCCTTACAAAGATTATACAAGCTGGGGAAAAACGAAATTTTGGGTAAAGTATTGGTTATCTGATAGATAAATGCTAACTTTGCACTATGAATATCAAGTCTGCAAAATTCGTCAAAAGTAGTGCTAAATATATAGAATGTCCTGAAGATGGCTTGCCTGAATACGCTTTCATTGGCAGGTCAAACGTAGGCAAGTCCTCGCTTATCAATCGTTTGGTAGGCGTGAAAACATTGGCTAAAACATCTCAAACCCCCGGCAAAACCCAACTTATCAATCATTTTGTGGTAAATGATAAATGGTATTTGGTCGATTTGCCCGGTTATGGCTTTGCGAAGGCGAGCCAAACGCAAAGAACGGGCTTTGGGAAAATGATACAAAATTATATTTTACAACGCAAGGAACTTAGCTGTTTGTTTGTGTTGATAGACCTACGCCTTGAGCCTCAAAAAATAGACCTTTCTTTCCTACAGTTTTTGGGCGAGAAAGAAATTCCGTTTGCTATCTGCTTCACGAAAGCGGACAAACTCTCGAATAATCAAATCAACTCTAACCTTGCGCGTTATTATGGCACTTTGCTCGAAACGTGGGAGGAGTTGCCTATGAATTTTCTTACCTCTGCCGAAGATGGACGTGGACGCGAAGATGTCCTTGCCTACATAGCCGAGATGAACGAGGACTTACTTACTGCCTAAAGCACTTAAGGCTTCGTCTGCCCATACCTTTTGGGAAATTCCGTTTTGTTTCTTTTGCCATTTTTTCAAGAACACAATCGCCTTTTCTTTTTCTTGAGTGGGGCTTTTGATGGCTATGTGTAGCCACGCATTGTAGTTGGCAGGAAAGCGATAAGCGTGTGCAGTAAGGTTGTGCTTCTGCACAAGTGCCATGATGTCTTCCAATGCTTGGAACTTGTCCAATAAGTCCTCCAACGTTGCGTATGCCTTCAGAGAAGTCCTGATATATTCTTCATATTGCCCTATAGACATAAAGCGTTTTTGGGCATATTGATATACTTTTTTAATATGTGCTGTGTTGTTAGTTGCTTGGGCATCTGACATTATCATACGATAGGCAAAACCTTCTGCTTCTACCTTTAGGTTAGGAGCATTTTTCATTCTTTCGTCCAATACCTTGCGTATATCTTGTTTCTTTTGCTTATACATATACGTTTTGGCTTGGCAAATGCGGTCATTTTCTACGTACAAAGCGGGTAATACATCTGGAGGTAAAGCCTTTTTTTGGTATTGTAAGGCGATTTTGATGCGTTCCTTGTGAAATTCTTGTTGTTTTTCGAGTTGTTGTTTGTTGCTATAAAAACTGATAGCACGTTGATGCATACCATCTATCAAATTATAAGTATGTATGTGAAATGGGAGTTTAGGAGTAAGTTTCATAACCTGTTTGTACATTTCCATAAACTCCTTTTCTTTACCTAAGTCATTATATAAGTTTGCCAAATCCAAATACGCCCAAATAAGTTGCATAGTATTTTTTTCAGGTTGCGTTTGGCGTATTTGGAGGCGTTTTAGATATTCTGCCTCTGCCAAAGGGTAATAGCCTATTTTCTCTGCCGCAAGCCCCAAATAGCAGTGCGCCATAGCCTTTCCATGTGCATAGTTCATAGACTCGGCTACTCGGAGGGCTTCTTGCGCATAGTACCTGATGCTATCAGGCTTTGTATTATACCTCGATATATCATCAAAGCGTTTTGCCAACGCAATGCTGTCACGTATCCAAGCGTCTGTTCGTGTTTGGGCGCAGGCAAGGGTAGGCAAGCATACCCAAAGGAGTAGGAAAGTAAGTTTTCGCATATTTTTTTTCACAAATAATACTAAAATAAGATTTAAAATGCGTATTAACCACAAGGACACAAGGTCACGAAGCTTACTTTTACCTTTTTTTCTTGTGTTCTTGTGGTAAAGTGTTGTACGCAAGTTAAGGATTATTTTATACCAAAATAAAATTTAAAATGCGCCAAAAACTTAACACGGAGATACAGAGAAGTACTAAGAAACACTGAGTTCTTTGTGTAGCTCTGTGGTTCTCCGTACCTCTGTGGTATTTTTTACGCAAGTTAAGAGTTATTTTAGTATTAGTATAAGACCTACAAACTCTCGCACACAAGAGTTTTCGCAAATAAAACAAAAAAACCTCTCGCAAGCAAGAGGTTTTTGTTTTTTTATCACAGCAAGGGATTATGCTTGTTGTTTGCCTTTCAAGCCACGAGGAACTTCGATGCTCAATACAGCGTTGTTAGGCGCGTCCATGATTTCGAAACCTTCTACTGTAAGGTCTTTCACTTTGATAGATTTGCCCAACTCAAGCCCTGTAATATCTACAGTGATGCTGTCGGGAAGGTTGGCGGGCAATGCACGCACAGTCATTTTCTTGGCTTTCAATACCAAACGACCACCTTGTTGTACGCCTGTAGAAACACCCGTAACTTTGGTAGGAACGGCTATTTTCACGGGGCGGTCATTGTGCAATTCCAAGAAATCGGCGTGCAAAATCATTTCATTCACAGGGTGGAATTGTATGTCTTGCAACATAGCTTCGCGGATTTCTCCTTCTATATTGAGGATAACAATATGCGCTTCAGGCGTATAAACTAACTCGCGGAACAAAATCATAGGCACGTGAAAGTGCGCTACTTCTTTGCCACCATACAACACGCAAGGAACACTTGCTTCTAAGCGTAGTTGTTGAGCGTCTTTCTTGCCGAGATTTGCTCTTTTAAACCCTATAATCTCGAGTTTTTTCATGATATTCGGAAAATTTAAAGTGTTTTAGAAAAGGAGTGCAAAGTTCGTGGTTTATGTTGAGCTTTCCAAATTTTTTGGGTGTTTTTTAACTCAAATCCAAATACTGTATCCTATCCTTATTATAAGAAGCCTCGATGATTTCCTCGCCTGCCAAGTCAAAATAGCCTGCTTGCGTAACTTTCAGGATTTGCAAGGGTTCGTAATGCTTTTTGCTATCATGTTCGAGTTGGGTTTGTGCGGTGGCTTCGTCTTGACAAAGGGCAGAAACATAGACGCTTTTTTCGTCTTCTCCGCCCCAATAGCTCTTTTTGACAGATGCCACTGCATACCAAACTATCCCTGCTTGTTGGGGTTTAGGCGAGTTATTGACGAATAGCAACTTGCCTGTTTCGAGGCTTGTGCGCACTCTCGTTGTGAAGCTGTTCGAGCAATGTGGGCAGGTGTGCGTTTGGTCGCTTTCTTGCCATTCATAATCTCCGCCTGTGGGCGGGAGCGAGCCTATAGAGCCTTCAGTGGCGGTAGCATTTTGGTTGCAGTAGGGGCAAAGGATAGTAGTCATCTTATTTTTGAAGGATTAGGTATTGATACGGACTCAAGGCAATCGAAGTTCCCAATGCTTGTGCGTTGTTCGTCAGGGCGTTTGTCCAATTCGTATTTGCCAAAGCAGTAGGCAAGGTTAGTGTCGAGTTGGCATTGCGGACATTGGCAATAATGAGCATTTCTTCTGTCCCGAAAACGCGCTTGAAACAAACGACATGATTGTCGGGGTAAGTCGTTAAAGTGCCTTTTCGCAAGGCATTCGAGGCATTATAGAGCGTGAATAGGCTTTTGTACGTGGCGAGCATATCCGCATTGGCTGTCCAATCTATCGGCACGTTGTTGAAAAACGACAAAGTAGCTTGCCTGCCCACTTCTTGGCTACTGTAGAGCAATGGCACGCCTCCCAAAAAGGACGTAATGACCGAAGCGCACAATGCGCCTTGCTTGCCTCCAAAGATAGTCATGGGCGTAGCGTCCCAAGCCGACTCGTCATGGTTCGTGGTGAAGCGCAATTTTTGGCTTCCTGCGGGTATAGCGTTGTATTCGTTGGTGTGTGTCGTGAAGATATTGGTGGCGTTTTGGTTGTTTTGGAATACATTTTTGATAGCTCCATAAAAATCCCAGCCATAATTCATTTGAAAGCCTGCGTTGAAATGGTCGGCACGCGCTCCTTCTGCCAAAAGCAATAAATTACGATTAGGAATTTTTTTCAAAGAATCTATCGCTTGTTTCCAAAAACTGAACGGCACAAAGTCCGCCGCATCACACCGAAATCCATCAACATTGGCATCAAGTACCCAATATTTCAGGGCTTTTATCATAGCCAAGCGCATATCAGGATTATCAAAATCCAAATCTGCTACATCTTGCCAATTCGTCCCTGCAGGAATGATGATATTGCCCAAAGCATCTTGCGAATACCAAGACTTGTATTGTATCCAAGGATTATCCCAAGCTGTGTGATTTGCCACCCAATCGATGATAACCGCCATACCGCGACTGTGCGCCTCGCCTACGAGGGTACGCATATTTGCCAATGTTCCAAAATCAGGATTTACGCCTTTGTAATCTCTCACGCAATAGGGCGAACCGACTGTTTTTAGTATGCCTACGGGGTGAATGGGCATCAACCAAATTACATTTACGCCCAACGCCTTTATTTCATCTAAGCGATTGATGACTCCTTGCAAGTTAGCCGTATTGCTCAATGCCTTGATATTCACTTCGTACATCACCATTTTGTCTGTAGTGGGTACGTTGGACATGGGCGTGCCATACTGTGCGGGGTCTGCCTCACTCACAGGCGAGGCTACCGAAGTTTTGATTTTGAAATTACCTGTCCAAACATTGTTTGCGTTGCTTTTGGAGGTAAGTTTCACTTGCGCCACTGCAAAGGTTTGGTTCAGGGGAAAGTCCGTAAGCGTAAAACTCGAACTTGCCTGCGCTACATTTTGCGTAATTTTTGCAACTTGCCTGCCATTGTCTTCGCGGGTAAGCGTTATTTCTGCTGTAATGCCTTGATTGGGCATTTTGCTCAACACTTCTACCTGAAAGGTATGGTTACTCGTGCTGATGAGGGCGGGATTATCGCTCTTAATTTGGGCGTTGAGCGTTTCCTCAACAGGCGTGACAAGCGTAGTAGCACTGTCCTTTTTTTGGCAACTTATCACCCAAAAGCAGGCAAGGAATAAGCAGGCGAGTTTTAGTTTCATAATTCATTTTTATGCTTTGATGCTATCCACAAAATACATATCTACCTCGCCTTTGTTTTTGGCGGTTACTTTCCCGCGATACGAACAGTTGAAATAATCTTGCACAAGTTGATACGTAAATCCTGAAATATTTATCTTGCCTGCCACACCGCTACTTTCGAGCCTTGCGGCAGTATTCACTGTGTCGCCCCATATATCATACGCAAATTTATTCTTGCCTATCACCCCTGCGACTATGCTCCCCGAATGAATACCCAAACGAATTTCCCACACATCTTCCCCTTTGTCTGTTTTGGCTTTTGTCCATTCTTTCATCCATGCTTGCATCTCAAATGCCGCCCTGACCGCATCTATGGGGTTCGTAGTATTGGGGGTAGGTATTCCGCCTGCACACATATAGGCATCTCCTATAGTTTTGATTTTTTCGAGGTTGTGCCTTTCGCAAATTTCATCGAAGGCAAGAAAACACACGTTCAATTCTTCAATAACTTGTTGCGGAGATAATTTTTCTGCAATATTGGTAAAGCCCTTAAAATCTGTAAACAATACCGTTACCAATTCATAGTGTGTAGGTTTGGCATAGCCTGTATTTTTTAACTCTTTGGCAGTTTCAGCAGGCAAGATATTGAGCAATAGCTTTTCCGATTTGGCGCGTTCTATTTCTACCAACCCAAGCGTAGTTTGTATTTCCTCTTTCTGTTCGGCTATCTCCAATTTCTGCTTTTCTATTTCCATGCGCGTCTTTTTGAAGGCAATGCTTCGCCTGTAGTACGCAAAGTTGTAAGCATTGAAGCCCGTAAACATATACACAAAACCAATGATATTCGACCAAATACTTGGCGTAGTGGTAAACTCAAACTTGCCCCAAAACAACCACATCAAGAGCTGTGAAAGGGCAAAAATACCAATACCTTGTAGCCACATACGTAGCCCACCAATGCCTATGCAAGTAGCGGTGCTATAAACAATGAGTGCCATCGTGGGCATAAGCGAGAAATCAATCATCACCACGACAAGCCCCACCCAAAACAAATCCAACACCAACCAAGCCCGCTCAAGGGAATTGCGAGAGTCGAAATACCTATAAATTTGAAAAATAATATGCGGATACAAGAAAAAGAACGCTATCCAAAACCAATAAATGGTTTGATAGGCAGGTATTTCTTGACGCATTTTGAGCCATAGTTCCGCACACAGCACGCAATAACCCACCACACGCATGGGGTATATTTCGTGTCCTATGCCTTTGCCTCGTATTTTTTTGGGGGACTGCGTTTCAGTATTGCGTGGTTTCATCAAGAGTATGGTATATGCTGAAAAATCTTATGGTTGTGCCTAATTCGCTCATAAACAAGTAGTTATACTTTTTTGTACTGCCCTTGCCTACTATGCTTCTACATTTTGAACAAAAATAAGTTTTTTTATGCAATAATCAAAAATTATGCCCCAACAAGATTTTATCTTATCGGGGCTATTTTTTGGAGGGTAGGCAAGTTTTGGAGCGTTCTCCGAAACTTACAAGTATTTCCTAATTTCTTCTACCAACTCATAGACAGTAGTACAAGACTCGGACTGTGCAGGCGAGTTGCCTTGTGTTTTGTGGTCTTCATGTATGCGTTTGGCTCGTCTGATGGCTAAGTCTTGGCGTGTCAATTTATTACCCTCTCTATCAGTCTGTACAACAGCTTGTAACTCCTCAAAAATCCTTTTTGTAATTTCTTTATGGTCTTTTTCATAAGACAAACCATAATCCATTAAATAGTTGTTTATTTTATCATAATATAAAACTCTGTCCATTTTTCCACCTTGATGGTCTTCGAAATGGAGTAAAAGCCAATATTCAAAAGATTGATTCGAAAAAGCAACTTTAAACTTTTTGATTTGAGCATCTACGATAGCTTGATTGAACTGTTGGGCTGAGAATGAGTCTTTATCAAACACACACCAAACTTCGTCATACGCTCCTTCATTATCCCAAAAAGCCGCTTCTTCTACTACGGTACGCGTATTTGTTCCTGTACCTTTTATGGTAACGTTTTGCGCCTTAAATTGCTCAAAATAAGAAGGCTCTGTTAATGTTCCTTCACAAACAATTAAAATACGCTTTTGTAAAACAGCATCTTGCTCATCATGTGCTATATTTTCCTCACCTCTTTTTCTTTGTTGTTTTTGGGCTTTGTGCGCTTCGCGGTCTGCTTCTTGGCGTGCTTTTTTATTGTTCAATCGTGCCATGTTAATTATTGGTTTTGTTAGTGATATACTTTTCAAACTCCTGCAAATAAGGCACTGCCCCATAACGCCCTTCTATGTATTTATTTTCATAATTATCATCTTTGCGCACTTCGTCTGTTTTAAAGCTCGCCAAAGAATACAGCGTAGAAGTTCCATAACGGTCTTTTTTCACAAACCAAATTTGGTCGCGCCTGAATAGGTTTGCTCCCAACAAATTGGTATTGTGTGTATTGAAAATAAGTTGTGCATTTTTGGGGTTAGTAGTAGGCGAGTTAAATAACTGCACAATTTTTTCCACTAAGTTAGGATGTAGTTTGGCATCTAATTCATCAATTACTAAAGTATTTCCATTCTCTAAACTATCCAAAATGGGCGCGGAAAGCGCGAAATATTTTGCAGTACCTGTGGACTCATCTTCCAGCATCGCAAACTCTTCTTGCCCTACCCTTCTTTTATTTTCATCATATTTAGCCCGTTTTGTATAAACTTTCTTATCCTCAACAAATTTTTTGATAAAATACATAATACTATTTTGAACATTTAGTTCAGGTAATTTTACGGTATATAAATCTTCAATCTCTAAATTTGCACTTTCTAAGAAAGTTAAAATATGTGTCTTGTATATCTCATTTTCTAAACGACTAATTGTATAATGCATATATTCAATTTCTCTTAAACCATAAATTACATTAAATTGAGTAAACCATGAAAAAATTTTCTTGGCAATAGATTCATTGGCAGAGTCAGCTACAGACAATAGCAAGGTATTTTCCAACACTCTCTTGCGTTTGATTAAATCTTGTACTTTAAAGTCTTTATGTACCTCTCCAAAATTTTGCTCAAAACGGTAAAAAAGTTCAATTTCTTTTGTTTTAGGTTTATAGTACAACCATTCAGACATCACTTTTTCCTCTGTAACTTCAAAACCATAACGATACAGAACGCCTTCTTGTATAAAAACAATCTCAAACATAGAAGGTTCGTTTTCTGTTTCGGTGCTTAATCTAAAGGGTTGGACAGGGATAGTATCATCACTTTGTTGTTTTGCTGACTCGCGCACAAAGCCACGCATAAAGGCAAAGGCTTCTACCAACTTTGTCTTTCCGCTTGCATTTGCACCATACACTACTGCACTTTTGAGTAGATTTAAGTTGTATTTAGGTACTTGAAAAACATTTTCAGCAAAGCGAGTAGTCTTATCGTGGTTTGCTACCATACTCAATTTTGCCTCTTCAGCAAAGGTCTTGTAGTTCTTGACAGAGAATTGAATTAACATAATTTTACTTATTTTTGAGAAATTTAAGCAAATATACGTGCTATTTTTCTAAAAACAACAAAATAGCATAAAAAATCCGCAAAACAAATCGAACTTTGCTTTGCGGATTTGGGAAAGATTTTTAGGAGCTTGCCTATTCCTGTTCTTGTAGGCGAGTGCCTTCGTCAGCACAGCAATTCCATTTGCGGGGCTTGTTGAAAGAAGGTTTTTGTGAAGGTGCGCCTGAAGATTTAGATTGTATCATTTTTTGTATTAGGCGAGCGCGTTCTTCGCGGAGTTTTGCCTGTGCTTGTTCGTCTTGAACGCGCTCAAAATACACTGCGCCATCAATCATATTCATCTGCACCACTGCATAGATAGAAAGCGGATTAGCTGTCCAAAGCACAAGGTCTGCGTCCTTGCCTACCTTCACACTGCCCATTTTGTCGTCAAGGTGCAAAAGTTTAGCAGGGTTGAGCGTTACAGTTTTCCAAGCTTCTTCTTCAGAAAGTCCGCCATATTTCACTGTTTTGGCGGCTTCTTGATTGAGTCGGCGAGCCATTTCGGGGTCATCAGAATTGATAGCTGTTGTAACACCTAAGCGTGTCAAGATAGCGGCATTGTGGGGAATGGCATCTTGTACCTCGAATTTGTACGCCCACCAATCCGCAAAACTTGATGCACCTGCGCCATGCGCTTTCATTTTGTCGCCCACTTTGTAGCCTTCCAAGATGTGCGTAAACGTATTCACTTTGAACTTGTGCCTTTCTGCCAATTTCATCAACATATTGATTTCAGACTGCACATAAGAGTGGCACGTAATAAAACGCTTGCCTTCCAAAATCTCGCCTACTGCTTCGAGTTCAAGGTCTTTGCGGAAATTCGCACCACCTATTTTCTTTTTCTCCAAATATTCTCTGGCACGTACAAAGGCATCTTCTATCGCTTGCTCCACGCCCATGCGCGTTTGTGGGTAGCGTTGCGTATTGCCAAAGCCCGAATTGCCATTTTTAGGATTTTCGCCTAAGGCAAATTTGATGAATTGCGGTGCATTCGGCACAAGCATTTTGTTTGGACTTTCGCCCCACTTTAGTTTGATGATAGCCGATTGCCCACCGATACAGTTTGCCGAGCCATGCAAAAGTTGTGCAGACGTTACGCCACCGCTAAGTTGTCGGTAAATGTCTATATCTTCCGAGTCCAACACATCAATCATACGCACTTCAGACGAAACATTTTGGTTGTCGTTGATGCTGTAGAGGGCTATGTGTGAGTGTTCGTCTATGATGCCAGCCGTTAGGTGTTTGCCTTTGCCATCTATCACTTCTGCCCCTGCAGTAGGCAAGCCTTTTCCAATTTTGGCGATTTTGCCATTCGACACCAATACATCAGTTTCTTGCAAAATGCCTTCTTTTTCGTTTGTCCAAACAGTCGCATTTTGGATTAAGTACGTCTTCGTAGTAGGCAAGTCTTCTTTGCCGAAAGCCTCAAACGGATATACGACCTTGCCTACCTCTGCTACAGGTTTGGCGGGAGTGGGTTTGGTCGTGTCTTTTGCCATGACGTTTCTGTAGCTTGCCTGCCAATTCAGCTTTTGCCCTTGTGCCGACTCGCCTATGCCTTGCCAATTTTTGCCATTCGCCCAACCCGATAAGCGCATCTCGCCTGCTTCGGGCTTTTTGGGTGTGGGATTGAAGGAAAGCGTGATTAAATCGCCTTGTATCGTCAATTTAGGCGTAACTTTCAAAGAGTCTGAAGCGCGTTCTATTTCCGCCGAGATGCTTTCGGGCTTGCCTTTCAAGGTCAGTTGATACATCACTTGGGGCGTGCCTATGGAAAGGTCATACACGCCACGCACATCTTTTTCAATTATAGGTTGCAACACGTGCCTGTAGCCTTGTATGTAATTTTCGTGCAAAGTAGCTTCATTCTGAAAAATATTGCCTGATGCCACGATAAAATTCGCTACCGCGCCTTTCTGCAAATTGCCTAACATTTTTTCAGCTTTTACCAATTTAGCGGGTGTGTAGGTAAGGGCTTTGAGTGCCTCTGTTTCAGACAAACCATATTGAATAGCTTTGCGCAAATTTGCCCAAAAGTCACCTTTATTTTTCAATCCTGCCATTGTAAACGCAACGGGTATGCCTGCCTTCACAAGTTGGGCGGGGTTGGTGGGCGCAAGTTCCCAATGTTTCATTTGCGC
>RDXI01000361.1 GCA_004292795.1 Bacteroidota bacterium | reverse complement strand
CTTTTAGACATTCATACGCAACCAATGCCCCAACAAAAAGAGGCACTTCAACAAATCTTGCAAGCGCACATGGAAGGCACTATTCAACGTGATGATGTGCTTTTGATTGGGCTGTGCGTGTAGAGTAGGCAAGCAAATACGCTATCTTTAAAACATCATAATATTACACACAATGTAAAATAAAAGCAACTTAAATGCAATTAAACTTACAAGTGTAATATTATAGCATTTTTTTACGATTTACTCAAAAAATGGATATAATTGAGTTGAAAATAGCAAAAAATATTTTTTTTTTGTTTAGTATATACTATTTTTACTTAAAAAAGATATTTTTTTACCTAAATATTACATAATTTATTAAACTACTTGATGTTTGTTTTCCTTTGTCTATCAATATAATTTTGTTACTTGCATAAAAAAGTATTCTATAGAAATATGAAAACATCATTACGCTCTTATCTTTCCATCGCTTTCTTGTGGCTGGTGCTTTCCTCTTCGGCACAGGCACAGTTGTTTTACAGAACCATTGCCATAGGCGATTGGGCTACGAACACGACTTGGGAATCGGCAAGCGATGCCGCCTTTAGTACAGGGCTTGTAAGTCCTGCTGCTGCCTCGCCCACTTCAACGGCTGGGGCTATCAGTATCCGCCATGCGGTTACAGTTTCGACTACTATTACAGTAGATCAAGTTACTGTTACTGCAGGCGGAAGCATCACGATTTCCGCATCAGGCATCATGAATGTTGCCGATGGTACAGGAGATGACCTTATTTTAGCGCGTCCTTCTGCTACAAACCTGATAATCGATGGAGGGCAAATAGTTTGTGCCACTTCAGCGGTTTTGACTTCCAACGGCTTCACAGGCATAACGGTAGAAATTAACAATGGAGGAAGCATCACTATGGGAAATTCTGGGTATCTGAACACCCACATAGATACGCAGTACACCAGCACTGGTGGGGGAGCAATTGCTTTTGGTAGTGCGTCTTATGCCGCTATTAGGAACGCCTCGGGTGTAATGGGGCATTTTGCTAGTGGCATCAACTTTACTTTTACCACGTCTTCTACGTCAGGTTTTGAGTTTACAGGCAGCACGTCCATCAACACAGGTTTTCCTGCCGCTATGGTGTCTATTCCTTATATGCTTATAACGAATACAAATTCTGTAACGCTTAACCAATCTATGACCATTTCTCACCGACTAAGCATGATTAACGCGGGATCTTTGGTTGTAAATACGCCTTATGAATTGACTTTGACGGGCTTAAGCAATTCTTTGAGCAATGCCACAGCTATTATCACGGGGACGGGCACTACTACTATAGCTTCAGGAGCTTTTATTACCAGCATTGGCAATTTGAACGGGCTTACAGCAAGTAGCGCATCGGGTGCTATCCAAACCGCTACAAGAAACTATAGTAGCGGGGTGCGTTATACTTTCAACGGTGCGGCTGCGCAAGCTACAGGCGATTTTTTCAATGCTACAACGCCTACCGCTAACTCGGTGGCAGGTTTGATCATCAATAACGCTTCTGGTGTAAGCCTAAGCGCAAATGCTACAGTTACAAATGTTTCGGCGGCTACCTCCCTTGTACTGACTGCTGGCGCACTTATTTTGAATGGCAATACCTTGACCATTTTCAACATTTCTGGCTCTGGTTCGGGCACTATCACAGGAAGTAGTACTTCTAACTTTGTCTTCAATGGCACAGTAGCCATGGGGCGAGGTATTCCATTCACGGCTGGAGGGAGAACGTTGAATAACTATACAGGTAGGGGTAGTTTGGCATCAGATTTGGCAATAATGGGCACCTATACTGCGACTAGTCAGGCTCTTACTGTAATTTCACCCAATACTTTAACTATCAATGGCAATATTACTTTCCCTACAGGCTCGGTTGCCTTAAGTGGTGGAGGCAATTTGATATTGAGCAACGGTGCAAATTTTAGTACCACCAATGCCTCGGGTGTTTCAGGTTCTGTCGCCTTATCAGGTACAATTACTTGGAATGCTGGTGCAAGTTATACCTTCAATGGCACTGGAGCGCAAAATACAGGCTTTCCTGCCACACTCACAACGCTTGAAAATTTGACTATCAACAACACAGGCGGAGATGTTACGCTTAATCGCAGTATAACTGCCAATGGTGTTTTGAGTGTATTGAATAACGACTTAAACCTGAATGGTTTTAACGTTTCTTTGAGTGCTTCAGGTTTTGTAGTAGAAACCTTGCCTAATCATCTCATCAAAGATAACACCGCTACCGACCGCACCAATACAGGCGGTTACATAGAAGTTACAAACTTTCCTACCTTTGATGATGCAGGGTATTCCGATATATCAGGTACAGGCTTAGAAATTCGTGGTACAGGCACTGTTATCACAAACGTAAGACGCTATCATTTTGCAGGTACGCATGGCGGAGGTTCAAGCTTCAGCAAAGGAATCAAGCGCGTGTATGCTATCACAGGTACTGCCGCAGTAGGCGTTACAGATATTAGATTTAGCTATGCAAGTAGCGAGCTAAATGGTATCAGTGATGCAGTAGCAAGCAATATGTATATGTCGCGTTGGAGAAGCTCTGATAATTGGAAAAGTTTTCAACATGGTACGAATGGCGTAACTTTTACTTCGGGTTTGATAGAAATGCAAAATATTGATGGCTTTTCGCACTGGACAATGAGCGGAAGCCCCGCACCGCTTCCTATCACATTGTTAGGGTTGAAGGGCGTAAGGGTAGAAGGGTTGAGAGGTGAAATGACAGAGGAAGTACGCCTTGAATGGGCTACTGCTTCGGAAATCAATAACAAGGGCTTCGAGGTAGAAATGAGCGAAAATGGCAGAGATTATGCTAAAATAGCCTTCGTAGAAGGAAAAGGAAATAGTACCTCGATAGTCAGCTATCAACTTTCAACTTTCAACTCTCAAAATGCCTATTATCGTTTGAAACAAGTGGATTTCGATGGCACGTTGTCGTACTCGCCTGTAGTGTTTGTGGAAGGTTTGGTATGCAAGGTTGTTGTCTATCC
>RDXI01000360.1 GCA_004292795.1 Bacteroidota bacterium | reverse complement strand
CGCCTGCGAAGGTTGCCCACTGCCAATAGCGTTGCTTCTCTCCTACCCTACTGCCCTCTGCAAAACGTTGAAATTGACGAATTTTATTGCCAAAAGGCGTTTGACGCGACTTAGGCAAGGCTTTCCAAACAGGCAAGAGCGCGGAAAGCATATTCATTTTCCAGCCACCTTTGCGCATCATGTACTCGCCATAATGTTTGTTATAGCCCGAAAAAAGCTCGTCTGCCCCATCTCCTGAAAGTGCCACCGTAACTTTCTGCCTTGTGCGTTTGCTCAAGATATAGACCGCCAAAGCCGAAGAGTCAGCAAAAGGCTCATCTATATAATCCAACATTTCGAACAATTCGGCATACAAATCTTGGTTGGTAAGGCTAAAAACAGTGTGGTTGGTGTTGAATTTTTTGGCTACTAATTGGGCGTAATTGGTTTCATCAAAAAACTTTTCATCTCTGTAGCCTATCGAAAACGTATTCAATTTGTCCGTATGTCGGGAGGCAAGGGCAGTGATAACAGACGAGTCTATGCCTCCACTCAAGAAACAACCCAACGGCACATCAGCGATTAAACGCCTTTGTACTGAAGCCTCCAAAAGTTCGTTTAATTGTTTTTTTTGTACGTTATAATCTACGCTAATTCGAGGCGTGTCAGGCGAGGGAATGGTATAAAAAGCACGTTCTTCTATTTTGTCGCGCCCTTTGATGCGCATATAATGCCCCGCAGGAAGTTTGCGCACATTTTTGAAAATGGTCGTTTGGGGAGGCAAGTAATTGAGCTGTAGGTAAGCAAAAAGAGCCGTATAATCCAATTCCTTCACGATATTGTAGGCAAGCAAGGACTTCATTTCAGAGGCAAAGAGTATTTTGTCTTCGTCTTGATAGACCAAAAGCGGTTTCACGCCCATTCTATCGCGTGCCACAAAAAGTTCTTCAGTCTGACTATCATAGATTGCCAAAGCAAAAAAGCCGTTGGTCATCGCGAGGCAGTCCGCGCCCCAACGTATGTAAGCCTTGAGCAAAACTTCAGTGTCGGAGTTGGTACGAAAAGCCTCGCCTACAGCTTCGAGCTTGGCTTTTATGTCTTTATAATTAAAAATTTCGCCATTATAAACTATAGTATATCGCTCTGACTCGTCTTGCATAGGTTGGTTCGCGGCGTTGCTTAGGTCTATGATAGACAGGCGGGCGTGTCCAAGATTGACATAATGATGCAAGGACATATTTTGCGCATCGGGTCCGCGTTTATTGAGTTTATTCAAAGAATTAGCAAGGTGTATGCTACTAAAGCGTCCTATTTCATTGAAGGCGTAAATGCCTGTGATTCCGCACATTTTGTAAGGGGTGGAAGGGTGGAGAGGTAGAAGGGTGGAGAGGTGGAAAGGTAGAAGGGTGGAAGGGTTGCTTCTCAACAATTCAACTTTCAACAAATCAATCCTCAACTTTCAATAATTCAAGGGCAAATATAGCTGTTTTTTTTTAAACGCCCCTTTGTGATGCGGAGATGTGGCACTACAACAAAGCAAAAAAGCCTCCTTGCGGAGGCTTTTCAGGTTGTTCTTGGCACGAATATTATGGCGCGGGAGTAACAACCACACCTCTGTAAATACTTGGGAGAATATTAATCAAAGGTATAGTAGCCGTATATTTGGCGTTGATGGCTCTCAAAATTTCATTGGTAATAATTGCGTTACCAGCAGGCGTTAAGTGAATACCATCTAAACTGAATACACCTCCAGAGATGAAACCATTGGTATATCTGATGCTATTCACAGTAAACCCAGCAGACGAAGAGGCAGATTGCAAAGCACCACCCATTGCATTTACATCTAAGAAGGCTAATCCGTTAGCATCTGCCTCTGATTTGATATAAGCATTGAACAAATCGGTCATAGTGCTAGCAACGCTCGTTTCTTGCATATCCAATACTGAAGAACCTACCAAAGGATTGTTAGGGTGCAAACCATAAGGGAAAGGTTGCCCCGAGCCAAAGTTAGTCCTACCTATATTGGCATAATCTGCTTGCGCTCCCAACAGAAATAAGTCGTTATCACTCGCAGGGCGAACACCTATCAAGGAAGCTATAAAAATATCTTTCACAGTAGGATTGACTTGTTGAACAGCAGTAAGAAGGGAAGTACGTGTTATGGTACGGAAATATGCCGCTGTGGTAACTTGCGGAATGCTAATCAGTACGCCTTTAGTTGCAATCGCTTTGATGGCATCAAGCATACTTTTATACTCTGCTGTGAAGGTAGTATATTGAGTAAGCGGAGTCATACCACCTGATGTAGCATATCCCAACACATCATTATTGCCTAACCACATAGAGAAGAACGTAGCACCTGTAGAGTTCGCTACTACATAATTTTTGTAGGTGCTAAGTGCGTCAGCCGTTCCAAGCAAACGTTCAAAGTATGGATTGAAACCTGCGGGGTTATTGAACCCATAACCTGCCACGTTCACGTCTGCAATACGAATACCGGGTACACCAAAATTGCTGTTTGCACCTGTATGTTTAGCATACAAGGGTGTTGTTCCATTTGCGCCTAAACCTATGATGGCACCCGCAAAACCTGTAGAGCTGGGTCCGAAAGGTTGGATAACGGGTGCTGCACCTGTAAGGGGATTGTTACGAAGTACCAAGTAACCACTACCATCTTTTTGTGCTTCTGAAAAAAGAGGTTGGTCAAATGCGCCTCCGCCTACCAATTTGAATTGGTTAGCAAGTAGATTGGGATATGCCATTAATTGCCCTGAGCGGTACAATCCGCCATCTGCAAACCCTGCAGTAAGCGAATTGCCGATGGCTACATACTTGGTAAAACTGGCAGTACCTGCTGAAGGTGTTATAGGCGTGACAGGTGTTGTAGGTGTTACAACGGTTGGATCAACATAACAAGCTGTAGCGGAGGTTATGAGGAGAGCGTATAGCCCTATTTGTTTAATATGTCGTATCATAAGAAATTTTGAATAAATGAGTGAATGAATAAGGACAGAGAGGGTAGTAAAAGAGTGTTTTGCTACCCAGCCCTGACTATCTTAAAAATTC
>RDXI01000054.1 GCA_004292795.1 Bacteroidota bacterium | reverse complement strand
ATTTAAAAAAAAATCAAAACTTTTCTTGCCTAAAGATGAGTTCGAAACCCAAATAGAGTATGCAGAAAGGCAGAAAAAGGCAGAACAGTTTATGAAGGAATTATCGGAAAAATACAAGAAAATACGCGAACAGGAAGTATTAGCCTCTTACCAAAATAAGTGCTTGGGCATAGACAAACTAAGTACATACAATGCTGAAAACCAAACCTTTGACATCACAGCAGTAGGCAAGACGCAAACTAAACTTCAAAAAAGCAGGCGCGAAAGGCAAATGCAATCGCCGAGTCCATATCCACAAACGGCGCATATAGAGCAGGCTTGCCAACAAAAAAAGTGTTAGCAATCCGACTTCTGCCCAAGTGGGGATATAGTACCAGTTGATATTCAAGGTATTGCAAGTTTAGAGAGTGCAAATATACGCAAACCTTGTGTAGGTTTGTGTGGACAAAAAGAAAAACAAAATAAAAATGTAATTTTGCAACAGAAAACAAGCCTGTAACACAGACGGCTCGTCTGTGCGTTGTAAGTTTACGGATACTTTGATAAGCTACCTATCCTACGACAAACAGACGAGCCGTCTGTGATACAAAATCTGCTCTTTTTTAAAAACTCGAACAACCCATGACCACTCAAGAACTACTAAACAATGTAAATGAGGAACGTGTTGTTGCCTTATTACAAAAAGCCTTCGAGAAAAAAAAGGCTAATATGGCGAAAATATTGGGCAATAATTTAGAGAAATTGCCTGACATTTTGGCGCAAGTGCGCTCACAAAAAAGGAATGACTAATATTTTTCATATCCATAAAAAAGCGGTGTGCATCAACACACCGCTTTTTGTAGTTGTAGTAGGCAAGGTTTATTTTGCTTGAATACCAATCAGTTCAGCCAATACTTGTGCCGCATTTTGGAGATAAAGGTCTTTTTTCTCTTTCTTCTCCTCCGTTGGTTTGGCTTCGGCAGGGCTTTCGTCATCATCTTCGAGGTTCGCCTTTTGCTTTTGTTTCTTTTCGTATTCCTCTATTTCTTGCTTGCGCTTGGTTTCGTTGAGCGAAATTTTGGTATTTTGGCGCAATTTGCGTAAGTCTTCAATGCTTTGCACCAATTCTTTCATCTCTGCGTCATTCTTGAGGCGTTTCTCAAACGATTTGCGCAAGGTTTCTACTTTCTTGTCAGTTATTTGTCCTGCAAGCGTATATTTGGCGGTGCGGATTTCGTCAGAAGGCAAGGTAGCACGTTCAGAGGCTTCGCCAAACTCGGCACGGTCAAGGGCATCAGGCAAGGCAATATCGGGTTTTACACCTAAGTTTTGCGTGCTTGAGCCATTGATGCGGTAATATTTCGAAACCGTAAGGTTGATATGTCCGTGTTGGTCGCCCTTTTCGCCTTTCACAAAACGGCTCAAATCCACAGGCGTTTGCACCGTGCCTTTGCCGTAGGTTTGCTCGCCTACAATGATGCCACGCTTGTAGTCCTGAATAGCGGCAGAGAAAATTTCAGAGGCAGAAGCACTAAAGCCATTGACCATCACGGCTAAGGGTCCATCATACGCCACTTCTTCGTCATCATCAGTTTCTGTTTCTATCTGTCCGCGTGTGTCGCGCACTTGCACCACGGGACCCGTTTTGATAAACAAGCCCGTTAAATCAATGGCTTCTTTGAGCGAACCGCCTCCGTTGTTGCGCAAGTCCATGATGATGCCTTGCACGCCTTCTTGCTTCAGTTCTTGGATAGCTTTTTTGGTATCTCGGCTTGTACTCTTGTAGTCCACCTCGCCTGCTTGATAGGCTTTGTAGTCAATGTAGAAAGAAGGGACTTCTATCACACCCACTTTGTAGGTTTTGCCATTATGCGTTTGGCTTACTACTTTTTTCTTGATAGTTTCTTCTTCGGTTTTGATTTTTTCGCGCACTAAACGTACTTCTTTAGGAGGCGTAGAAAGGCTCGAACCCGCAGGAATGATTTTCAGGCGCACCATTGTTCCTTTTTGTCCACGTATAAGCAAGATAGCGTCATCAAGCCTCCAGCCCACGATGTCCTCATAGTCGCCATTTTCGCCCTGTGCCACTGCCACGATTTTATCGCCAGACTTCAATTCCTTGCCTCTGAAGGCGGGACCGCCTGCCATTATTTCATCAATCGTTACATAGTCATCATCAAGGCGAAGCCTCGCGCCAATGCCTTCGAAAGAGCGACTCATACTCATGTTGAAGTTTTGCGAAGAAATAGGCGAGAAGTAAGTCGTGTGCGGGTCGTAGCTTTCAGTCAAGCAATTCATAAAGATTTGAAACACATCTTCGCTGTTGATTTGTCGGATAGACTTACGATAATTCACATAGCGTTTGGTAAGCGTACTTCTGATGTCCGCTTCTTTTTTCTTGCCTAAGTGCAGGTTCAGCATCTGATTTTTGAGTTGCTTGCGCCATTCTTCGTCGAGGTCAGCTTCTGTAGTAGCCCAAGCACGCTTTTTTCCGTCAGTTTCTAAGGTTTCATTTTGCGAGAAGTCGAGGGGCATTGTTTCGATGGTTTTCAACAATTTCTCGATACGCGCCAAAGCACGTTCTTTGTACACATTGAAAATATCATACGCAGGGGCAACTTCGCCCTTCATCAAATAATCGTCTAACTCCTTGTTGTATTTGTCAAATTCTTTGATGTCGCTTGCCAAGAAATACAATTTTCCATTGTCCAAACTCTCCAAATAGGCTTTGTAGGTAGCCACTGACATATCGTCATCAAGTTTCTTGCGCGTATAATGATTGCCATTCAAAAGGTTTGTCAGAATCAAGGTTTTTTTCAACTGTGCCGACTGCGGTTTGACGATAAGCGTGTCGGGCAAAGTAGTACGAAATGTTACCTTTGGCAAGGCTTTAGGCAAGGTGTCGGGTGCTTTGGAATTGGCAAAAAAGCTCCAAGCAATGAGCATAATGATGGGTAGTGGCATAAAATATAAGATTTTTTTCATATTGTTTTTCAAGGACTATTTTTCCAAACCTTCGTGTAGTGTTTCGTTGATTTCAAACAAAATATTATCCAATTTCAACGCATTGTTGTAAACGTGTTCGAGCAGATAAAGCAATTCTTCCTCACTATTGTATTGTTTGTTGTGGATAATCTGTACTAAACCAAGCAAAGTAGCCAACGGGCTTCGTACTCTATGTGCATTGATGAACAAATAATCCTCAATTTGTTTGTCTTTGTCTATCAAACTTTTGTCCTGCCGAGCCACTGTTTCCGCCAAGTCATGATTGAGTTGTGCAATCTCGATGCTTGCCTTCTGCAAGTCTAAGGCTTGTTTTGCTATAGTATGATAGGCTTTCCTGCGTTTCCAATACAGCCACACCGCATACAACAATAACCCCAATATCACACAACTTGTTCCCACACTCAACCACAACCAATAACGTTGCTGTGCGTTCTTTTCTTGTAATTGCGTATTTTCTAATTCCTTTTTTTGTTGATACGCACTTATTTGTATCTTGGCAATCTCCTTAATCTTAAGTTGAGAGCGTATGCTGTCCTGCAAGCGTTGGGTTTCTTGGCTATGCAAAAACGCCTTTTCAAAAAGTTGTTTTCTTGCATAAATGGTCGCTAAAATCTCATGCGCATTACGTCTTTCGGAGGCGAGGGCGTATTTTTGTGCTTCTTGCAATGCCGTTTCTGCCCAAAGTTGGGCTTTGTCCGTACTATCTAAGGCGAGATTTGTTTTTGCCATTTCAGTCATGGCATCTATCCTTTGCCCTCTGTTGTTGAAACTTTGGGGCTTTTGCAAGGCTTCTTGCAAATGCTGATAGGCATAGCCATATTTTCGCTGTGTGTAGGCAAGTTTGCCCATTATCGCCAAAACAGAACCTATTTTTTCGGGTTGGTATTGCTTGCGCAGTCGGTAGGCAAGTTGCAAAATCGTTTTGGCACTGTCGTATTTTTGTACGTGAATGTACGAATCGCCCAAATTGTTGAGGATATAAGAAAGTGTTATTTGGTATTTGGCTTGTGGGTATTTTTTATAAATGCTTGTAGATTTTTCCAAATATTCAATTTCAGATGCTTTTTCGTTTAGTTCAGCATATAAATTTGAAAAATTGTTGTAAACATTGGCTATATTCAAACTATCTTGCAATGTTTCATACAGCGCGAGAGATTTGTGGCATTGTTCGATGGCTTCTATGTAATTGCCCAACATACCATGCGCCACACAAGAGATGCAATAGCCTTGCGCCGCGCCTTTTTTGTGTCGTATATTAGTAGCTAATTGCACCGATTTTTCTACAAAAGGCAAGGCTTTTCTTGGCTCAACCTCAAGCCACGCCTGCGCCAATTCGTTCAATACACGCACACGTATCGAGTCAGGCAAGGCAGGCAAGAGATATTGTCGCAAACTATCTATTTTTTTAGTTTGCGCCCAACTTGCCTGCCCTGCCCATATACAACAATACAATAAGATTACAAGACTACTTCTCACCTATTAGTTTTTTTACAAAGTCTTCATCAAACTTCAAATAGCGAACCAAACTAAAGCCTACAGGAATGGTTGTTTTGCGCAATTTCTCTACCGCGCTACGCACTTTGTCTGCTTTGCTTTCTGTGTCTTCTTTTGTTTCTGATGTACTCAATTTCAATATTTTCATCAACTGTACCACGTGAATACAAGTTTCCTTGCTCAAGATGCGCACTTGCCTTTGCATACTGCTGTGCGCCTGATTCAACAATTCTTCGTCCTTTACTATAGCATACAAGATAGCCAAAAACAGTTTGATGTCCAAACCCACATACGCATAGCGTTTGAGATTTACTTCATTCAAAAGTTTGTTTATCCATCGAATAGCGTCATCATACTTGCCTGCATAATACATACTAATAGCGCGATAGCCTACGTATGTAACATATTGGGGAACATTCTGAATATCCGCCTCGAAATCGTGGAAAAGCCCCGCATTTTCATCGTGTAAGGTTTCCAAACCACTCATGCGCAAATGACGTTCCAATTTTGTAAACAAGAATCGCGCCCCGTAGGTATGCCCATTGTAAGACGACAACAAGCTACTGATAGAGTCGTTCACTTCGTCAAAAAGTTTCTCCGCTTTGCGGTATAGCTTATAATAATTATAGTATTCCAAACGCAAAAACTCTAATACCACGCGCAAGTGAAAATAAATAGGGTCTGCCTTGAATTTTTGGAATATCTTTTCCATGTTGATGAAAATGTCCTCTATTGGCTCTACATTCTCATCAGTTAGCTCGTCCTCTGCTTCCACAAACAAACGATGAAATACATTCACACAACTATAATACACATACAAGCGGTGCGAAGTTTCCGAGTCATACTTTTTGTAAACATTGTGTATTTCTTTGTTCAATAAAGTTAGCTCCAATTTTTCGCTTTCTTCATACGAAAAACTATACGCGCCATACTTTTTGAAATACTCTGCCATGAAGCTCTCCACCCTGTCCACATCAAGCATATAAGCTACGTGACGGTTGTAGAGTTGCGAGTAGTCGTAATAATCGGGTGTACTGATGTGCAGTTTTTTCAGATTTTTGTACACGAGCATCAACTCATTCGAAAGGTCATACTCCAACAATTCGCGCTCCAACTTTTTCAAGGTTGTGATAGCGATAGTTCTTTTCTTAGTAAATACAATTTCGTTCAGATTGGCAACTTTTTTCAACAAGTCAGTGCGCGGGTTTTCTATTTGTTCGAGCAAATACTCCTCTATTTTTTGGTTCAGGCGAGAACGGAGCGTATAGTACGCATTGGGGTTCACGTTCAGTTCTTTCATCACCTTGCTGTCCGAAAGTTGGTCTTGGTACATGAACTTGAGCAAGTCTGCCGATTTCTCTGCATTGCTTTGCATGAGCTGGTCGTAGATGCTTTTGAAGTCCTCTTGGGAGAGTTGCCTGATGATGTTTTTGAGCTTTGCCATGTCGTTTTTGAATAAAAAGGTAACCTAAAGACAAATGTAAGGTTTTTGCAATTTTTCAACAAATATACACCCTTTTTAGAAAAAAAATATTTTCTTGTAAATTCTTTTCTGTAAAAAAGCTATAATCATCAAAATTTCACACCTTTTTTCTGAAGAAAAAGCTATTTTTGTGGAGGCAAGGCTGTAGAATAGGCTTTAGCCTGTTCATCAGATAATCCCCGAAAAACAAGATTATGAAAGCTCTTATTGTTGATGATGAAGCACGTGCAAGGCGCATTTTGGAAGAACTTTTGAAGGAATATTGCCCTCAAATCACCGAAATAGCCATAGCGGAGGACGTGCCGAGTGCTGTAAAAGCCATCAATCTGCACAAGCCTACGCTTGTGTTTTTGGACATAGAAATGCCTCAATACAATGGTTTTCAACTATTTGACTTTCTGAGCGAAGCCAACTTTGCTACTATCTTTACCACTGCCTACAGCGAATACGCCATGCAAGCCTTTCAGGTGTCGGCAGTAGATTATTTGCTCAAACCCATACAAGTCGACCTCCTCATCAAAGCGGTAGAGAAAGCGCAAAAATTATTGGAAACGTCCTCGCCTGTGCAACACATCGAAACCCTGCAAGCGAACCTAAAGACGAATTTCATCACGCGCCTTGCCTTGCCTGTTACTGAAGGCTTTGCGTTTATAGAAGTGGCGGACATTGTTTGCCTGAAAGCTGAAGGAGCTTATACAGAGGTTATTATGGGCAAAAACCACAAGCATCTGGTTTCGAAGAACCTGAAAAGTTTTGAGGATATGCTCAATCACCCTTACTTCTTCCGCCCGCATAGGTCGTACATCATCAACCTGAACAAAGTCAAACAATACAACAAACAAGATGGCGGTTATTTGATTATGGACAGCGATGACATCATTAGCATAGCCAAAGAAAAGAAAGAGGAATTTATGAAAGTGTATCAAACGCCAAGGTAGGCAAGCAGGCAAGATTATGAGCAACTTATTGGCGCAATGGCTACAAACGCATACAACCTTACAAGCGCAAGAAGTAGGCAAGGTCTGCTCGAAGTGGAACAACGAAATTGCCCTAAAAAGGCACGAATTCTTGTCGCAACGAGGCAACGTAAATACCAAACTGTACTTTGTCTTGCAAGGTACTTTTCACATTTACACGCTTCAAGATGCAGAAGAAGTGTCTATAGGCTTTGGCTATCCGCAAACAATATTGCTTGACGTTCCTGCCTTTGTGCATCAGCAACCTACAGAATTTTATATACAAGCCATCAAAAAAAGTACGCTGTTGTGGATAGGCAAGGCAGATTTTCAGCAATTATTACAAGAAATTCCCGCGCTGTCTATGTTTTGGATTTCGGCTCTGGAGCAGGCAGTTGTGAGCCAAATCACGAGGCAAGTCGATTTGTTATTGCCCAAGCCTGAAGACCGCATCACGCGCCTTTGGAAACGCAATGCGTCTATTTTTCAAACTATTCCACATAAATACTTAGCATCTTACCTGCGTATGCAACCCGAAACTTTTAGCCGTTTGTTGAAAAATATTGATTTCAGTCAAGTTTAAACGCTTAAAAACGCGCTTTCTTTGCATCAAAAAACAAATACCTCATTTATGGAAAATCCTCTTGCCTTTTTCGAAGACCTGCAAACAAGGACGCAAAACCTTTCGCAAACCATACAAACCGAGTGCCGAGATATGCCCTTGCATATCCTAAACGCTAAACCCGAACCTACCGCGTGGAGCGTATTAGAATGTTTGGAGCATTTGAACCTTTATGCTAACTATTACCATCGAGCTATAGAAGATGCGTTGCATAAATTGCCGAAAAAAGCCTCGCCTACTGCACACAAAATTTCGTGGGTGGGTAGGCAAGGAGTGAGTGCCGTAAGCCCGCAGAATACGCGCAAACAAAAAGCATATAGTCGTATGAAGCCCGTTACGAGTACATTGGATAGGTATGTGTTGGAGCATTTCGCACAGCATCAGCAAGACCTTGTGCGCTTGTTACAAGATGCCCAATACAAAGACATCAACAAAAAAGCCATTCCGCTTGAGTTTTTCAAATGGATTAAGCTCAACATTGGCGATACATTCTTGTTTTTGGTCGTTCACATGGAAAGGCATTTGCAACAAGTCTTGCGTACCAAAAAGGCTGTTATGCCTATTTCATAAGTTGCCTACGCAAAAAACCGCAAAGTCTGAAACTTTGCGGTTCAAAAATTATACTAAACAAAAGTCTATAGCGCACCCTTTCTAGGGTGCTGGGTAGCGATTATTATGAACAAACCCTAGAAAAGGTGTGCTACAAAAGTGCAAGTTAATTTTGATTTTTATAGGACTTACGCAAAACACCTACTCCATTCAAAACAAGGCAAAATTTGTATCACAGACGGCTCGTCTGTGCGCCGTAGGCGAAGTAGCACGTCAAGGTATGCGTAAAATAGGCGTTTTTTTCGCTTATAGCACACAGACGAGCCGTCTGTGATACATTGCGTAGTTATTTTACCAATACTTGGCGCGTATAGATTTTGCCGTTTTGGACTATTCGTAATACATATTGCCCTGCTTTTTGGTTTTTGAGCGAAAGCGGTTTTTTGTACTCTCCCGAAAAATCTTTCAAATCTTCTTCATACACCAAGTTTCCTTGTTTGTCGTGAAGCGAGATATGCGCATCTCCCTTTTGGGGTAAGTTGAATTTGAGGTTAAACTCGCCATCATTGGGGTTGGGATACACATTGAGGTCTGCTACTTGGGGTTCGGTGGGTGCTTCTGCCTTGCCTTCTTCTTGGGCGGGCTGTGTGTTGTCGGCTATTTTGATGATGCAAATTTTAGAGATGCACACGCTTACTTCCTTGCCATTTTCCAATTTGTAGGTATTGGTAATGTCTTCGTTTTTGCTGTCAGTGCTGAAGTAAAAAACGTTCTTGCCTTCCGATTTGATGCCTTTTTCTTCGAGCATTTTTTTTACATCTTCGGGCATCTTGCCTGCTTCGCCAAAGTTGAACGTGAAGTCTTCCTTGCCTGCCATTTTGCAACCGCTCACCACAACTACCTTCGTTTGCTTGCCTGCTTCGTTTGCCTTGTCCGAAGTCCAATGGAAAGATTGTGCGCTATCTCCGCTTATTTTGATTTCCATTTGATTTATTTTGCCTTTGATGTCAGCAGGCGAGGCATTTTTGAACTGTTCCACGATAACGACCTCTTTGCCGTTCACATCACGCTTTATTTCAATCTTGCCATTGATTTTTTTGTCGCTCATGTCCAAGCGTGTCGGCTCTTCTATTTTGAGGTTCATGTCCTTGATTTGCTGTTTCAGGTCAGCAGGCAAGTCTGTTCCTGTGAACTCGCGTTCAATCACTTCTTCTTTGCCGTTCACGTTGCGCACAATCTTGATTTTGTTTTTGGTCGCGCCATTCAGTTCTGTTCTGGCACTATCCATGTCCATGTTTATGACAACTGTTTTAGTTTCGCGCTTTTCCTTAGCGGGTTGGTCTTGGGCGGTGGCAGGCATTGCAAAACAAGCGGTTGCAATCAATCCTGCGAATAGAGTAGGTTTCATGGCGATATGGGAATGTTTTTTTGGGGTTACTAACTGATGCAAAGTTAGCTTGTATAACAATACGCAAACGTTAAGGCAAGTTAAAAGAAGTTAAAAAAGGTTAAAAGGGTGGAGGGGTGGAAAGGTGGAAGGGTGGAGGGGTAGAAGGGGAGAGGGGTAGAAAGGTAGAAGGGTGGAGGGGTAGAAGGGTGGAGGGGTAGAAAGGTAGAGGGGTAGAAAGGTAGAGAGGTAGAAGGGTGGAGAGGTAAACAGGTAGCGAGGGAGTGGGTAACCAACTAACATCTAACATCAAGTAACCAACATCTAAAATCTCAAAAAAAATCTGTACGTTTGCAGTATGAAACTCTTATTTAGTACGCAAAAATACCAGTACCTCGCTGAGAAAATTGGCGCAATGGGTGGCTTAGAAATGGGCAAAGTGCAAGTGCAATATTTCCCCGATGGCGAACGCTATCAACGCTTGCTGACCGAAGTGGCAGGACGTGATGTGGTGCTGTTGGGTGGCACGATTTCCGACAATGACACGCTTGAGTATTATGACCTTGCCTGCGCTATAGAAAAACAGGGCGCGAGTTCGTTGATTATGCTCATTCCTTATTTTGGCTATTCCACTATGGAGCGTGCCGTAAAACGTGGTGAAGTCGTTACAGCCAAGACACGCGCTCGCCTGCTGTCTGCCATTCCGAATACAGGCAAGGGCAATCACGTTTTTTTACTCGATTTGCATACCGAAGGCTTGCCTCATTACTTCGAGGGCGACATTCAGCCTACGCATATCTATGCGAAAGAATTGGTTATCGAAGCCTGTAGGGAGTTTGGAGGCGAGGACTTTACGCTTGCCTGCACAGACGCAGGAAGGGCGAAATGGGTGGAGTCGTTGGCAAATGACATGGGCGTGCAAGCCGCGTTTGTGTTCAAAAAACGCTTGAGCGGAGATAGCACTTCTATTACAGGCATCAATGCTGACGTGGCAGGCAAGAAAGTAGTCATTTATGACGACATGATTCGAACAGGTGGCTCGCTCCTCAAAGCCGCCGAAGCCTACAAAAATGCAGGCGCGACCAATATTTATGCTGTAGCTACGCATGGCATCTTTCCTAACAACGCCATAGAAAAGCTCAAAAACAGCGGGCTTTTTGAGAAAATAGCGTGTACGGATAGCCACTACAACGTAAGTGTTATCAAAGATGACTTTTTAGTCGTGAAGAGTGTAGCCAAGATATTTCACCCAAAATTGATTTGAAAAAATAAAAATTGGAAAACTTAGGTAAATATACCTAAAAAATTTGGTGATTTAGAAAAAAGCTTACTAACTTTGCAGCGGTTTAATCCTAACCCCAATTTTCCAATCTAACCCCAATGAAAAAATTATTCTACAGTGCTTGCGTAGCAGTGCTATTGCTACAGTCGTGCCAAAACCGCGCCATTCAATCAGAAGAAACGCCTACTGTTGACCGTGCCTCTATTGATGCAACGGTATGGAAAAGCATGGACGAAACAGGCAAGTTTGACTGGTCGTCTGCAACTCCCGCTATGATTTGGAACGCGCTGAACCTAAGCGACAACGTGCTTTCAGTTGGTTTCAAACCTGCCAATGTAGCTACTGACATCAGTACAACGATTGACAAAATCGACATCAAGCAAGGCGAATGGGCAACAGCAAAACGCACTCTTTTGGAAATCATTTACCAAGAGGAAATTAAGCTAAACCCAAGCTTCAAACGCGAACATTTGGAGGTTTTCGAAGAGAATACCTTGCCTGTAGTAAACGTTTTGGTGAAGAACTATAGCACTGTAGTTGCTTTGCGCAATTCGGGCTTAGTGCGTTATGCCGAGCCTATGGGCTATCAACCCAAAGCGCGTACTCCTATCGCCAAAAGCTCAAGCGGTTGTGATGGCAACCCTGCGCAAGCTGGTTTAGTAGCGGGTGCGGACTATACGAACATCAGCCCTAATACCAAATCTTCTTGGAATCACCCTATGCACAATATTCCTTCAGCTTGGACAAAAAGCACAGGTGCGGGTGTGGGTGTAATGGTAATAGATACAGGTATGAGTGATGCGCAAGATAACTTTGGTAGCCAATTCAATCAAGGCAATTCTACAGGCAGAACTATCCAAAAATTAGTAACTTTGCCTCGTCCTACTTTCTTGGGAATACCTACAGGACCCGTAGAAACGCCTAATGATGCTTGTGGACATGGTACATCAATGGCGGGTGCTTTAGCCGCGCCTCGTGGTACAGATGGTAACGCGGTAGGCATTGCGTATAACTGCAATTTGGTAACAGTTCGTGCTTCTCAAGATGTTTTTCTTGATGCTTCACGTGAGATAAAAGGTGTTTCTGATGCGTATATTTTGGCAGGCAACCGTACAGACATCAAAATAACAAGTATGTCATTGGGAACTATCATTTCAAGCTCTCAAATAACTGATGCTATCAATTATGCAAGCAACAAAGGCAAAATGATTTTCTGTGCGGGTGGTACTTCTTTCGGTTGGAGCGCGGGCTTCGTGGGTGTTATCTTCCCTGCGTGGTTGCCCCAAGTAAATGCTGTAACTGGTGTGAAAGAAACCTTTACAAAGTGTGATGTTTGCCACCAAGGTAGCGAAATTGATTTTGTGGTTCACATGGAGAAAAACAGCAACGGAAGGCACGTATTGACTACTGCCAACTCTACCAACGACCCTGCAACTGTAGGCGGTTCTTCTGTAGCTACTGCTTCTTGTGCAGGTATGGCGGCGTTGATTTGGGCGAAAAATCCTACGTGGACACGCGCACAAGTATTGAGCCGTATGCAAAGCTCGGCTAATTTCTTTCCTAACAAAAATGGCAATTTTGGTTGGGGAGCTATAGATATGAACAAGGCTCTTTTGTAAGATACAATACCCATAAAAGGAAAGCTATCCGAGAGGATAGCTTTCTTATAAAAAAGAATAAAAAAGCTATCCGAGAGGATAGCTTTTTTGTTAATTTTCATTTTTTATCTCTTGGCGCACATTCTTAGGCTAAATTGTACTATATTTGCCCTATCTTTCACTATAAAAGGAAAAGTTATGAAAAAACTTGTTTTGATGCTATGTTTTGTTTGTCTTGCCTGTCAGACGGGTTGGGGGCAAGTAAATACTGTTTGGGCGAAGAAAACAGATGGTATAGGTACTAAGATACCATATAAAATAGTGGTTGATAATAACCATAATGTATATACGATAGGCACATTTGATGGAACAACAGATTTTGATCCAAGCCCTACCACATTTAACATAACACCTACAGGTGCTTATGATGTATTTATTCAGAAACTGGATGCCAATGGTAATTTTATTTGGGTAAAAACTATTGGAAACACTTCTTCCGAGTTTGGCATGGACATGAAGGTTGATGCGTCAGGAAATGTATACTCAATAGGAAGTTTCGTTAATATTGTAGATTTTGACCCCAATTCGGGAGTTTATCATCTTGACTCTGGAAGTGGCGGTGGCGTTTACATTCAAAAACTTGATACAAATGGCAACTTTGTTTGGGCAAAAGCATTGGCTGGTGTAGGTGTAGCCATGGATATGGGCAAAAGTATTGATATTGATAACTTAGGAAATGTATATATAACAGGTGGCTTTATAAGAACTACAGATTTTGATCCAAATGCGGGTGTATTAAATTTGACACCTACAGGGTCTTGGGATATATTTGTTCAAAAATTAAACATAAATGGGGATTTAGTTTGGGTAAAACAAATTGGAGGTATTGGACAAGACATGGGCAATAGATTAAAATTGGACAGTTTTGGAAATATTTATGTTGTTGGTTATTTTGAAAACACTGTAGATTTTAATACAAATGTAGGTGGATTTAGTTTCACATCATTTGGATCTTTTGATATATTCGCTTTAAAATTAGACAATAATGGTAATTTTATCTGGGCTAAACAAACAGGAGGAATAGACGAAGATATGGTAAATGATGTAGAACTTGTTTTAAATAATGGTATAGTTTTAACAGGAGCATTTAAAAATATTGTAGATTTTGATCCAAATAACTCTATTTTTACACTTACATCTGCTGGTAATGCTGATATATTTGTCCAATATTTAGATACAGATGGAAACTTAATATGGGCAAAAAGAATGGGTGGAAGTTTTAAAGATGAAGGATATTCTGTTGCAACAGATGTTTCAGGTAATATATTTATTACGGGTTCTTTTTCTAACCTTGTAGATTTTGATCCAAACTCTGGTACGGTATATTTATCATCAAATGGCAGTGAAGATGATGCATTTATTCAAAAAATAAGTAATAATGGTAATCTTGTATTTGCAAAAAAAATTGGCGCATTTGGTAAAGAGGCAGGAAAATCGATTACTACTAATGGTGATTATATTTACACAAATGGCTTTTTTCAAAATAATGTTAATTTTCAGCTGAATAATTGCGCAGGGTTAATGATGGTTGGTAATTGGGATACATATATTATGAAAATTGCACCATATAATCTGAATCCGACTATTTCTTTTTTGCCTGTTGCACCTACCCTAAATACCTTTAATACAACTTATTGTCAAGCTTCTTCTTATCAATCATTTCAAGTACAAGGTAATGATCTTTTTAGTACTTTAGATGTTACTGCACCTAATGGTTATGAGATTACTACAAATCCTTTAGGGGAATATTTTTCTATAATAAATATAGGTAACCTCTGTGGTGTTGTTACTCCAATTACAATTTATATTCGTTTAAAAAATGGAAATGCTCAAGGTTCATATAATGCTTCTTTGGTAATAAGTAATAATGCCACACCATCTCAAACACTATTACTTTCAGGTAATGTGGTAGGTGTCCCTCCAACGCTAAACTTTGTAGGCTTAAATGATTCTTACTGCCTCAACACGCCCTCCTTCCCGCTCTCAGCTATGCCTTCGGGAGGCATATTCACTATCAACAATGGCACAGCTACACAATTCAATCCGTCCATTTTGGGCGCGGGAAATCATGTAGTTCGATACGCATATATTGATGGCAATGGCTGTTTGAGTACGAAAGAAAAAACGGTAGTCGTTCACCCCTTGCCTACGCTGTCGAACAATGTCAATCTTTCCTACAGCACCAATCAAATAGGTTTTACCATAATTGGCTCGCCTGCGGGCAGTACCTATACTGTAAATGGAACGCCTGTGATAGAGTTTACCCCAAGCACTTTGGGCGTGGGTACGCATACATTGGTGCAGACCTTCACAGATGCAAATGGCTGTAGCAATTCGCTTACCAAAACTATCAACATCATAGAACCGCTCACGCTTACGAGTACGGCAGGGGCGACTTGCTGGAAAAATGCAGTCGTAAATGTAGATGCCAATATTACCATAACAAGCACGACAACTATGACAGGCGCGATAGTGAGTTTTGGCGCAGGCTACAACAGCACGCAAGATAGATTGATTTATCCTATTCCTATGTTTGGTGTTACGGGTTCTTTTGATGTGCCTACAGGCGTTTTGAAACTCATAGGCACAGCCACCACAGCACAATATCAGCAAATTTTACGCTCTATCCAATACCACAACATCAGTGCCTCGCCTGCTTATGGCACTACACGCACCATCAACTTTACAGCAGGAGATGTTTTGCCCTTGTATCCTTGTGGCAGTGCAGATGCCCATTTTTACAAATTTATCCCTGCTCCAGCTATCACGTGGCAGAACGCCAAAATAGCCGCTGAAGCACAAAATTATTTTGGTATGAAAGGCTATTTGGCTACCATTTCTTGCACTCAAGAAAACAACTTCGCCTTCAATTCTATAGCGCAAAAGGGCTGGATTGGCGCGAGTGATGACGTGGCTTTTACGGGAGCATACTCGCCCAATGGCGAAGGACAATGGTATTGGGTTACGGGTCCCGAAGCAGGCACGCGCTTTTGGCAAGGCAATCAACCCGGTTCGCCTGTAGGGGGGCTTTACAACAACTGGGACGCAGGTGAGCCGAATAATTGGCAAAACACCAACGAAAGTTTTGCGCACTTATTGGAGAGTGGTCGATGGAATGATTATACTTTCAACAACTCCTCTATTGTGGGGTATTTCATAGAATTTGGAGGCTTGCCTACAGACCCGAATGTGCAGACTACTACTTCAAAACAAATCCAAATAGCTACAAAACCCGACTTCTTCATATCGGGGCAGGTGTGTATTGATGCCGCGCCTATCGCACTCACAGGCTCGCCTACAGGAGGGACTTTCAAAATAAATGGCAATGTAGCCACAAGCTTGAACCCAAGTGTTTTGGGCGTGGGAGCGCATACGGTTGTGTATGAATTGGCGGGTTGTACTATTCCCACCTCGAAGGTCGTGAATGTTACGCCCTTGCCTACTGTAAGTATCAGCGGTTTGCAGGCAAGTTATTGTGTTGATGTGGCAACTGTCGCGCTTACAGGCTCGCCTGCTGGCGGGACGTTTACGATAAATGGCGGAGTGGCTACCCAATTTAGCCCTTCTACAGCAGGGGCAGGCAATTACACCATCAAATATACCTACACAAACGGCAATGGTTGTACGAACAGCACAACGCAAAATGTTGTAGTCGCGCCCTTGCCTACCGCGCAACTCACAGGTTTGAGCGACTCTTATTGCATCACGCAGGCAAGTTTTGCCTTGCAAGGCACACCCGCAGGCGGAACGTTCAAAATAAATGCCTTCGATGCCACTGTTTTTGATGCACAAACCTTAGGCGCGGGTATTTACACTGTAACGTACACTGTTTCGAATGGTATTTGTAATGACACTGACCAAAAAATAGTAGAAGTCGTAGCTCCTCCCACGATTTCTTTCGATAATGTGCCAAACGAATATTGCTCACAAGCCGTTCCTATCACTTTGCAGGCAAGCCCTGTTGGAGGAACATTTACTATCAATGGCGTAGCCACCAATCTATTCAATCCTGCCGACTATGCCATAGGCGATGAAGTAGTGATAAAATACGAGTATGGCATTTTAGCAGGTTGTTCGAGTAGCCTTACCAAAACCATCAAAGTAGTATTTTCCTCGTCCTTCGAGCAGGCGAGTTTTGATTGGGAAGTCTGCCCATCAGGAACAGCAGGCGAGCCTCTCGAAGCCCTTTCAGCAGGCG
>RDXI01000053.1 GCA_004292795.1 Bacteroidota bacterium | reverse complement strand
TGGCTGTTGAGTGCGCATGAGGAATTGGCGGAAAGTGTCCGCGATATTTTGGACGAAATGCCCCATGCACAGGTGTTGTTTGAGATATTGCTGGAGCGCACCCACAAGCTGGAAACGAGCAAGGAAGTAATGGAATTGAAAAACACGCTCTTTTCCAAAATACAGCTTTTGCAAGGCAGGGTGCAAAGCGTAGAAAAAGCCTTAGACCTGCATACCAAACACTTTGTGTATATCTTCTACAATGTCATCACAGACGAGTACAGGATAGGCAAGGCAGACAACGTGGACAGGCGACAAAAACAAATGCACACTGTAGAGCAAGACATCAAGCGATATATGACTATTGCTACGCGCAATGCACGCGAGGCGTTGCTGTTAGAGCGTTATCTGCAAGCATACTTCCACGAAAAACGCACACAAGGCGACTGGTACAAATTTGATGCGGAGGATTTGAAAATGCTTGCCTTATTCGCGCTCTTGCACGAAACAGTTTAAACCACATTTCAGCTTGCCTGCCCCCGCACAGGGTAGGCAAGTATGATGTTACGAGTATGGCAAAGAGTCCTTTTCGTTTTTGGGTGGTTTTGTATGGCTGAAAAACGCATTTTTCCAAAACCATTGTTTTATATGGTTTTTAGATTCTATGCCAAATATTATTCGTTTTATTAAGCTAAAGATGTGCTACAGCAAAATATTTCTATAGTATAGGAGTATACCCAAAACCCAAAAACCCTCGAAAATGGCTTAAAACGAGTCTTTTCGAGCATACAAATAAGTTATTATACAGTGAGAATTAACAATAACATTTCAGGCTTCAAAAGGTCTTTTGCCAAAAATGATTTTCACTAATTTATGACTAACAAGTCATTTTTATATTTTGATTTTATGACTAATAAGTCATAAATACAAATAAAATCACGCTCCAAACACTAAAAAACGGCTTTGAGCGTTTTAGCAAAAACATTATATCCTTTCGTATATGAAAAAAATAGCGATTACGCTCCTATTGCTTGTGGGTGCTACGAATGCTTGGGCGCAAAGCAACCCTACTTTGGATAGACCTATCCAGCAGTGCATCACACAAAACAAGGACGACCTCAATTTGTTGCCCACTAATTTTAGTATGGGAAATTGGCTCTACAAACTTTCGGAACTTTGCGACAAGTTGAAAGATACTGACGGCAAAAAAGGCGGGCAGTACGTAGTGGCTCTCTTGGAAAAAGAGAAAGAACTCGATGACTTGTTGGCTATTGCCGACAAATGCCCGAACCTGACCAAAGTGAAGCCCGAAATGCAAGAAATGAAAAAGGTTTTTGCAGAACGCCAAAAGGTAGAAAATTTCAAAACTACAGAGGAGAAAAAGAACCCCAACGGCAATATGTTCGAGGAGGACAAAGAAATAACGACTATGTCCTTGCCTCGTGGCGCGGCAGGCAAGATAAAAGGCTTTGCTGAAAAAATCCATAAGAAACTCAAATAATTCACAACTTGCCTGCCCGCGTGGTAGGCAAGTTTTGTAATTTTTGAAGTTTTTCCGTTTTCAAAACGGAAAACCCCTACAGCAAAGTATAGAGGCAATCCTCGCTCCGTTTTGAAAACGGAGTGAGGACATTGGAATATTCCATTTTCAAAACGGAATATTAAGCTTACCCAAGAAAATCATTTTTCACTGCCTCTGTTTGAAATGGAGGCAGTGAAACCAAACACACATTTAGAGAGGTTTTGAAAGGGTGCATTTTCAAAATGTACCCTTTGAGGCTTTTTTATTCGAGGGTGGCACGTTGTCCTATTCGAGGAAAGCTTGCCTACAAAAAAAGTAGCGAAAAAGTTTGCAAAGTTCGTTTTATTGCTTATTTTTGTATATCCAATATTGGAAAAAGCCCCAAGCAAGCACTTTTCGAGTGGGCTTGCAAGGGGCATAAACCTTAACTTACATTAAAGCAATGCAAAGTAACGGAAATTTTGCGGGAACTCCAAACGAGTTGTTCCCCATTATCGAGCATGAGGGAGTTCATGTAGTCGATAGTCGCCTGATAGCAGAGGCTTTGGGTATTGAACACCATAATTTCATGGAAACAATACGCAAGCATCAAAACAAAACTAAAGAATACTTTGGACAACTTCTGTTTGAAACGGAAGTTGTGAATGGGCATCAAGGTGGAGGTAATCCCAAAAAATATGCCTTGCTTACCGAAAACCAAGCTCTATTTATTGCTACTCTTTCGCGTAATACAGACCAAGTAATAGAGTTCAAAGCGAAACTCGTGGCTTCGTTTGCGGTGCTTCGCCAAGACATAGCGAAGCTACAAGAAATTTGGAATGAAGTACGCGAACACTTGGAGTCCCAAACAGAGGTGCAAGAGGGTTTGGTGCAAATCGAAAAAGTGTTGCATCTCATACTTACACATCAAGACCGAAGCATGGAGAGTATGCAAAAGTTGGCGAAAGAAAACGCACTATTGCAAGAAAAGCAAATGCGTATGCAACGCGAAGTACAAACCTACAAAAATGAAACACAAGCCTTGAAAGAGGACATGAAGGTGTTGAAAGATAGTGTGAAATACTTGCAACAGCAACAACACAAAACCGAACAACTTTTGTACCAAACCATCGAACAAGTGGAAAGCCTGATGAAACGTTTTGGCATTGATGCGGAATGTTTTGTGTATGTGCTGTTTAGTCCTATGTTGGGTTGGCACAAAATAGGTTGGTCGGAAACGGTGGGTGTACGCCAACAACAACTGCGTACTGCCTTGAAAGATTTGATGTTTGTGTTGGCTATTCCTACCGCAAACCGAGAGGAGGCTATCGCCTTAGAACGCGCTTTGCACAATCATTTTGAGCATTGTAGGCAAGGCGGAACGGAGTATTTTATCTTGACAGATGATGACTTGTATTATTTGGAAACTTTGCGCCAAGCCAATCAAAGACAATTAGAGCTTAGAGGCGCGTAAATGATGCCCTTGCCTACCGACAGGCAAGGGCTTTTTTTATGTCAATTTGTGCGTTTGGAATAACTTTCTTATATTTGCCTATTGATAAAGATATATGTACGAAACCGCTCTCAAAAACGAAACTGCAGTGCTGGTAGCACTCATCACAGACACACAAGACGAACCCACGACACAGGTTTATCTTGATGAATTGGCATTCTTGGCTACGACCTTAAACATAAAAGTACAAAAGCATTTTACACAACGCCTTCCAAGACCGCATACTTCTACTTTTGTAGGCAAGGGCAAACTTGAGGAGATTGTGGAGTATGTGCGTGTGAAGGGAATTGATATGGTGATTTTTGATGATGACCTCCAGCCCTCGCAGGTGCGCAACCTCGAAAAAGCCTTTAATGGCGAAAATGTGGACAATGCCAAAATCAAAATCTTAGACCGTAGCCTCCTCATTTTGGATATTTTCTCGCACCGCGCCCAAACTACCCAAGCCCGCACCCAAGTAGAATTGGCGCAGTATCAATACCTTTTGCCTCGCCTGACTCGTATGTGGAGTCACCTCTCGAAGCAAAAAGGGGGAATTGGTATGCGCGGACCGGGTGAGAAAGAATTGGAAACGGATAGGCGGATTGTGAAGGATAAAATCGCCATTCTGCGCGATAAACTCACGAAAATAGAACAACAAAGTGCCACAAGACGCAAAACGCGGGAACGTATGGTGCGCGTGGCGTTGGTGGGCTATACCAACGTAGGCAAGTCGACCTTGATGCGTCTGCTCTCGAAGGCTGATGTGTTTGCCGAAAATAAATTGTTCGCTACAGTGGACTCCACAGTGCGCAAAGTGGTTTTGAACCAAATTCCTTTCCTGCTTACGGATACGGTTGGGTTCATTCGCAAACTGCCTACGCTGTTGATAGAAAGTTTCAAATCTACCCTTGCCGAGATTGTGGAGGCGGATATTTTGTTGCACGTTGCCGACCTTTCCAGCCCGCATTGCTACGAACAAATAGATGTGGTTAATCAAACCTTGCTCGAAATAGGCGTGGAAGACAAGCCGACTATCATTGTGTTCAACAAAGCCGACCTTGTCAATCCTGAACAAATGGAAACGTGGGAATCGAAGGAATACAATTTCCAAAATACCATTCGCATCTCTGCCCTGAAAAAACAAAATCATGACGCATTGCGCCAAATGATATACTCGATGGCTTCGGAAAAATTTTATGCCATTTATCCCAATTTCTTGCAGAACCCTATTTTGGAGGGCGAAGGCGAGTATGAAGAATAGCGTATGGCAAACACTTATTTTCGGTTCAAGCAATTCCAAGTGAACCAAGACCAAACCGCTATGAAGGTCTGCACAGATGCGTGTGTGCTGGGTGCATACGTGCAGGCAGGCAAGGCAGGGCGCGTGTTGGACATTGGAACGGGTACGGGTTTGTTGGCGTTGATGTTGGCGCAACGCCACACAGCAGGCGAGTTTGACGCGGTGGAGATGAACGAGCAAGCTTGCCTACAAGCACGCGAAAACGTGCAGGCAAGCCCCTTTGCTGACCGAATACGGGTGCATCACACAAGCATACAAGATTTCTTGCCTACTGAAAAATACGACCTCATTGTTACCAATCCGCCTTTTTATACGGATTATTTGCAGTCAGGCAAACAAGCACAAGACAACGCCTTGCATACGAATACCTTGCCTACAGGCGAGCTATTGGAGGCAGTGGCGTGTTTGCTTGCCTACGAAGGCGAGGCGTGGGTGCTGTTGCCTCCGTATCAAATGGACGTGCTGACACAAGAGGCGCGTGCTTGGGGCTTGTATCCGTTTCATACCTTGCGTGTGCATAGCTTGCCTACCAAACCCGTTTGGCGTGTGGTGCAAGGTTTTTCGTTCAAAGAACAGCCCATAACAGCGAAAACGTTGTTCGTGTCGGATAGTCCACAAGTCTATAGCCAAGATTTTAAGGCGTTGTTGAAGGAGTATTATTTGAATTTTTGAAAATATTGTTTGATTTTAGCGCAAAATAGCGTTTCTGTGGCAATAACTACAGAGGGTATAAAAAAAACAAAAGCGAGAAATCCTATCCCGCTTTTGAATGTGTTAGTTAAGTCTTCGTAAAACACTATATGTCTGCTGTTGTTGCTTTCTAATACATATACTAAGCAACTCGCGGGGAGTGGAACAGATTTTGAAAAAAAATATTTTTTATTTTTTTTGTGCGAAAAATTTGGAAGTTTCAAAACAAGCCCCTAAATTTGCACTCCAATTCAAACATAACCCCACAATGCGGATGTGGCGAAATTGGTAGACGCATCAGACTTAGGATCTGACGCCGCAAGGCATGGGGGTTCGAGTCCCTCCACCCGCACAACACTAACCCCACCCATTGTGGGGTTTTTTTGTATCATATTAGGTTCAAATCTCACAATGACTGTACAGTTCGAAACTCCCACCCCCACAGAGGGTATCTTACACATAGCGTTAGACAAAACTGACGTTGAACCTCGCGTAGAGAAGAAATTGCGCGAAGTATCACAGCGCGTAGCTATCAAAGGCTTCCGTCCTGGCAAAGCTCCCGCTCAAATGGTGAAAAAAATGTATGGTGAGGAAATATTGATTCAAGAAATGAACGACCTGATTGGCGGTGCCATCGACGATTATTTCAAGAACAACAAGGATATTTTTATGCTCGGAAGTCCGCTACCTATGGAAACTGAGGAAAAAATAGATTTGAAACGCCCCGACACATACAAATTCGCTTTTAAGTGTGGCATTGTGCCACCTTTTGAGTACGACCTTGCACAACTGTATGTGAAGGACTATGAAGTGATTGTAGATGACAAAGCTATAGACCGTACTATCCACGACCTACAGCATCAACACGGCAAATTTGGCAAAGCGGATTTTATTTCTAACGAAGACATTGTAAAAGGCGCGTTGTATGACACCTTGCACGACTATTCAGAAGAAGGAAGCCGACCTGCTGACTCCTTCGAAGAAGGCACAGAAGAAGGTTCTGCTAAGTTCTACATGGACGTTTTCTTGCCTATGACGCAAATCCAAGAAGAGATGAAACAACACTTCTTCAACTCGACAGTAGGCACTATCATTCATTTCGATATCCAAGATTTGATGAGTGATACAGAGAAGGGATTGAGCTTATTGGTAGGCAAGCCCAAAGAAGTAGCCGACAAATTGCAAGGCGATTTCGCGTTTGAAGTGAAGGAAATCATGCACCAAGAACACCCCGAATTGAACGAAGAGTTCTTCAAAAAGGTGTTCCCCGCTGATGACCACAAGACCATCGAGGAGTTCCGCGATGCCTTGAAAAACGATACATCAAAATACTACGACACGCACAACAAAACGCTCAAGAAAAACCAATTAAGGAAACAGTTGGTGGCTAATACAGCTATCGAAGTTCCTCACCAATTCTTGAAAGAGTTTATTTTGAGCAAAAGCAAGGAGGAAACGCTGGAAAACATAGAGAAAAACTATGAGTCCATTGAGCGCGGAGTGCGTTGGGAAATCTTGACTACCAAATTGAACGAAAAGTTTGGTGTGCAAGTTACTGCGGAAGAAGTGGAGCAAGAAGGTTTCAATGCGTTGATGCAAATGTTCTCGCAATATGGTCAAAGCCCTGAAATTGTGAATTACGTGGAGCAAATGTTGCCCGAATATGTGAAGAAAAATGCTTCTACATTGGTGCAAAATGTAGTGAGTAGCAAAATATTAGACGCGATTTTGCAAGACTTGACTCCCGCGAAGCAAATGGTAAGCGAGGACGAGTTTTGGCAAATCTACAACGAACAATAAAAACAAAAGGGTGTGTCAAAATTTGATACGCCCTTTTTTTATAGCAATATGGCGACTGCATTTTCTCCTTTTGTCAAAGAAATTTTGGGCTATGCTACGGAAATAGCACAAGTATATGGGCATCAAGAAATCTTGCCTGCTCATTTCGCATTGGCGTTGTTGAAAAAAACGCCTCATGGCTATGCACGCGCCTACATAGAGCAAAAAATACACTTGGCGCAATGGGAGGCGAGGCTGTATGACGAGCTAAAAAACTTGCCTACCGCCCCCGCAGAAGCCCGCGACCTCAGCCCGTTGATGGAACTTGTGCTGAAAGAAGCCTACAGCGAAGCGCAATATTTTCAATCGAACATTATCTTGCCTGAATATTTTTTCTTGGCATTGTTGAAACTGCACGCTTTCGAAGATTTGGCGTATCAGGAGGCAAGGGACTTTGTGGCTGGCAAAACGACTCGCCTACTGCATCAACATACAGAAGTGAATTGGACAAAGCAAGACGCGCTTTTTCAGTTGCTCAAACGATTGGATAACCTGTATGAGGCGCAAAAAATTTCCCTAAAACCTTACCTACACCAAGCCTATAGCGCGGTGCGTGGCGAAATTCGCGGTTTCGCGCTCTTGCTTGATGAAGCCCAAAAAGCCAATAAAATCACGATAGAGATTGTAGAAAGTGCTTTGTACGAGTCGGCTATAGAACAAACTTTGCGGTTTTTGGCGCACCGAAAATATCCATTGGAAGAGGCTTTTTTGTATATGTACGACACCCAAACGTGGGCAAAGGTAGTCATAGCTCCTAAAGAGATTTTTATAGCCACTGCACAGTCTTCTTACAGCGATTTGCTTGGGGTAGATTTGGCGAGTCCTATTTAAAATAGGATTTTTCATAATTTTTGAGGCGTTGCAACGTTGTAAGAGTGAGATTTTTGGTTCTTTTATTGCAGAACTAAAAAAAACAACTTAACTTTGCGAAGTAAAAAGGACTACATGGAACAACATAAAGTAAAAGAAATGGTAGAGCGCATCGGGATAGTATGCGACAAAGACGGAATGCCCCCTTTGGCAGGGCGTATGGTGGGTTTTTTTATGCTTGCCGAACCACCTCACAAGACATTTGATGAGTTGGCGGAGTTCTTGCAGGCGAGTAAGAGTGCTATCAGTACCACGCTACGCTTTTTGGAGGGGCAAGGTATGGTAGAATACATAACCTTCCCAGGAGATAGAAAACGCTATTTTCGCCTATCGGTGGATAGTTGGGACAAGGTTGTGATGGGTAAAATGGATTTTTTGAAAATGATGCATGCTAGAGTCAGCGAAGCCTTGCAAGCACGAAGCAATGATTATCCAGAATTCAATATGGGATTGAAGGCTATGATGTGTTTGTATGAAATTTTTTTAGAAGGGTTGCCCAAGATGATAGACCTTTGGCAAAAGAAGGTGCAAGACCTGAAAGACGAACAATAACGGATTGGTTGCTACAGAATGTTGAACTTGCCTGCACTGTAGGCAAGTTTTTTTATGCTGTGCCAACAGGCAACTCCACAAAGAACGTAGTGCCTACGCCTTCCACGCTCTCGAAATATATCTTGCCTTCGTGTTTTTGAATGATTTTGCGCACAATGTCCAAGCCTAAGCCACTGCCCTCGCCTGCGCGTTTGGTTGTGAAAAAGGCATTGAAAATTTTGTCCTGAATGACTTTGGGAATGCCATGTCCTGTGTCGGCTATGCTTACCAACACTTTCGTATCGTCTTGTATGAGTTGTGTGGAGATGGTAAGGGTAGGCGTTTTGGCTTGTAGGGCGTTGTGAATGATGTTTGTCCACACTTGCATCAGTTCTTCGGGATAGCACATCACTGTAGGCAAGTCTGCAAAATTATGTGTTACTTCTACGCCATGCTTGAGTTGGTTTTGGTAAATGGTCAGCACTGTTTCGAGGGTTTCGTGCAAATCGGCAGGCATAATTTCTGCATTTTCATCATGACGCGCAAAATTTTTGAGAGCAAAAATAATCTTAGAAGCCTTGTCGGTGGCGGTGTTGATGTTTTCCGCGCCACGTTGCACGCTTGATAGCCTTTCGGCAAGCGAAAGTAGGGCTACATTTTGGATAATAGGCAAGTATTTTTCTATGTTTTCGTGGATTCCCATTTCTACCAACACATCAGCCACGTGCATATTATCCTCTATGCTTTTTGCTTCTAAGGTTTCAGCCATATTGCGTTTGATGGCGCGTTGTTCGCGGGTAGAGAGCATTTGTTTTTTGGTCAAAGACTCATCAATGAAGGCATGGAAAAGGGCAACAGTTTCGGGTTTTTCGGTTTGCAACAGGAGCAACATAGTAGGCAAGATTTCCTTCATCACGCCTCCGATATTGCCAATAGAAGAACGGATAGCTCCTAAAGGCGTGTTGATTTCGTGGGCAATGTTCGCCACGAGTTGCCCCAATGCCGCCATTTTTTCAGAATGAACGAGTTGGTTTTGAGTCGTAGAAAGGTCGTGCAAAGCCACTTCCAACGTGTCTTTTTGTTGTCGCAAAGCGTCTTGCGTGGCTTGTAATTCTTCCAAGTTTTGTTTCAATTCTTCTTCTGAAGCCAGCAAATGGTCATTTTTTACATCAACCTCCTTCTTTTGCTCTTGCAAGGCTTCTTGTGTGGCTTGTAGCTCTTCGAGGTTTTGACGTAGTTCTTCCTGCCTTGCCTCCAGTTCTTCGTTTTGGGTTTGTATTTGGTAAGAGGCTTCTTTGATAGCCTTTTGTTGTTTTCGGCTGATGAGGTAGTTGCGCACTACGATTGCCAAAATGAGCAACACAAAAATCAAAATACCCAGTCCTATGTAGAGATAAAAATTTCTACGCTCTGCATCTGCTTTGGCTTCTTTGTCGCGGAGGGCTTGTGCTTGCATGGAGGCTTTGCGCTTAAATTCAGATTCTTCGGCTTGCCTTTTTTGCTTCTCAATCAAAAGCTGTTGCTCGGCTTGTTTCTTTTCTGCTTCTGCTAGTGCTTGTTGAGTTTCGCGTTCTATTTTTTCTGCCAATAGTTTTTGGCGCGATAGTTCGAGTTGTTGCTCCACTTGCATACGCTCACTGCGTTGTCTTGCCACCTCTGCCTCTTGCAGGCGTTTGTCTTTTTCAAGGTTTGCGAGCAGTTGTTGTTGCAAGGCGTTTTCCTTCTCGCGTTTTTCGGCTTCGGTTTTGGCTTGTTTCAGTTCGAGTCCTTGTTTTTCGCGCTCTGCTATGAGCTGATTGAGTTCGTTTTCTTTGCGCTCTGCCTCTATTTGGTTTTTCGCAATTTCTTTTTGGATTTTGGAGGCTTTGTCCGCCAATTTGTCCTTCAGGCTTGCATACAGTTTGGCATAGCGTTGTGCTTCTTTGAGGTTGTCGGCTTTTTGGTAAATCTCGCTTGCGGCTTGGTAGCTTTCGAGCAAAATGTTGTCGTGTTGGTATTTCTCGCCTACGGCTATAGCGCGTTGGATATAATTGATGGCTTCGTCATTGTCGCCACTCAAATATTTTTCCATAGCCATGTAGTTCAGCAACAAGTTTTGTTGCTCGGTGTTGCCTTGTACGTTGGCTATAGCGAGGGCATCACTGTAGGCTTTTTCGGCTTCGGGATATTTTTTCAGGTAAGTATAGGTAAAGCCCAAATTCGAGAGCGTGGCTATGTTGGTTTCTTGCGCCACTTGTTGCTTATTTACCGCGAGGGCTTTCTGAAAATAGCTAACTGCTTCCTCATTTTTATCCAACATTTTATACAAAAAACCTGTATTGTTCAAGGTGCTTGCCTGCTTGCCGAGATTGCCTGCGGTTTGGTAAAGGGAGGCAAGTTGCCCACTGTAGGCAAGGGCTTTTTCGGGTTGTTTCTGTATTTTGTAGATATTCATAAGGCTCTCGATAGCCTGTAATTTTTGGGGCTGTGTGCTGTGTGTGGGGTAATTTTTCAGCAGTTGCAAATAATCCTTTTCTGCTTGGGTATAGTCTTGTTGTTGCAAGTGCGTATAAGCCAAATTGCCCAATGCCTCTTGGTAAAGTTCGGTTTGGTTGGTGGCTTGTGCGTCTTGGCTCGCCTTATCGAAATACTCGACTGCTTTGGGATATACCTGTCGCGCAAGGTACTGCTTGCCTACCTTATGCGCAAGCGAAGCACGTTGGGCAGGCATTTTTTCTTTGTTCAGACGCACTAAAAGCGTGTCCAAACTTTGCGCGTAGGCAAGGCTTGGAAGGCAAAAAAGCATGATGAGCAAAAAAGTATATATAGGCATATTTTTACACAAGACAAAAAGATAGTAAGCACTTTGAACTAAGTGCTTGATAAAGGAGCGTTATATTAAAAAAGTGCATTACATTTGTTTTTTTACCTCTTCTATAAATGCGAGGCTTACTTCAAATGTTTCGCTGATTTGTTGCTCTGTGAAGTTATTTTTGAGCATACGCATTACTGCATCTACTTTACTTTGTTGCGTAACTTGTTCGGCTACTTGGCGTGCAACCTCTGCCAAGATCTCTTCTTCGATTCCCATGTGTTTTCTTTCTGGAATAAAGGTGGATAATTGTTCTTTGTAGTCCTCTACAGCAGTTTCTGCGTGGAAACTGACATAGTGCGAGATAAATTCTATAATCTTACGTGTTTTCTCCTTCGAATAGCCTGCTTCATAGTATTTTCGTACTAAACTCAACTTCCATTCTATCTGTGCCTTGTCCTTCAACATTCCTTTTTGCAGAGCCTTGTAAGCTGTGAGCATCACGATACTGAACGGATTGTTGGGTACATCTAAGGCTTGCTCTGTTTTTTCTAATATTTTGAATGTATTAAATTTAAAAGTTAGTTCAGTATTCAAAAATTTCTTGTGGTACATTTGTGGGTGATAAGTTGGATTTGCTTCTGTGTAAATGGCTATGGCAACTATGTTTTGGTCATAACGCTCTTCAATACGTTTGTAGTATTGATACATACGTTTTGCAAATTCAAGGTCTTCATATCCTTGTATTTCCACATGAACCAAACACCATTGCACACCACCATTTTTGGTAAAAACCTTTACCAATTTGTCGGCATAGCGTTTCTTTTCCTGCGACTCGGGGACGATTTCAGCGAGTTCTTTATCCAAAAACTCAAAATCTTTGCCAAAATCTACTTCCTTGCCTGCCCAATCAGGAAAAAAGTACCATAAAAACTCTGCAAATAATTCTTCAAGAATTCCTTTCCAAAGTGCATCTTTCGGTATTTTGAACATATTATTTTAAAATTTTACAGCCAAACGCCCATAAATGCCTCTGCCACCGCGTCCTGGGACGCTGTTTATCACTGAACGTTTATAATCGGGGTGAAATACTTTAGCATTCAACGCATTTTGTACAAATAAACTAAACGTAATGGAAGGGCTATTATCGATATTGAATATCTCTTTGATGTCCGCTTCTATATTGAGTGTAAGATAATGAAAAGCATCTGTAGCAGGGTTCACATCTTGAAAAGTTTGCGCATTGCCTTTGATATCATATCGATTCAAGGGTTGAGTTTGCCCTACATAACTATAGAAAGCTCCGCCCTGTAGTCCTTTTTGCTTGTTTCGATACAATACACCAATTTTAGTCATAAAGTTTGGAATACCCGTTGCTTGATACAATACCTGTGTACCCTCTAAAATAGGAATTGTAACATCTCGAAGCGTTAAAGAAGCTTGCGATTGTAGGCGTTCAGTAAAGCTATATTTTCCTTCTATTTCTAATCCATAATAAGTAATTTTTTCTCCATTGATATAAACTGCAACGCTTTGTTGGGTAATAGGGTCAAAGAATACATTATCTTTTGGGTCTGAAATAGTAATCGTATTAGAAGTTTGGCTATAGTAGCCTGTAAGAGAGAGAAAGGCTTTTTTGTTGGCGGTGTTATACATAATGTTTCCCTCCAAAGTATTGATAGTTTCGGGTTTGAGTGCGGCATTGCCATAACTTTCATCTTCCCGTGAGAAACGTTCATAACTCGATCCGTTTCTGAAAGCACTGCCATACATAAACTTAGTTGTGAGAAGGTTTGTAACATTGTATATCAAACCAACTCTAGGTACAAGGCTTTGTTTGTCATCAGTCGTATTGTACTGTCCGCCCAATACTATTTTTAGTTTTTCACGAAATACTCGCCAAGTTCCTTGCACATAACCGCTAAACCAAGTGCTTTGATAGGGGTCAATCACCATAAAAGGGTCAGGATTGACAGGATTTTGTCTAAAATCATAAGCTGTTCTATCTGACTTTTGGTATGTTTTGAAGAAACGACCTTGAAAAGTATTGATTAACCCGCCCACCAAAATATCCAGATTTTTTTGAGGAGTATATCTTAGCGTAACTTCGCCCAACACATCATTGGCATAAGACACATAACGCGGAAGGCGTTTGGTCGTGATGCTATCGGGGTAGGGCATATCCTCATAATACTCCGAGTTATTGTGCGTAATGTCTGCCTGAAGGGTTATTTTGGGCGATAGATTGGCTTTATACCCCAAATTATTAAAAATACGAGTATTGCGAACTCGCCTGTATTGCGCATGCACAGAGTAGCCCGGTTTGGCAAATTTTTCTTTTCTATCTACTCCCACAAAGCTATTGAAGGTAAAATTCTTATAACTTAGATTAAGCACAGAACCCAATGCGTGGCTTGTAGCAAGTTCATCTATACGCGCATTTTTAGCTCCTATGGCTTTGAATTGCCACCCTGTAGCCTCTAAAAACCTTGTGCCTATTGAGGCTTTAAAAGCACCTTTGTTGAAGCCTGTGCTTAATTCTGTCAAGCGTGTACCAAATGAACCTACCGTTTGGCTTCCTTGTGAGGTTTGTTTTTTGCCTTCTTTCAATACAATGTTTACCACACCTGCAAAAGCCGCCGAGCCATATAATACCGAACCTGGACCTCGCACAAGCTCTATCCGCTCTATACTACTCACAGGCAAGGCATAATAGATAGCCATATTGAAGCCGTTATACATATTTTCGCGCATGGGACGACCATTCAGAAGTACCAAAATGTGGGTATTATGGGTAATGGTAACATCACTGCGCACCGATATAATGTTATTGGTCAATGTGTAAGAGCCTGTGATGTATGTACCCACCACTCTATCCAAAACATCAGTAAGGTTCAATGCACCGTAGCCTTCTATTTCATAGGCATTGATTACAGAGATAGTAGCACTTGCGTCCCGCAAACTTTCTGCATTTTTCGAAGAAGTTGTAACTTGTATATCTGCCACATCAGGAGGCAAGGCAAGCATTTCGCTTGTTCCAAACCGAAACAGCGTGTTTTGGGTAGTGTCTGTTTGGGCAACAACAATAAAGGTAGGCAAGCTACACAAAAGTAAGGCGAGAAAATGCTTCATTCAATCAATTTTTTTAAAGGACACACCCCAAATACATTAGTTCAAAAATAGTGCTTCTTTTCTAATTAAAAAACTACTTTTCGACCAAAGGCTCGAAAGCCCCGACCAATGCAAAAGCCTTGCCTTTTATAAAAAGGCTCGCTCTGCTATCGTTTGCGCCAAAACACAAACCACAACAGAGCGAACAGTAAAGAAAACAGTTATTCGCTGTAAGCGTCTTTTATTTTTTGAATGATGTTGGTCGTAGAAAAGCCCTCCACCAAATCAATCGTTTCGACCTTGCCTCCCTTAGACAGCACAAAGTCCGCGCCCACAATGTTTGCCACGCTGTAGTCGCTCCCTTTCACCAATACATCAGGTTTCAGGGTTTCAATCAATTCTTTAGGCGTTTCTTCGCCAAACAACACCACCAAATCCACAAATTCGAAACTCGCCATCATGCGCGTCCTTGCATATTCAGGCACAATGGGGCGTTTCGTTCCTTTGAGGCGTTGGACAGATGCGTCAGTATTCAAGCCCACCACTAAACGTTGCCCTTTAGCGCGAGCCTTTTCCAAGTAGTCGATATGCCCCAAATGCACAATGTCAAAACAGCCATTGGTAAATACCACTTGCTCCTGCCTTGCCTGCCACTCCTGCACTTGCCTACAAGCGTCTGCCAAGTTCTTGATTTTGTCCGCAGTCATTACTCCACAACGATTTTGATTTCAGTCGTTTGTTCGACCTTGCCTCTGAACACATCGCGGTAGGTAAGTGTGGTTTCGCCTTTTTTCAAAGCCTCGATAAAAATCGTTTCCGCCGCACTGTCGCCTCCCGGCATTTTGGCGTTTTCCTCATTGTCAAATTTGAACTCCTTGTTTTTGATTTTGGCAATGGTTTCGTCTTTTATCTCGGTCTCGCCTGCCACACCTACAGAGGCGTGGACTTTGTAGGAAAAGTAGGCGATTTGCCCAACTTTCAATGTTACAGAACCTTGTAAGGGAGAAATAGAAATCATATTTTTCTTGATTTTGATATGTTTATTTTTTTCTTTGGGTTTGTCTTGGGCTTGTACCATTTGTAGGCAAGCTACCAAACAAAAGAGGAGAAAGGTTGTTTTTTTCATGGTATTAAAAGAAATTTTGTTTTACTTCGTTTTTCAAAAATTCTATCGCTCCGCCAGAAGTATTGATGTCAAACTCACGCACATTGACCAAAATACGCATTGCCAACTCTGTCGCAGGGGCTTCTTCGTCTAAGCCTATGGCAGATTGATTGATAAGCACTACCGTTTCTTCCATCGCTCTTTTGATACTTTCCCACGCTTCGTTGCTCATGTACATTTGTTGCGACACATTGTGTCCGTACTCGTTGCGAATGTCTTGCAACATCAAATAATGCAACACCGCTACATTCATACCATCTTGGTTGAGGCGCAAGACGATTTGGGCAGGCGAGATGCGCTCAAGGAACAAAATCATACGCTCGTATGCTTGCAGGCGTACAGGCAAGACTTCAGCTTGGTTTTTTAGAGCCAGCTCCATTTTGCGCTCTTGTGTTTGGGCGAGGCGAATGTCGCGTTCATATTCTAATTGGCGAATTTCTTTTTGGGCGAATGAGCGCACTGTCAAATACATAGCATACAAGACAATCGCGGCAGGGAATAAAATTTGGATTAGGGTAACGAGCCACTCCATCGGGTTAATTTTGAGTTTTTTTGTAATTTTGCCTCAAAACTATATCATTCTCGGCAACTTACCAACTTTTGTATAACGACCAAAGCCCCACTTTTCGCATACGATATTGGTAATGCCACACAAATTGCAGAACTTTACGGCAAAATTATAGGTATCTCGGATTATGAATATACTCAAAATAGCTTGGTTTTATTTGGCACAAAAACCGCTCAACACGCTGTTGAACGCGCTACTGCTTGGCTTTGGCATTGGGTTAGTGATTTTCTTGTTGCTTGTGCAGGCGCAAGTGAAGGAAAATTTCGCCCGCAATGGCAAAGGCATTTATCTTGTCGTGGGTGCGAAGGGAAGCCCCTTGCAGTTGGTTTTGTGCAATGTGTATCATATAGACAACCCCACAGGCAATATTCCCCTCGAAGAAGCCCAAAAAATAGCCAAAAATAGGTTTGTCAAAAAATCTATTCCGCTTGCGTTAGGCGATAACTATAAAGGCTACCGCATTGTAGGCACAGAACAAAGCTATGCCCAACATTACCAAGCAAAATTGGCGCAAGGGCGTTGGTGGGGCAAGGCTATGGAAGTTACGATAGGCGCGGAAGTAGCCAAGACGCATAAACTCAAGATAGGAAGCAAATTTAGCGGAGCGCATGGGCTTGTGAAGGACGAAACATTGGTACATGGCGAAACGTCTTTTGTCGTGGTGGGCATTATGCAACAAAGTAATTGTGTATTGGATAGGCTCATTCTGACAAGTGTAGAAAGCGTTTGGAAAGTACACGAACCCCAAAACAAAGACAAGGAAGAAACCGAAGAAAAACCTAAGGAAATAACGGCTTTGCTCGTTACTGAATTTAGAAATCCGATGGGTTCTATCCAATTACCGCGCACCATCAACACGCAAACTTCCATGCAAGCCGCCTCGCCTGCTTGGGAACTTTTGCGCTTGTTTGAGTTCTTGGGGGC
>RDXI01000052.1:21940-25326 GCA_004292795.1 Bacteroidota bacterium | reverse complement strand
CCCACCCGCAGGTTTGTTTTGTCCATTGGCAGAAGGCGAGAAATTGAATGAGTCGCCCTCCAAATTCTCGAACTTCGTGAACTTGCCTATGAAGCGCAATTTTACATCTTTCAATGCCCCGTTTCGGTGTTTGGCTATCAGCACCTCGCCTGTCCCTGCCGTTGGATTGCCGTCAAGGTCTTGCGTAATGCCGTAGTATTCAGGACGATATAAGAACAATACCATATCGGCATCTTGCTCTATGCTGTTGTGCAGAATATAATCATTTGCCAAAAAATTACTCACTTTTGGGATAGTTGCATCATATACATCTTCCTCGCCTAATGGCGTTATATCGGTTATTTCGTCCCAATAGATGTCGGATTGAGCAAGGTTAGCTATTTTTTCGGATTCTAAAACTGTAGCTATTTTTTGAAGTCTTTCCCTTCCAATACTGCTTTTAAAAAGTCCAGAGCCATTAAAAGCAATCCCCATTTTGCTTGAGAAAGTGCGCCAACTCATTTTGTTAGCATTTTTTTCAGCTTCAATTACAAGTTTCCACGCTTCTTTGGGTATAACATCAAGGTTTGTATTGGTTTCTATTTGGGCTATAGCTTCTATCATTTCAGGGATTATTTCGCCCCTTTTGCCGTAACAACCTACTTTTTGCAAGAAATTTAAAATATGTTCTGCACTTTGCACCCAAACATGATAATTATCTCTATAACCTTCTTTTTTGTTTACTCTTATAGTGGATTGAATACCCAAACGAAGCAATAAATGTTGCACTTGTTCAGCTAATACCCTACTTGTAGAACCATAATAAATAGCTCCTGATTTCATACGTCCTTTTATGTTTTTCCAACTCACATTCCCATCTGTAGCCCAAAGGTGCTTCAAGAACAAGGCTATGCTTGCCTCATCACATTCGAAGAGTTGGGCAGGCAAGACTTTATCATAAGAACGCACCCTGTCTATGTCCAAGCGTTGAAACCAAAGCGTAATAGGGTGTTTTACGTTGTGCGTCAGGTGATAGGGCGAAGTAAGATAATAATGCCACCAATTTTCTTGTTTTATCAATTTCCCTTCTATGCCAAACAAACGTTTAGCTGTTTCGCGTACCATGTCAATGTTCGCCATGTCCGCGCTTGTGTAATGATATGGCTTAGAAGGCAAGATAGAACCATCACCCAATAAATGCGCAAGCAAAATTAGCTCGTCCTCGCTCATGGGGTTGGTCGGATTGGTAACGGTTATTTTGCGTGGCGTGGCGATTTTGTCACCCACTTGCAATTTATCTAAACGAGTCCAGCCCTCCAATTTCAAAAAAGGGTGATTAGCACTCGCTTTTATGGTGCGCCCTGTGCGTGTTTTGAGTTCAAAAACCTGCTTCTTGCCTGAATAAAAGGCTTTTATCATATTTTGGGGCGTAACTTTGTAGTCATCAGTAACCCCAAAACAAGTGAAATCGGTTTGTTGTGGGCGTTCTGCCAATTCTTTGATAGTAAATAACTTGCCTGTAGTGGCATCAACTATCAAACTATCGCCTGTGATACAGCCCGACTCGCGCAAATCCGAAAGTTGCGGTTTTTTGTCGCCACCCCTTGTTTCTACGGCACGACTCAACTGTGAAAGAGCCAAAACGGGTACGTCCAACTCCTTCGCCAAACTTTTGAGAGAGCGCGAAATGATAGAAATTTCTTGTTCGCGGTTGCCAGGTCCGCCACCCTTGCCTACACTTGCGGTCATCAGTTGCAAATAATCGACCACAATCAACTGTATATCGTATTGGGCTTTGAGCCTTCTGCATTTGGCTCTCAATTCCAAGACAGAAAGGGCAGGCGTATCATCTATGAAAATGGGCGCGCTTCGTATGCGTTCCGCTCCGCTTCGCAGTTGTTCCCATTCGTAGCCCTCCATGGTGTTAGGGCGTTTTATTTTTTCGCTGTCTATTTCCGACTCAGAGGAAAGAAGGCGGTGCGTAAGTTGCATTTCCGACATCTCCAAAGAGAAAATAGCCACAGGTTGATGAAAATGCACCGCCGCATTGCGCAAGAGCGAAAGCGCGAAAGCTGTATTATGCGTTACCGTACAATCGCCCAACAAAAAACGTTGATTGCCGTCCAGCACAAAGCCATAATAATCGTCTATCGTGGCGGGTTGTACCGTAATGGGCGTTTCTTTCCAGCGTGCTTTTTGGGTAGGCAAGGCTGTTTTCGGATTGCGGAGCGGAATCGAGTCGCCCTTGCCTACCAATTTTACCTCACAAGATTTGGTGTTATCCTTCGCATTGGTACGAATAGCCAACGAAGTACGGAAGCCCAGCGTATCCGCCAAAAACTTCACTTGGTAGGCAAGCTCTTCAGTAGGCAAGGCTTTGATAGCCCCAGAGTCCATAATGCCCGCCAAGAGTTCGAGGCGTTTCGGGGTGCTGTTTGCCAAATATTCGCGTGGAATTTTGCTGATTTCCTTGCCTACCAAAAAACCAATATCATAAGGATTGGCAGGCGTTTCTTTTTCGGGAAATTCTACAGCTACTTTATAACCTTTGTAATGTTTTTGTACCTCTTCGCTTTGGGCTACATATTTCGAAACGGATATATCTACTACTTGTTTGCTCTTTTTAAGCGAAAGAATATGACTTTCATTCACACGATAGTTCATGGCATAATCTTGATACACCCAATACATACGCTCCTTGCCTGTAGCAAGCGACAACACAGTGCGAGGCGTGGAGTCATCTCCCATCAGCAAATCCCCTTCTTTGATGTCTTTGGCTTTTTTTATCGTGCCATCAAACATCAAAACTTCGGTTTCTGCCCCAAGGCATTTGCCCATAGCAGGACGTGCCGCAATGATAACCAAGTCCGATTTTTGCCACCCTGCCGTAACGCGGTCAAGCTCTGTGAAGCCTGAAGCCACACCCGTTAAGCCATCTTTGAAGTCCTTGCGTGCTTCTATCTCGCGCAGGGCTTTAGGAATGAGATTGTTGATAGGCGAGGTATTTTTGCGGATATTATTTTCAGAAATTTGGAAAAGTTTTTGTTCCGTTTCGTCCAAAAGGTTGAAAACATCACTGTCATCTTCAAAGGCTTCGCCCAAAATCTCTGCACTTACCGTAATAAGTTCGCGCTTTATGGCAAGTTCGCTTAGGTTTCTGGCGTGGGTTTCTATGTTCGCGGCAGAGCTGACGCGGTTCGTGAGGCGCATCACATACACAGCCCCGCCTACCATATCAATTTTGCCCATTCTGCGCAATTCTTGCGTTACCGTGAGCATATCTATAGCATCAGAGCGCGAAAAGAGCGAGAAAATGGCTTGATAAATTTCTTGGTGTGCAGGTTTATAAAAACTTTCGGGCTTCAAAATATCAATCACCGTATTGATAGCTTCCTTGTCTATCATCA
>RDXI01000052.1:0-21915 GCA_004292795.1 Bacteroidota bacterium | reverse complement strand
ATCATCAATGCACCCAACACTGCTTCCTCAAGCTCTACGGCTTGGGGTGGGAGCTTTCCGCCCGGTCCTGTAAGAATAGGATTGTTCTTGCCTTTCATAATACGCTGTAAAACAAAGTTTTAGCTAAAATTGTGCGCAATTCGCGCCTTGCCTACAGCAAAGGTACAAAAAAATGAACGTTTTTTGCAAAGAAGCTCCTAATTTCTGTATAGTTTTTTTTTATCGTATGTCAGCCCGCAGTGTCTATCCAAACGCCTGCCAAGTGCATCACCAATTCCCAATCGTCATTATCCAAAAGCGTATAAATTTGGTCTAAGTACATAGGCTTGATGCTGACCTGATAGCCCAAAATGGGGTGTTTTTGAATGGCTTTTTTCTTCCATAAGCCTTTCGCGCCTTTGGGGTGTTTGTTGGGTTCTAAGAAGTTTTTGCGGTTTATCCATATACTTTTTTGGCGCATACAATACCGCTTGCCTACTCCTTGATAGTTTTGATAGAGCAAAAACTCGGCAAGGATAAGACGCAAGGCTTCGCGCTCTGTGTGCGTGAGTTCTAAGAAGCTGTCCTCTGTTTCTTCTTGCATAATGCGGTTATGAGCTTGCCTACAAAATTTACCACAAAATGGACACAAAAGAAAAGTGCAGTATTGTGTCCTTGTGGTAAATAAACATTATTTTGGATAAAGCGTTGTCAAAATTGCCTTTTCTGCTTCGGTAAGGGTTTTTCCGCGCCTTTCCATGACGCGCTGTGCCACTTCGAAGGCTTTGTCAAGTTCGAAAGTAGGGCTGTTTTTTCCTCCGCCCCACGCGAAATGCGGAATGTATTTAGGCGGAAAATCCCCACCAAACACATTGGCACTCACGCCTACAACAGTGCCTGTGTTGAACATGGTATTGATGCCCGCCTTGCTGTGGTCGCCCATCATCAGCCCGCAAAATTGCTTGCCTGTGTCCACATAATCCTGTGCAGGATAGTTCCAAATACGCACTGAACTGTAGTTATTTTTCAAGTTCGAGGTGTTCGTATCCGCACCCAAGTTGCACCATTCGCCCAAAACAGCATTGCCCAAGAAGCCATCATGCCCTTTGTTCGAGTAGCCTATCAAAACGCTGTTGCTAATCTCGCCTCCTACCTTGCAATACACGCCAATCGTAGTATCGGGGCGCATCTTGCCTCCCACATTGATAACTGCCCCTTCACAAAGCGCGAAATTGCCTTGTATCAACGAACCGATTTGCACTTCGGCGTTCTTACCTATGTAAATCACGCCCTTGCTTGCATCAAGTACAGAGGCTTTGATACTCGCGCCTTCTTCGATGAAAACATTGTCAGGATTATAAACTACGGTATGCTTGTCTTCAATAGGTGCAGATTTTCTTTGCGTCTTAATCCACTGAAAGTCGGCTTGTATTTCCTTGCCATTGTACGCGAAAATGTCCGTAAGTTGTTGTAGGCAAGTCAACTCGCCTACGAACTCATGCGTTTGGGCGTGGGGTAGGGGAGGCAAGCTCGACTCGCCTGCTTGGGCGCGGTAGGCAAGGAATAAATCCTTTGAGAAAAGAGCCTCGCCTGCTTGTAGGGCTTCTATGCGTTGCCACAAAACAGGCGTAGGACACACTGCGCCATTGACAAAAAGTGCTTCGTCTTGCACGGTAGGCAAGGTATATTTCGGCTGTAGGTAAGGCTGGGTAAGGTAGGCGAGGGGCAAGCCCGTATAATTTGCCCACTTTTCGGCAATCGTAAAAATACCCACCCTAATATGACTAATAGGGCGGGTACTTGTGATGGGTTGTAGGTTTGCCCACGTGTGGGGCATATCCACTAAAACGAGTTGCATACGCAATTACGATTTTTTAGCAAAACGTTTGTTGAATTTCTCTACGCGACCTGCTGTATCCAAGAATACTTTTTTGCCCGTATAGAAAGGGTGTGAAGCCGAGCTAAGTTCGAGTTTCACGAGGGGGTACGTCTTACCGTCCATATCGATAGTATCGCTTGTTTGGATAGTAGAGCGCGTAATGAACTTTGTGTCGGCTGACATATCAAAAAACACTACGTCACGATAATTAGGGTGAATGTCCTTTTTCATTACAATATCTTGTTTTGGGGATTTTCAGAATAGAGGCGCAAAGTTAGTTTTTTTTTGTGAAAAAACAACACTTTACAAGAAAAATATTTTATACCTTTCACTATTTTTATCTGTGGTTTGTGTCCTCACAAACCACTCTAAACAATTTTTTTTTACTTACTACCCATTCTGCAAGTGGTTTGTGGGGACACAAACCACGGCAGGTTTTTTTTTGCAAGAAAAACTATGAGCAAGAAAAATATTTTACGCCTTCCTTTGTTCCACACAAAATTTATATCTTTGCTTGTTTTTGAACGCTCCTTTTCAGTATGCAACTCGACTCCCCCCGCGAAGTACGTGCAGGCGAAGAACTCAACCTACACGCGCTTGAACATTTTTTGAACCAACATTTTGGGACTGTAGGAGTGCGTTTGCACGTCGAGCAGTTTCCAAGTGGCTACTCAAACCTTACTTACCTGCTCGCTTTTGGCGAACATTCGCTTGTGTTGCGCAGACCACCCAAAGGCGCGGAAAACATCAGCAAAGGACACGACATGGGGCGCGAGTACAAGGTCTTGGCGCAAGTACACCCGCATTTTGGGCGTTGCCCGAAGCCGATAGCCTATTGTGAGGACAAAGACGTGATAGGCGTGCCGTTTTTCCTTATGGAGCGCGTGCAAGGCATTATCATTCGCGCCAAAGATACGCTTGATTGGGGAACTGCACAGGTAAGGAAATGGAGCGAAAATATGGTGCATACTTTGGCAGACTTGCATACTATAGATATAAAGGCTACAGGCTTGGCGAATTTAGGCAAGGCAGAAGGCTATCTTTCGCGCCAAATAGAAGGCTGGCGGGGCAGGTGGGAAAAAGCCAAAACAGACGAAGTGGCGAATATGGAGTTTGTAGGCAAGTGGCTAACGGACAACTTCCCCTACGCGCCTACACAAGAACCCGCGCCTACTTTGTTGCACAATGATTTCAAATATGATAACGTGGTGCTGAACCCCGAAAATCCAACAGAAATAAAAGCCATTTTGGATTGGGAAATGGCAACAGTAGGCGACTCGCTTACGGATTTGGGCATTATGTTGAGCTACATTACAGAAGCTACCGACAATCCCGCCTTGCTTGCCTTCAACCTAAAACCACAAGCAGGAAGCCTCAGCAGGCAAGAAGTGGCTACGTTGTATGCCCAAAAAACTGGGCGAAGCCTCGATAATTTGGTGTATTATTATGCTTTTGGGACGTTCAAATTGGGCGTGATAGCACAACAAATTTACTACCGCTACAAAATGGGCTACACGCAAGACAAACGTTTCGCGCCTTTGGGTATGATAGTACAGGCGTGTGGCGAATTGGCAGAACGCGCCATTCAAACAGGCAAGATATGAAGCAGTGGATAAACAAAGTTTTGCGCCTCTGGAGGCAAGACTCGCCTACCCAATACGCGCCTCGCGTGGTGGAACAGTATGGCGAAAGGAAAATTTTAGAAGCTACAGCAGGGAATGAATCGATAAAGCAAAAATTGATAGCAGGCGAGCCTTTTGTGGCAGGCAAGTTAGGAAGTGTAGAATTGTCGATGCTTTTGAATGAAAGAGCGAAAAAATGGGATAAGCAAGTGTTGCAAGCCTTGAGCAACAACGCAGGTTTTTTCCCTACAAGCGAAGCATCTTGCCTACAGTTGGCAGAAGTGTATAAAAAAATATTGGCAGAAATAGATACATTGGCAGTTTGGTTCAACGAAGGCGAGGAAACTATCGTACAACAACATAGCCCACAAGCGGAGTTAGTGCGGTTGCGAAGCCTTGAACCGTATTACCACGAAAACCCTTGGAGCGAGGCATTGGCAGGCAAGACTGTTTTGGTTGTTCACCCGTTTATAGATTCTATAGTTATGCAATATGAAAAAAAACACACAAAATTGTTTGCCAATGAGCGCGTCTTACCTACCTTTACACTCAAAACCTTGCGAGCCGTGCAATCTATAGCAGACAACAAACAACATATAACTTTTCAAGATTGGTTCGAAGCACTTGCCTATATGCAACAAGAGATGGAAAAAATAGCGTTTGATGTGGCTATCATAGGGGCAGGGGCTTATGGACTGCCTTTGGCGGGCTTTGCGAAGGCTATAGGCAGGCAAGCTATTCACATGGGCGGAGCGACACAGTTGTTGTTTGGCATATTTGGCAATCGGTGGGAACAGAACGAGATTATAAAGGGTTTTCAAAATGATTATTGGACACGCCCCTCGCCTGCAGAAAGACCGCAAGGCGCGGAAAGGGTAGAAGGGGCTTGTTATTGGTAGCGTAAAATTTATACTAACATGAAAAAGATTGCTTTGTATATTTTTTGTATGTGCTTGTTGGCGTGTGGCAAAGATACGCCTGTGCTTCAAGACGAAGTGTATTGCGAGATAGAAGGAGTCGCTTTTCAATCGGCTCGCCTACAGGTGCAGTACAGCCAAGCGGGTTCGGTAACGAGCTTAGACATCTACGCCTACAACGAAAAAGGCGAAGTATTGCTTATAAAGGTATATGCTATAGGCAATGCCTTGACCACGCACTATGTAGAAGCACAGAATCAGCATAACCTTGCCTACTCCACCACAGGAAATTTTAACAATGCAAGTTCTACTTATCAAACTAAAGGAAACTGTATAGGCAATACGGGAACTTACATACAACTTACTTCTTTGGAAGACTTTTTGGCTTTTGGAACATTTGATGGAAAAATGTGTTTACCCAATGGACAAGTAAAAACTATCCGAAATGGACGCTTTAATCAAGTGAGATTGCCCTAAAATCAAAATTTTGTATGGTTTTTTGGGGTTTTGGAAAAAGCAATATGCAACTGTTTGCAGAAAAACAGAATTTTTTAACATTTTTCTGTTTGCAACAATCAAATTTAACCACTAACTTTGCTTTCGAGAGTTAGTCTTTATTTTTTTTTCTGCACACATCAGGGCTACCACCCTCGTATGAAGTTTGCTTTTAAACCATTATTTACCTTAATACCATGAGAAAACAACTCTGTACGCTGTTGTTGTTGTGTACTTGGTTCGTGGTGCAGGCTACACAGGCGCAAACAATGCGCGGTGGGCTAACACCTGAGCAAGAAAAACAATGGCGCGAGGTTGCCGAAATCAACAAAATGATATTGTTGCGGCAAAACCCACAAGCGCACTTCTCCAAAGAGAGAGTGACGAGCCTTGCTGATGCAAAGGCAAAGCAAAATGAGGTGCAACAATCCTCTACTGTGGCGAGTGAGCTACAAGTTCGCCAAAAAATCCGCGCTTATTTCCAAGCACACCCCGAAGAGGGCGAAAAATACAACTGGGGCAACTTGCCTCCTGCCACGCCCATGACAGCGGCTTTGGAAGAGATGAAAGTTGGCTCGCTTGATGATGTGAAGTTTGAAGCCTTGCCTGAACAGAAGCAAATGCAACTGATAGAGGCTTCGCCTGCATTGAAGGCGATTTGGCAAGAACAACAACCGCAAATGGCGGGTATGAGCGAAGCACAGCAAAAAGAGCTTCGTAAGAAACTTTGGGAAATGTATAAACAAACCAAGAAATAATCCTCGTACAAAATCATGAATATACATTATACGAAAAAAATGCAGTTTTGGCGGAGCCTTGCCTTAGTTTGGTTGCTGGTCTGCGGGTTTGCGCCATTTATCGGACACGCACAGCAGTTTACGATAGGCACAGGTACTGCAAGTAATGCTTCGACAGGTACAGTAGCATCTCCTTTTGCGAACTGGTGGGAAGGTAGTCGTCAGCAGTATCTATATAGGACTGCAGAGCTTCAAGCGGCAGGTATGGCATCTGGTATGATTGTAACCGATATTGCTTTCAATATTGTAAACAACAATGCCGCGCTCCCTCATCAAAACTTTAAAATATGGATAGGGAATACCACCAACACTGCTTTGGGAACTTGGGTAACAACAGGGCTTACACAAGTACACGGACCTGTAACTGTAACACCTGGTCCTACAGGTTGGGTAAATTTCAGCTTTTCATCTTCTTTCGTTTGGACAGGTGATAATATTGTGGTGCAGGTATTGTTCAACAACAATACAAACACAGCTTCTGACTTTGGAACAGAGTGGAATCAGAATATTAGTGTGCAATGGACAACGGCTCTACCAACGAATACAACTCGAGTAAACTCGGGTGATGGATTGACCGAAACAGATCTTTTAAATAATGCTACTGTGGGTACGGGTGGTACAAGCCGCCCCAATGCTCGTTTTACGGCTATTCCGCCTACGCCTTGTTCAGGTGCGGTAACTGGAGGCACAGCAGTAGCAAGTCCTGTTAATTTTTGTAACTCGCAATCCACTTCCCTCTCTGTAACAGGAGGAACGGGCTTGGCTACAGGTCTTACTTACCAATGGCAACAACTAATCAATGGCGTTTGGACAGATATTGTAGGGGCTACTTCTGCGTCTTTAGCGGTTAGTCCTACGGTTTCAGTAACGACACAGTTTCGTAGAAAAATTACTTGTACGAACAGTGGTGCTGAAGATTTTTCTGTGCCTGCTACTTTTACCAATGTAGGAGGAAGTACACCTTATGCTTCATTGCCTTATATCCAAGATTTTGAAAACTGGGTAGATGCATGTTTTCCGAAAGACCTACCTGGCATAAACTGGCGAAATACGCCTGTTGCTTCGCCTATTTCTTCGCATAACCCCAACTTATCTTGGCGTAGGCAAGACCAAGGAAGCACAGCACCAGGCGGAACAGGAACAGGCTGGACAAACGCTAACAACAACCTTACAAACGGCAACATGATTCCTATTAGTGGGAATGGTGCGGCTTGTTTTCACATGGGAGGTTTTCCTATCAATACATTGAGTGGCTTTGGGCAACAAGGTTGGATGGACTTGTATGTGAATATGGGTTCGGTGCATAAGAAAGAAGTACGCTTTTTGTATCGCAATCGCCAACAGTTTGTATATGTGCCACCCGTACCCGGTGCAGACCGTCAATGGATGCCTGTGCATGGTGACCAAATGGAAGTATTGCTTTCTACAGATGGTGGTTTGACTTTCCCTACAACCTTGGGTGTGTTTGGAAGCGAAACGCCTGACTCAATTCCACCTGCTCCAGTACCTTCAGCTCCAGCCTCGTCCATTGTAAGAAATAATTGGAAAAAAATAGCCATAAAAGTAGGTGATATTGCGCCTACATCTGTTATACGCTTCCGTGCTACTACATCTTCTATATTACCTCCGTTTTTCTTCCCCACAGGGGCTGTTCAAACAGATATAGGCATAGATGATGTGCAGGTTGTAGAATTGAAGCCTTGCGATGGAACACCTATAGCAGGTACTATCTTTGGCAACCCGCGTTTGTGCGAACCAGGCACTGTGTATTTCAGTGTTACGGGCAGTGCGGACTTATTGGGTGGACAAGATTATTCCTTCCAATGGGAAACCTCTACAGATGGAGTTACATGGACACCCGTTACTGGAGCGACCTTGCCTGATTATACAACGCCCCTTCTCTCGACAGAACCTTACTATCGTCGAAGAATAACTTGTGCGAATGGTGGTGCTGTTAATTATACTCCTGCTGTGCAGGTGAAACAAGTACGACCTTTGTACGCACCTGTTACGCCCGGCTTGGGAGGACGCTATATCCAATTATTCAATAGCTGGATAGATGGTTGCCAAGACAAGCAATTCCCCGACCAACACTGGAAAAATACGCCTACTCTCGGCAACCGCTCATGGCGTAATACAGCAGACGTTCCCTCGAATGTAGGCAAGTGGTTTATCGGTTTTGCGGCTCCCGCGAACTCTATCACTGCACAAGAAGGTACAGGCGCAGCAGCGTTCTTCTCGCGTGGTGCTGTGGGTGCTGGTGATTTAGACCTTCATGTAAACCTAAGTGCAAGTTCAAACCGTAAAGCTGTACAACTATACTATAGTAATGCAGGCGGAACTGACAACGTAGGGGTAACACTTTCTGCGAATGGCGGTACATCATTTGGCGCACCTATCCTTACCTTGCGCGGACCTACCAACCCGGCTTGGGCGAAAAGTGGTGCATTCATCACTTCCAATTCTGCTACTGCTGTGCTTCGTTTTAAAGGACAAAGTGGTGGACCTCCATTGGAAACAAACGACCAAGGTTTGGATAGTTTGGTAGTCATTGACCTTGTACCTTGTTCAACTACGCCTATAGGCGGAGAAGCAAGCGCAAGCCCTGCCAACTTCTGTATGGCTTCTGAAATAGCCATTTCCGTGCAAAAAGGTTCTGACGACCCCGCATGGGCAAGAGATGACTTGCATACTTTCCAATGGCAAGTATCTACAGATAACGGTGTTACTTGGACAGACATAACAGGTGCTACAGGCGGAACTTATACGCTTACAGCCGAACCACAGCCACAAGTTCCTCCTAAACAATATCGCAGGAAAATCATTTGCCCTAATGGAAACTTAGAGGCATTTAGTACGGTGGTAACGTTGGAATTTCCTTACACTGTGTCGTATGCTAAAATACCATACTACAATGGTTTTGAAACTACTTGGGCTACTGGTGGCGCAGGACCTACTTGTTCTGGAGGCAACACGCCTGCACAAGCGGCGATACGTCCTACCTCACCTACCGTTAATACGACTACCACACCAAGTATATTCAATGACGCGGCTAACATAGCAGTACCTGCACGTAACCAACATTGGAGAAGTACAGGGGCTAATAACGCTTCTACATGGCGTAGAACACCGCCCGCTCCTACAGGTTGGACTACTACAGGTAACTGGAATAGCTATGCGCGTAACTTCCCTATAGAAACAGCCTCAGCCTCGTTCAATGGATTTGGCGGTAGTGGTACAAGGAAAGGCAATCTTGATTTGTATGTTGATGCGAGTGGTACACAAATGAAACAAGTACGTTTCAAATATCGCAACCCACAACGCCCTACTACATTTGGTACTGCCTATCCTCTATCGTCTTACAATGATGACAATTTGGAAGTAAGCCTTTCTTTTGACAACGGCAAAGCCTTTGGACAAAGATTGAACTTGACCATTGCGCCTTCTTGGTTGCCTTATCACATCAATTTTGATAATAATGCACCACAAGCGGTAGTACGTTTCACAGGCAACTCATTCTCAACCGTTGACCAAAACAATGCGCCAGAAGGGACTGACATGGCTATCGATGAATTGTATGTAGTATATGTGAATGATTGTTCAACAGCAGGCACATTGCAAGGTGGCGCGGCAAAATTGCGTGAAACCAATACATTCCCCGGTACTGATTTTAACTTCTGCCATTTCCCTCCTTATGCTATTTATGTAGATAGAGTAAACGCGGCTACACAAGTAACAGATGAAACGCACTATGGATTTGCGTATCAGTGGCAAGTATCAGAAGATGGTGGAGCTACCTACTCAGACATGGCAGGCGAGACAAACCAAAACTTGTTCTTAACTTCTGCACGTGTAGGCAAGTTCCGTCGTAAAATGACTTGTACAGCTACAGGCAATAGTGCTACTTCTGTTGAAGTAGAAACCTTCTTTACAAACCCTGTTGTATATGCAACTTTGCCTTATCGTCAAGGGTTTGAAAGCTGGCAGACAGGTTGTGCCGCACTTCCTACATCTTCTAATGACCGTCCTGACCAACATTGGAAAAATACACCTTTCAATGGACAAACCTCATGGCGCAAAAATGATGAAGGTCGCCTTGCTAACTGGTTGTTCAACTTCCCTGAAGGCTTGCCTAAACCTGTGAGCGGTGTTGGCGCGGCTACTTTCCATACCGTATTTGTAAACGGTGTTACAGGGGTAAATGCACCTCAACCTCCTTTGGGCGCACTTGATTTGTATGTGAATTGTGCCGTACCCGGAACCAAACAACTACGTTTTTGGTATAACAACCCTGATATTGCGAACTCTATTACAGGTAATGGCAACAACGATAAGTTGGAAGTATTGTACTCTATTGATGGTGGCGCGAATTTTAGTAGCTTAGGTGAACTAACACGTCAAGATGGTTGGCAAGAATACACTTATACGTTTGAAAGCACGTCTGGCTCTACAGTAATCCGTTTCTTGGGATATTGGAGTCCTGATGACTCTGATATTGGTATAGACGAAGTGAAGGTAGATGCGCTTGTGCCTTGCGCAGGTATGCCTGATGGTGGCAAAGCCCAAAAATCTACAACTTCAGGTAATGCTTGTACCACCCTTAGTCTTGTGTTGTATGTTGAACCCACTAATGCAAATGTGGTATCTGCGGGCTTGACTTATCAATGGGAAAGTTCACTTACTGGCGCACCTTCTTCTTGGGCACCTATAACAGGAGCAACAGAAGCAACGTATGTAGCCGCTCCATTGACTACTACTTATTATCGCCGTGTGGCAACTTGTGTAGCGAGTGGTTTGTCTGACCCATCAGATTCTACAATTTATTTTATTGCATCTTCACCTGAATATGCTACTATGCCTTTCAAAGAAGACTTTGAGCGTTGGGGTGATGCGTGTGATATCAAAGATGTTCCTATTCCTGCTTCTAACAAAATACACTGGCGTACTCGTCCTTTTACAGGCGATAATGCTTGGCGTAGAACAGGCGAAGAAGGCACAGGTGCATGGCGTGATGTAAATGAACCCGGTTGGTTACAAGGAGGACGCGTAATACCTGCGTTGGGTGTTGGTGCCGCTTCGTTCCACTCTTATTCGGCTACAAACCGCACTACAGGTGATTTGGATTTGTTCTTGAACACTGTTACAGCTACAGATGATGTAAAATTGTTGCAGTTCGATTATTCAAACCCCGATTATCCTGCCAATGTACCCGGCTTCACAAACCAAGATTTCTTGGAAGTATATCTTTCAATAGATGGCGGTTTCTCTTTCGGCGCAACACCTATAGCGGTGTATGACCGTACAAAAGAACTTTGGGAAACTAAGCGCATTGTATTTGACAACGTAGAACAGCCTTACCTCAATGCACAATATGTAGTGGTACGCTTCCGTGCTAACTCGGACAACGGAGGTACAGACATAGGAATTGACAACCTTAGTATGGGTGTGATGCCTAAGAAAGATGCAGGTGTTACTGCTATAGAGTTCAATCGTTGCTCGCCTGTATTTGGTCGCGTAGTGATAGAGGTTTCTAACTTTGGTAGCGAAACTATCCAAAACTTCCCTGTGGAATATACAATAGGTGGCAATACATATACTGATATTTTCCCTATTCGTTTGGATAGATTCCAAAAAGCTAAGTTTGAGTTTGCTACTCCTTTCAATGTTTCGGCGGTTACTTCGGTAAATATTACAGCTAAAACGAACTTGACAGGTGATGCAGTCCCTACAAATGATAGCAAAACTGTAACGCTCAACGTAAGCAATTTTGCTGGTATTCCTGCCTCTGGTGTTTTTGAAGAGAAATTTGATAGTGGCATTCCTGCGAACTGGCGCGTGGAAGGCAAGCTCAATACGCCAAGCTGGTTCTCGGCAGTGCCTAACGACTTGTTGCCTGCCAACGTTCCTGCTAATGCAGATGAGTTCCCTTTCAATCCTTTCCAATTATCTGTTTTTGATGGTAATGGCAATGGTTTCAGCGGAAGATTTGTAGCCTTAGATGACAACAAAGGTGGCGCGGCGCGTACTTTTGATGCGGATAGGCTCATCTCACCTTCATTTGACCTTACCAACCATACCAATATCCAACTTAGCTTTGGTAGCTATAATAGCAACTTGATTGCAGGCGGACAAGGTGATTTGTTTGTTGAGTATTCATTAGACAACGGACAGAGCTGGATGCAAATCGACAGGATCTTAGGTGATGGTGGCGGTGGACCTGCGCAAATTATCAAGACTTATACAAGTCTTGGTGTACTTGCAGGCAAGCCTAGTGTGCGTTTCGCTTTCAAATACAATGACAAAGGCGTAATTTCGGGTGGAGCGGCTATCGATAACTTCAGATTGGCTGGACAATTAGTAGCTAATCCTATAGCGCGTATTGAAGTACCTACTGTGAGTCGCAACTTTGTAAACAGAGGCACTGATGCACACATTGTATATCGTTTCGCTGTGGAAGCAAAAGATGCTGATGTGGTATTGAGTGATGTTATCTTGAAAACAAGCAATGAGGAGTATAAAATTGAGGACTTCAAACCCAATAGCTTCCGTTTGTTCGCTTCTACTGATGATATCTTGAGTGCCAATGACCGCAACCTTGCCACCTTGCCTGTAGTAGGCGAGAACAAGGAAATCCAAATGGGTTGTATCAATTATGGTATTCCAAGAACGCAAAAACATCACTTCTTCTTCACGGTTGATGTGGCGAATGATGCAACAGTGCCAGATAGTATCAGCGTTTCCTTGCCTACTATTAGCCAAAACTTGTTTACTGTTTTGGGTATTCGTGATAGCTTGGGCATTGCTCCTCAAAGAGGTGGTTACCAAATCATCGTAAATCCTAACACGCCTCCTACTTCCGAGAAAATCGTGTTTGAGATGAAAATGAAAACGGTAGTTGGTGACCCCAACCTTGCCTTCAAACCTGAAGACTTCAAATTCAAAGATGTTGATGCACCTGTTTTGGAACTCAACAAATTGAACAAGTTGCGTATCAGCACTATCAACATTCGTACAGGAGCTAAGTTCCAATTAAACGGTACGGACATAACAACCAACCAAGAAATCGCAGTAGGCGATATTTCCAAAATGTTGTTTATTCCTCGTCTGAATGATGCTGGCTTGAATTACACTACTTTCACCTTCAAGGTGTTTGATGGACGTGATTGGAGTACGAATGATTACACAGCAGTTATCAATGTCATCAACGATAAGATATTTATCCCTACTTTGTTCTCGCCTAATGGAGATAGTGCAAACGACTACTTCATGGTGCGTGGTGGCGAAGGTTCAATAGATAAAATCTCGTTCAAAATTGTGGATAGGAACAACAACCCTATGTATGATTCTTCTAACTTGACCGAAATCACTACTATTGGTTGGGACGGCAAGAAAGATGGCAAAGAGCAACCCGCTGGAGCTTATATGTGGTACATCGAAGGTACATACAAAGATGGCAAACCGCTTGAGTTCAATGGTAAGAAAACAGGCGTTATCCGTTTGGTGCGCTAAGTAGCAACACTTTATCGCTGCCTCTCCTCGCAGTAGGGGAGGCAAGCGAATAAAGTTATCAACGTGATGTTTAATTTATAAACGAAGAAACTGATTATGAAAAAAATACTACTTAGTGGCATAGCAGGTTTGTTCATGTGGGGTATGTCCAATGTGGCTACCGCTCAAAGTTCCAACAGTCCCTTTCCTGCTTTCTCACAATATCACTATACACCTTTCCTCACGAACCCCGCTATGGTAGGCGCGACCAACGACCTACAGCTGATGTTCAACTGGAGAAGGCAACAACTTGGTGCAGGTCTGAACTTTGATACGCCTATGGGTTCATTCATTTATCCCTTCTTCACCGAAAACCGCGAAAAACGTAGAGGTGGCATCGGGTTATCTGTTTTGAGTGATAATAGTGCGAACTTTATGAAAAAAACAGGCTTCACATTGGCTGGAGCTTACAACATTCATATAGGAAGTAACAAAGATAACAGTGTCGCTTTTGGTCTGCAAGCGGGTTATTTCCAAAACCGCATAGATGCACAAGGCATTACAACAAACTCGCAATATGAAGGCGGGGTATATAATCCCGACTTGCCTGTAGGCGAAACGATAGACATTACTTCCAAAGGTAATATCAGTTTCAGTGCAGGTGTGTATTGGAATAGAGAAGACGAGAAAGACCGCGAAAAATCATTTTTAGGACTTTCTTACATGGGTTTCAACCAACCTTCTTTAGATTTTAGCTCGATAGGGACGACCAAAAACGTAATACCCGGTTCAGTGCAAGCTACAGGTGGGCTTCGTGTGTTGCATACTACGCATTTTGCTATTATGCCTACAGTGCGTATGCTTATCTCTGATGCAAAGTATCAAGTGAACGTAGGCTCTTGGTTTCGCTATCACTTATCCGAGTCTATGACAGGACTATTGCGTGATGGAGAATTTGGCTTAGGCTTGTGGTACAACAACAATAATTTTATTGTTGCAGGGCTTGAGTTTAACCAACCTCACTACTTATTATCAGTAAGTTATGATGTTCCTACTCGCAGAGATATTTCAATCATCAACTCAGGCGGTGTTTTTGAATTTACAGGTGCATTTAAACTAAACCGCCACCACCATAAACAACGCCCTCCAAGCAAAGATACTGATGGTGATGGTATTTTTGATGAAAATGATGCTTGCCCTCAAGTACCCGGTAAACCTGAATTTATTGGCTGTCCCGATACAGATAATGATGGTATTCCTGATGACCACGACAACTGCCCTCAAGACCCCGGTTCGAAAGAATTTGCAGGCTGTCCTGACAAAGACAAAGATGGTATTCAAGACTCAAAAGACCAATGCCCTGACGAACCCGGCACAAAGGAAACTTTTGGCTGTCCTGACAAAGATGGTGACCACGTAGCAGATAAAAATGACGAATGTCCTGATGAAGCTGGTTTGGCTATAGACAAAGGTTGCCCTAAGAAAGTAGCTCCTCCAACAGATTTCAAAAAAGTAGAAGTTACAAGTAACATCGAAAGCATTTTGAAAGCCGCCAAATATGTCCACTTCGAAACAGGTACAAGCAAAATAGAAAAAGTTTCTAATAGCTTCTTGGATTTGGTTATTGACATCTTGAAAAATAACTACCCCGATAAATCTATCATTTTGGAAGGACACACAGATGACGTAGGCGAAACTGATAAAAATCAAGCATTGTCAGAGGCACGCGCTGAGTCTGTGAAAGCTTACATGGTGAGCAAGGGAATTGCCCCAGAACGTATCATCACAACAGGGAAAGGCGAAACTATGCCACTACACCCCAACGATTCTGATGAAAACCGCGAGGTAAACCGCCGTGTGGAAATGCAGATAGTAGAGAAAAAATAAAATATTCTCGCAAAACAACCTGAAAGCATAGCAAGTTCTGAACTTGTTATGCTTTTTTTTGTTATATTTTTAGTTAAAACCCAAACCAATATGGACAAGAAAGTACCTACACAAGAGGAGCTAAAAGCTCGCCTATCCGAAGAACAATACAAAGTAACACAATGTTCTGCCACAGAACGCGCCTTCACAGGCAAGTATTACAACTTCAAAGGCACAGGCGTTTATCATTGTGTTTGTTGTGACGCGCCCTTGTTTACCTCTGATACGAAATACGACTCTGGCACAGGCTGGCCTAGTTTCTACCAAACTGTAAGCCCCGATGCTATCAAAGAAATAGTAGATACTGCCTATGGAATGGTGCGCACTGAAATTGTGTGTGGGGCTTGTGATGCGCATTTAGGTCACGTATTTCCTGATGGACCCAAACCTACAGGGCTACGTTATTGCACCAATTCGGCTTCTCTCAACTTTGTAGGCAAGGAAGAAAATGCTTAAAATCCTCGAAACAAATCCCACAGAGGCAAGTTTTAGCGCGTTCCAAAACTTGCCTGCCCTGCTATATCCACAAGACAGCGCGAAGTTTCGCTTGCCTGATGCCTGGCCTACCGAATGGTTAGATAGCTGTTTTGTGGTATTGGAAAATGATGTGCCTGTAGCAAGGGCTTCGCTATACTTAAATCCTTACCTACAATACGAAGGTAGGCAAGTGGCGTGTGTGGGTACGTATGAGGCGCAAGAGGACGCGAAATATGCGCAAATGCTTTTGCAACACATAGAAAACACCGCGAAAGCAAAAGGCGCGACTTTTTTGGTGGGGCAAATGAACGGAAGTACATGGGAAAACTACCGTTTTAGCTTGCATCACGACTCGCCTCCCTTTTTTCTCGAAGCCTATCATCATTTGTACTACAATGCCCATTTTGAAAAAAATGGCTTCGAACCCATCGCCTATTATTTTTCGAGTGTGGATAAAAGCATCAAACACAACTCGCCTGAAGCATTGGAGGCAGAGGCGCACTTTCAACAAAAAGGCGTTACGCTTAGAACGATTGACATAAACCGCTACGAAGAAGAATTGGCGCGAGTACACGCTTTCAACCTGCTTGCCTACCAAACCAATTTTTTGTACTCGCCTATTGCCGAAGATGCTTTTATGCGTAAATACGCACCCTTGAAACAGCTTATCAATCCCGATTTGGTCGTTTTTGCCGAAGATGCAGAAGGCAATTTGATAGGTTATTTGTTTGGGGTACAGGATTTTTGGAACAAGGAAACCAAAACCTTGATAGCCAAGTCAGTAGCAAGGCACCCTGACAAACAATGGCGCGGGCTGGGGCTTGTGATAGGCAATCAGGTTTGTAAAAATGCCCTCAAACACGCATACAAGCACATCATTCATTCATTCTTGCGCGAAAATGGTACTTCTGTAGGGCTTTCACAAACTTATTCAGGTGAGGTCTTCAGGCGGTACGCATTGTATGGCAAAGCCTTGTAATATAAAAACTATATTTTGACAAAAGTAAAATATAAAACACCGAAAAAATGATATTATACTAAAATAACGTGAGTTCGGAATTAGATTTAAATATAAAATATTGTAAATCAATGGATTGAATAGGCTTGCCCCAGCGGGGCGACATCTTGATAGTGTCGCCCCGCTGGGGCTTTGGAAGACTTAAACCTTTGTGCTACAAAGATATCGCCCCGCTGGGGCTTGTATGTAACTTTTTTATTTCCGAACTCACGTTAAAATAAGATTTAAAATGCGTATTAACCACAAGGACACAAGGTCATGAAGCTTACTTTTACCTTTTTTTCTTGTGTTCTTGTGTCCTTGTGGTAAAGTGTTGTACGCAAGTTAAGAATTATTTTATACCAAAATAAAAAAATTAAAATGCGCCAAAAACTTAACACGGAGATACGGAGAAGCACAAAGAAACACGAAGTTCTTTGTGTAACTCTGTGGTTCTTCGTATCTCTGTGGTGTTTTTTTTACGCAAGTTAAGAGTTATTTTAGTATTAGTATTATTTCGGTACAATATCTACAAAAAAACATAGCATCATATAGCCAAAAAAAAACTTGCCTACGCAGGGTAGGCAAGTCGGGTATTGTGCAAAATTTAACGTTTCATTCCCAAAACAGCCACTGCGCAATGTTCGGAAGTGTCCTCGAAGCTGAAGCGTAGTTGATATACGCCTGTGCCTTTGCAGTGAAACTGCATGGAAGGGTAAAATTTACCATTCACAAAACTTGTTCCATTGAGGTTATTGTTCGAGTCATAAATAGACACATACACCCCTTTGGAATGAACATCAGCATTGGCAAGCGTGATGAGGTAGTTTGTCCCCTGTGTGAAGATGTAGGAATATTTCTTTCCTTGTGCATCATCAACTTCGTAGCTTTTCAAGAACGTAAATCCCTCATGGTCTTGATTGAGCATTTTAATGCCTCTTTGGGCGTATTTTTCGAAACTGCATTGCGCATACGTAGCACCCGCCCCGCAAGATAGCAGCGCAAAAAACAATAGCAGGAATTTCATTGCGATTTTTAGGTAATTTTTTATAAGTAGAAACAATGGGTATGAAGCAAAATAAACTATCCTTCACGATAGAAAGATAGTTTATAGCTTGCAAGAAGTGTGCCGTTTAGTCCACTATCGCCTTGCGGATTTCTTTTACTTTGTTAGCGATTTTGTTTACTTCATCAGGAGAAAGTTTGATGTCGTTGCTACCGCCTTTGCTTACTGTAACCAATACATCTTGTCCATCTTTGCCTTTTTGTACTTCGGTAACAGAGGTACTTTCTTTTGCTTCTATTTTGTAAACATCAAAGATAGCTTTGAGTTCGCCTAATTGGTCAGATAGTTTTTTAGTATCTGCATCTTTGCTGTAGGGTTTCAAAACATCAATAATTTGGTCGAGGATAAATTTCTGTGAAATGATACGGTCATTCAATTCCTCATTGGGTTTGCCTTTCGCCACTTCGCAAGTGATGTAAAGCATTTCTATCCAGCCTCCTGTGAGCATCAAAGCGGCTTGGTTGGCTTTTTGTTGTTTTTCCAAGTGGTCGCTGATGTTTTCGAAAGTAGTAGCTGTTTCATCAAGCAATTTGTTGAGGTCGTTTTTGTTTGCCGCGAGGCTCATAATTTTGCCTGTATTGATATACTTCTCTACTTTGAGCGCAGTAGCCGTGCTTCGTACTTGTGTTAAGTAGCTAAGCGCGTCCATGTTTTGGTCATTGATAGTAGCGTAGCCGAGGTCGGTACTGAAAATACCAAGATTGAGTGCTTGTTTGTAAGGAGTAGTGTATTTGAGTGTATTTTCGGGTTTGTTCAAAATACCTTTGTTATACGCAATTCCTTGTTCACGAATGAGGTTTGACACCTCTACGGGAGAAACGATTTTGAGAATAGAAGCGAGCAAAGGGTCAGTTTGAGCAGAAGCGTTATTTCCTACCATTGTGCAGGCTACCGTTGCGAGGGCGAAAAGCAGTTTTTTCATATTGGTTTCGAGAGATGGATTACGGAGTAAATGAAAAATGTAATGGCGATTAGTTTTAATACACACTTTCTAATACGTATTAACGGCACTATGGGCGTTTTGTTGTGTGGCTGTCGTGAATATTTTGTTAATCCTTTCAGACTTGGCACGCCCACACCCTTTGCTCGCAAAAATAGTGTAATATTTCGTATTTACGCGCTGTATGTAAGTTTTTCGTTGAAAATGGCTTTTTTACGCTATTGTATTTGGTTTTTTAGCAAGGCGCAAAAGGGTATTTGATAAATCAAATACCTACTGAAAACGCGCTTTTCTCAAAAATACTTTACCGAGTCGGGGTGTTTTTGCAACCAATGGGCTATGATTTTTTGAATGTCGCGGTTGTCTTGGTAGGGCGTTAGGTATTGTTTGGCTTCTTCCAAATCGTGAATTTTAATTTCTTGGTCGATGTAAGCAAAACCCACATAACGCCCTTTTTCTACGCCTACTATGGTCTTTTCGGTGTGATTGCGCCCCTTGCCTACGATAATAAAACTGCGCGGAGCAACCAAGCGAAAACTATCACACGCATTTTGCACTTTGGCGTTGTAGTCGTCTGCACTTTCGGCTTTGATGCACGCCCCCGCACATTTTTTGATTTGATAATCGAAGCACGCGCCTTTGGTTTTATACAAGTTTGCGAGCTTCATGCACAAGCCAAATCTGTCGATTTTGCCCATCAAAATACGTTTGGCACTTTCCGCGCTTTCTGTTACGGCGAGTGGCTCGCCTGCTTGTTTGTTGATGCGGTCTATGAATAATTGATAATAACCGTTAGCGTCTTCGAAGGTATAAATGCCAAACGAAAAACGGCTTCTGCGCTGAATACGGTTGAAAATGGGTTGATGCCTTTTGATTTCCGAGTCTTCGAGCAACAATGCCACTAACTCGCCTCCCGTTAGTTCGTACCCCATCGAAGCGATTTGGTTTTTCATTTCCAACGATTTTCGGTTAGTCAAGTTGGGCGCGAAGTGTGAGGCTATGCGGTGTTTGATGTTGGTACTCTTGCCTACATAAATGATAGTGCCTTGTTCGTTGTAGAAATAATACACGCCTGTTTCTTCAGGCAAGGCTTCAAATTCGGCACGGTTTATTTTGGGAGGCAAGGCTATAGACGTGAGTTCGTTGTCTATCAATGATTTATTGACTTGTTTCAAATCCTTGTCTTCTTCCAATAAATGCTCCAAAAGCGCGGTAGTTGCCCAAGCGTCAGCCTGTGCGCGGTGATGATTGGTCAAGTCTATTTGCAAAAATTTGCACACGCTTTTCAGTCCGTAGGAGGCAAGTTTGGGGAGTATTTTTCGGCTAAGGCGCAAGGTACAAAGCGTTTTGCGCGTGTAGGTAAAGCCCAAACTTTTGAACTCTTGTTTGATGAATGAATAATCAAAATGTGCATTGTGTGCCACAAACACGCGCCCTTCTGTAATCTCGATAATGCGCTTGGCTACTTCATAAAACTTAGGCGCGACCTCGACCATTTCTTGCGTGATGCCTGTGAGTTGGCTGATATAAACGGGGATAGACCTTTCGGGATTGATGAGTGTATGAAAACTATCTATCACTTTTTGCCCATTGTGGACGTATATGGCTATTTCAGTGATGCGGTCTTCGGTAACCTGCCCGCCTGTAGTTTCTATATCAATGATGCAAAATTCGTAGTTTTTCATAACTACAAAAATATATAAATTTTTACAAACTTGGTATTTTTGGGTATAAAATTGTAGCATTTTAGGCAACATTTTTGCTTACCTACAACATAAATTTTAACTCCTTGAGGCTTGCGCAGACCATTTTTATGACTAAGCTTGCCATTTCTTGTCCCTACGCTACAGGCAAGATGCCTGTGCTACATTTTGCCTAATTCTTTTTCTTCTCAATAATTCAATAACTCCCTAAGATGTCCTACCTTTTATATACTGCGCTTGTTTTATTAGGCTTATACAGTTTGCTGTGTGTGGGTGTGTATATTTATCAGGAAAGGCTCATATTCTTTCCCCAAACCTTGCCTACCGACTACCGCTTCAAGTTCCGCGAACCACACCAAGAAATTTATGTGGAAAATGCAGGCGAGGAAAACCGTTTGCACGCCCTTTGGTTCAAGAAGCCCGATAAAAAAGCAGACCGCGTAGTGTTGTATTTTCATGGCAATGCGGGCAGTTTGGCGGGGTGGGGAGGCATAGCACAAGACTTTGTGCCGTTGGGCTATGATGTTTTTATCATAGACTATCGCGGATACGGAAAAAGCAGAGGCGAGATGAGCCAAAAAACGCTCTTGGCAGATGTCCAAAAAGCCTACGACTTTGTGTGTCAATATTACGCAAAAGACAAAATCACGGTTTTTGGGCGTTCTCTTGGTTCGGGTTTGGCGTGTTATGTCGCGTCAGTAGGCAAGGCAGAAAGGCTGATATTGGAAACGCCCTACTACAATTTTAGCTCTTTGGTCAGTTACCACGTTCCGTTCTTGCCTGCTTTCCTGCTGTTGCGCTACAATTTTCGCTCCGACCAATATTTGCACCGCGTAACCTGTCCTGTATATATGTTTCATGGCACAAATGACGCTACCATTCCAGACGCACAAGGGCGGAAATTAGCCCTTGCCTACCCGCAAGCGCATTTTATCAGCATAGAAGGAGGGACGCACAACGACTTGAGCGACTTTCCCCTTTATCAACAAAAGCTCGAAGAAATTTTAACAAAATAAGCTACAGAAACTAAAACATCATTTTTTCATATTTGTACTGTATATTTGTGTATGCAAACCGTTATTGTTTTCCAACTTGCCGAACAGTCCTTCGCCCTGTCCATTGACTACATACGCGAAATAGTGCTTACGCCTATCATTACGCCCCTGCCTCTCGCGCCTGCGCATTATGGCGGAGTGGCGAATGTGCGCGGAAAAGTGTTGGCTATCATGGACTTGGCGAAAAGGTTTGGCATCACACAGCCCGAACTGCCACAAGAGCGGACTTTTACGTTGGTAGTGGCACACCCTACGCACTCTATAGGCTTTCAAGTGCAACAAATGCCCTACACGCTCAACGTACAAGATGACCAAATAGAAAACGCGCCTGCTTTTGCGCAAGACGCACTCATGCAGTTTTGCAAAGCCCTCATCAAACACGAAAAAGGCTTGATAGTCTGGCTCGACTTGCCTGCCCTTTTGGAGAAAGAAGTAGTAGTGTAAAAAAAACAAAGGTTTTTACCCAATGCTATTGAGCTAACAAACAGAAGACAGGATTAACAAGATTTACAGGATTTTTTCTTTTCTTTAGTGCGTCAAAAACAATAAAAACAAGCCCAATTTACCTGTAAAT
>RDXI01000359.1 GCA_004292795.1 Bacteroidota bacterium | reverse complement strand
ACCAGCCATCAGCATAATCCGAAGATGTGCCTGTCTTGCCTCCTATTTCGTTTTCTTGTTGGAAAAGTTCGGGATATTCCCACAAGGCTTGCGAAGTTCCGCCTTGTTCTTGCATACCTGCCCGCAACATATCGGTCATCAAAAAGGCAGTGCGTTTGCTCATGGCGGTGCGTTTATTGGGTTTGGATTGATAAATCACTTTGCCGTTACGGTCTTCGATGCGTGTGATGAAATAAGGCTCTATCCATTCGCCTTGATTTTGCATAGCGCAATACGCGCCCACCATTTCATACAAAGAAACCAAATTCGAACCCAACCCAATAGAAGGAACGGGTTTCATCTCGCTTGTGATGCCCATAAGTTTAGCGCGGTTTAGGACAGCTTGGGGCGTTTCTTTTTCGGTCAGGCGAGCCGTAACGGTGTTTTTGGACGTTCCCATAGCTTTGCGCAAGGTGATATTGCCCAAATATTCAAAATTGCTATTGGAGGGCGACCAACTTTTGGCTTCGCCATTTTCGGTATAATTGATGACTACAGGCGCGTCTAATTCCGTATCACAAGGTTTTTTGCCCTGCTCGAAGGCTTCCGCATACACGATAGGCTTGAAAGTAGAACCCGGTTGTCGCTTCGATTGCATCACGTGGTCGTAGGCAAAGAAATCAAAGTCAATGCCACCCACCCACGCCTTCACCTGCCCTGTGTAGGGGCTAACAGTCATCAAACCTGCTTGCAAAATTTGTAGATGATGTTTGATAGAGTCAAGCGGACTAATGAGCGAGTCTTGCGCTCCGCCCCATGTGAAAATGCGCATTCTTCGTTTGCTGTTTTGGAGTGTGTCTAAAAGTTGGAAAGGGTGAGCTTTGTTTTTTAGGATAAAATCCTTGTAGCGGACATCTTTTTGCAGAAGTTCTACCAAAAACCAATCATGAGGATATTTGTCTTTGAGGCTATCTCTGCGCCTAAAGCTGGCAAACATATCTTGGTAGGCGTATTTCCAATGCAACGCGAATTTTTCTTGCATACCCTTCATGTGTTCCATCATCGCTGCCTCTGCGTGGGCTTGCATACGCGTGTCAAGCGTTGTGTAAATCTTGAGTCCGTCTGTGTAGAGGTTGTATTTATTTTTTTTGCACCAATCTTCTAAAAATCCCGCCGCGACATTGCGGAAATAAGGCGCGACATTGCCCACACTTTCACGGGCAGGCACACGCAAACCTATAGGCATTTTGCTGTATTTTTCATAGTCTTTCTTCGAGATTTTGCCGTATTTTTGTAATTGGCTCAATACTACATTGCGCCTTTCCAAGGCTCTGCGCTCATGGCGCAAAGGGTTGTAAACAGTTGTGCCTTTGAGCAAACCTATCAAAAGCGCGGCTTCGGGTATGGTCAGTTGGTTAGGCAAGGCATTGAAATAGGCGTGTGCGGCAGTTCGAATACCGTAGGCATTGTTGCCAAAATCTACCGTATTGAGGTACATCGTGAGAATGGTGTCTTTGTGGTGTTTTTTTTCAATTTTCACCGCCATGAGCCATTCTTTTATTTTGTGGTTGGGTGTGCGTAGGAAAGAAACATAGCTCAACCAACCCTCGTTATTTTTGCGTGTTCTGAACAAGTTTTTTACTAATTGTTGTGTAATCGTGCTTCCTCCTCGTTGTTTGTCGCCTACTGTATTCGACCACATAGCCGAGAAAAAAGCGGTAATATCCACGCCTTTGTGTTGATAAAAGCGTATATCTTCGGTAGCTATAAGGCAATCAATGACAGCAGGAGCTATTTCTTTGAAGTTTACAGGAGTACGATTTTCAGTATAATATTTCGCTATCAGCACTTTATCGGCTGAATACATTTCAGAAGTTACGGCTATTTGGCTTTCAGGGGCATTCACATCAGGCATACGCCCATACAAGCCCAAGAAATTTATTTCTACGCTTAGGAAAAACATGGCTATCAAAAACAAGGTGCAGTTCAACAGACTGACTACCTTGCCTGCCCAGTGCATACGCCTGAAAAAACGCCAATTCAGAGGCGTGAAGTAAAAAGCCGACTTGAGGAACTCAAGCCCATAAAACTTAATTTCTTTTAGCAGTTGAAGCATTTGCAAAGATAGCTTTTTTCTAATAAAAAAGCTATCGACTTGTTACAACTATAGCTTTTTCTTACAAAAAAGCTATCGACTTTTTTCGTTTATTTGACAATCTTTGCGAAACCTTTTTTCTTTTGGCGAACCCTATTTGTAATAAAAAGCTGTTGCCTCCATCTAACAAACTATCAAATTTGTAACAAAATTTGTAATTAGAACAAAATTTGCTACCTTAGCAAACAAAACCGACCATGAAAACCTTAAACCTCTGAACGCTATGTCCAAACAAGTATTTGTTTGTGTTGTATTGTTATGTAATATATTCATAATCAATAGTTTACAAGCACAACATTATAGTTTTCGTTCCTATTCTGTAGAAGATGGCTTGCCTCAATCGGAAGTGTGGGACATCTTGAGCGACAAGCGTGGATACTTGTGGTTAGGCACAAATGGAGGCGGTTTGGCGCGGTTCAATGGCAGGCACTTTCAGGTCTTTGACAAAAAACATGGTTTGATTGATGAGCAAGTGCGCCAACTGTTCGAGGACAGCAAAGGCAATATTTGGATGAACACCTTTCGAGGCATTAGCAAGTATGATGGGCGGACTTTTACCAACTATAGCGAGAAAGAAGGCGTTATCAACAGCGTTTTTTCGAGCTTTATAGAGGACAAAAAAGGGGCGGTTTGGGTATATATGTTTCAAAATATTACCACACGCAAATTGTTAAAATTTGAAAACGGCAAAATTATCGACCTTGCCTCCCAATACGCGCCTTTGTTCGCAGGGGGCAATCCTATCGTGGGGCTTTTCAAAGACAGGCAAGGCGAGATATATGTGCAGACCTTGCAAAAAGGGCTTTTTCAACTACAAGGAGCGGAATGGAAACAGCCCGCTTGGGTGCGTCAGGACTCTTTGGTGGGTAGGCAAGTTACGCCTTGGCATCACGATAGTCAAAATAGAATTTGGTTTACGGCTGTGCCTTTCAATGGCAATGCCAATCAAACAGAACTTTTTTATAGCCAAC
>RDXI01000358.1 GCA_004292795.1 Bacteroidota bacterium | reverse complement strand
CAAAACAGGCAAGTTTAGCCCTGGACACATGATAGGCATCTTGATTTTGGTGTTGCTGTTGGTGGTGTATGTCATTTTAGACCAAAAAACAACTTTCCTGCAAACGCTCTGTATGTCTGCCACGCTGTTTTTGTCTATGATACCTACTGTAGCCGAAACTTTGACTCGCCTGCCTGTGGGCGTGCCTTTCGCGCCAAGTCAAGAAGCACCTTTGGTAAAAATGTGCGTGGGTATTGTGTTTGTGTTGTTTTTGTTGGGCGTATTTTTACAATTTTTTAGTCATAAAAAGATGCAAAGCAAATAATCTGAGGGCTTTCACAATTCAACCCTTTTATACTTGCTATAATCTAAAACCTACTTTCAAAACGTATATTTTTTATGAAACGTTTTTTAAAAATACTCAAAATCACAGGTATTGTGTGCGCTGTATTGTTGTTGCTTATTTTGGTAACGGTATATTGGCGATATGGTGGAGGGGTGAATTATCCCGACCTGACAGGCAAGCCTTTGTTATCGGAAAAAGAGGTTGAGCAGTTTTTTGCTTATCCTGAACCTATTGGCAATGTAGCGGTAAGCAATGACACGAGCTATAAGACTCGCGTGTTCTTTACGGTTCACCCAGAGTCGCACCCTACAGGCGATAAACTGCTCGAAATCATTGATGGAAAAGCAGTGCCGTATCCTGATGCTTTGGCGCAAAAGACGCTTTTCAATACGGTCTTAGGCGTGTATGTGGACAAGCAAAACAGGCTTTGGACTATAGACCACGGCAACCACGCGAACCAAGATGTAAAATTGCTTGCCTTCGATTTGAAAACGAATAAGTTGGTGCATGAACATATTTTCCCCAGCAGTGTAGCCGAGTGGCTTTCCTTCTTCAACGACCTTACGGTTTCGCCTGATGGCAAGTATGTATTTGTGGCAGATGTGAGCTTTTGGCGACAAAGCCCCTCGATAGCAGTGTATGATGTGGCGCAAAAGAAAAGCTACAGTAGGTTAGACAATCACGCTTCTGTGTCTGCGCAAAATTGGGTGCCCAAAAACCCTACCAAAGAAATGCGCTTTTTTGGTGGTTTGGCTTGCCTGAAGGCACACGTAGATGGGCTTGATTGTGATGCAGAAGGCAAGTATTTGTATTATGCTACGATGGCACACGAAGGACTGTATAGAATACCTATCAAAACCTTGACGAATGAAAAACTGACTGCTAAGGAAGTGGAGGCAAGCGTGGAGTTTGTAGCTAAAAAGCCGTTGAGTGATGGCATACGCTTAGACAAAGCGGGCAATGTGTATATTACAGACATTGACCATCAAGGCGTTTCTGTAGTAACGCCTAAGCGCGAACTGAAGACCTTGATAAAAGACAAGCGGATTCGTTGGGCTGATGGTTTGAGTTTTGCGGGAGATGGTTGGTGCTATTTGGCGGATAGTGCCATTCCCGACCAAATGCTGATGAGCAAAGACCACATGAAAGCGAAAGCTCCGTACTACATTTTTAGGTTCAAAACGCCTACTTTTTAATTTTTTATGGCTAAATTTCCGCCAATTAAATTTTTACCCCTTGTTTTTATATGAAAACCATTTTTATTACAGGCGCGTCTTCGGGCATAGGCAAGGCTACGGCTGTTTATTTCCAACAAAAAGGCTGGCAAGTTGCCGCTACGATGCGCACCCCTGCGAATGAGCAAGACCTCCACAAACTCGAAAACGTGAAACTCTTTGCGTTAGATGTTACGGACTTGGCAAGCATCGAAAAAGCTGTAGCGGATAGTATCCAAGCCTTTGGAAGCATTGATGTTGTGTTGAATAATGCGGGCTATGGCACTGTAGGCGCGTTTGAAGCCGCCACGCAGGAGCAAATCCGCAGGCAGTTTGACACCAATCTTTTTGGTTTGATGGACGTAACGAGGGCATTTTTGCCTCATTTCCGCAGTCGCAAGGAAGGACTTTTTATCAATATTTCGTCTATTGGCGGGTTGGTTACCTTTCCTACTTTTTCACTCTACCACGCTACGAAATGGGCGGTAGAAGGCTTTTCAGAGTCTTTGCGCTATGAATTAGGTGCGTTGGGTATAGGTGTAAAAATTGTGGAGCCGGGCGGTGTGAAGACAGATTTTGGAGGCAGGTCATTGGATTGGTTGCACAATCCTGATTTGACAGATTACGCGCCTATTATTGATAAGATGAAGGCAGTTTTTGGCAATCCTGAACGTTTGGAAAGTTATTCTTCGGCAGAATTAATCGCAGAAAAGATTTTCGAAGCCTCGACTGACAATACCAAACAACTTCGCTACGTAGTGGGTGCAGATGCGGTGCAGGCTTACGAAGCACGCAAACAAATGGGTGATGCCAGCTTTATGGATATGATGCAACAAAGGTTCTTAGGCGCGTAGGCAAGGCAATGATTGTCTTTCTCAAACATTAGTAAAGCCTCCAAAGTGCAATACTTGGGAGGCTTTTATGTATGCACGTTTGTAGCACACCCTTTCTAGGGTGTGTTTATAGCAATCACTACCCCGCACCCTAGAAAGGGTGCGCTACAGAATTTTGCTATTGGAGGCTTTTATGTAGGTTTATGCTAAAATAAAAATTAACTTGCACGTTTGTGGCACACCCTTTCTAGGGTGTGTTTATAGCAATCACCACCCCGCACCCTAGAAAGGGTGCGCTACAGAATTTTGCTATATGCACTTTAAAAATTATTTTAGTATTATTTGATAGAGTCGACAAAATACATTTTAACTTTTCCTTTGTTTTTGGCTTCTAACTCTCCGCGATAGGTACAATTAAAGACATCTTTCACCAATAGGTAAGTATCTTCCGAGATATTGATTTTGCTCTCTTCGCCACTGGTTTCCATACGTGACGCGATATTTACCGCATCACCCCAAATATCATATGCAAACTTATAATCCCCTACCACACCTGCCACCACCGAACCTGTATGAATACCTATGCGCACATCCCACGTTTCTTTGCCTTGTTTGGTTTTTTTGGCTTTCCAATCTCGGATAAAGGCAAGGATTTCTAACGCGGCATGGATAGCACGCACAGGATTATCGTCGTCTGGTATAGGCAAGCCTGCCACACACATATAGGCATCGCCAATGGTTTTGATTTTTTCG
>RDXI01000357.1 GCA_004292795.1 Bacteroidota bacterium | reverse complement strand
CATAAAATAAAAAGAAGTTAAATATTTTGTTCAATATGCGCCTTCACAAACTTCAACATATACAACACGATAGTCAAGTCTTCCATTTCTGTGGCATCAAATTGTTTGCTAATGTAGTAATACTTGCCTTCCAGCAACACAAAATACCAGTTTTGCCCTATCGTATAAAGTCCATAGATAGGCAAGTTTTTGCCATTGTTCAGGGTTTGCGCCGCAAGCATAGCGATGAGCAGTTGCCCTTTAGGGTCAGCTTGTGCCTTTATTTGGGGTTTATACTCATTCAAGAAGAAAAAAGGCGTTTGCGGGTCTTGCTTGCCTGTAGCCACCAACATTTCCACCCTTCCACGAACTTTTTGTGTTTCGTTTCGAACATCTGTTAGGTTAGCTTCTACAGTAGCCTCCATAAATGTCCGATACTTATTCAGTTCATAAAAATACACAATGTCAATGATAGGCATCAAAAAGAAAACTTTGATATCTTCTTCTGCCCAAAAATCGACAAAATCTTTGTGCCTTTTCCGCAAATCTTCGGCACGCGCCAGCTCGGCAGGCGTGAGGGGCGTTTGGTAGGCAAGCCACGTTTCCATCAAAGGACAAGAGTCTTTTTGGGCTATGCCAAAAGTGCGCTCCACTTCTTCAGTTTTCCACTTTTCAAAAGGTTTCATACTACAAATGTTTTGCTGTTAAAACTATCGCAAATATACAAAAAAGTATTATTTCTTTGCCTTGTCTTGCATACCGCGCACCATTTTCACGACCATGCCACGAGGCACAAAGCGCACACTCATTGCCATAATCCAATTCATCATGCCATGCACCGCTACCACCGTGCCACGCATCAAAGACTTGTATCCGTACTTGGCGACTTCTGCCGAAGTAGGCATTTTTTTTCCTTTTACAAGCTTGCTTTCCTCCATTGCCGCGCCTGCCTGAAAACCGCTTTCAGTAGGACCAGGGCAAAGCGTTGTAACGGTAACGCCAAAATCTTTCCATTCATTCGCAATTCCTTCGCTGAAGGCAAGCACATAATGTTTGGTGGCATAATACACGCTCATCAAGGGGCCAGGCTGAAACGAAGCCGTAGAAGCCACCTGCAAGATTTTTCCGCTTTTGCGGGCTACCATTTTCTTGCCAAAAAGGTAGGTAAGTTCGGTCAAAGCACGCATATTCAGGTCTATCATCTGCACCTGTTTCGTCCAATCCGTTTCGTGAAAAAAGCCATAATCGCCAAAACCTGCATTGTTTACCAATACTTCAATGGCAATGTTTTTCGCCTCCAATTCATCATACACTTCTTGCGGGGCGGTAGGCAAGGAAAGGTCTTTGACGATAATGTGCGTTTTGACATTCTTCAATTCGGAGGCAAGTTTCTGTAGCTTGTCCGCGCTACGTGCCACCAATACGAGGTCGTAGCCATTTTGTGCAAATACTTTTGCAAATTCGAGTCCTATGCCAGAAGAGGCACCTGTGATGAGAGCGGTCATGGGGAGAGGGGTTGAAAGGTGGAAGGGTTGAGGGGTTGAAAGGTGGAAGGGGAGAGAGGTAAGAGTTAAAATGAATTTTTATTCACTAATTAAGCAAAAAAATAAATATTTTCTAATAAAGATTGCTAACTGCTAACTGCTAACTGTTAAACTGCTAACTGTCTAAGCCCTCACCGCGTCCCACGTCATATCAAAAGCTTGTTCGCGTAGTTCGGGAGATAGTTTGCGGTCATTTTCATGGAAACGGCGGGCAATTTGATTGATGCTTCCACTCAAAAACGCCAATAGCAGTTCGTTGTCTGTATTTTTGATAAGCATTTGTCGCTTGCCTTCGTCCAGCATATCGCGGATAGGTTGCAAAAGTTTGTCCGTTTCCGCCACCACTTCGGGGCGTAGGTAAGGCGAGTAATGCAGTTGTTCGAGCAATGTAGCTTGTTCAGGATTATCTACCGCGTAGGCAAGATAATTGTGCCACAGTTGTTTGAAATTGACTTTGAAAGGTTGTGCAAAATCTATCTTTTGGGCTAATTGCGTCATACTTTCGCGCTTAAAGTACAGAAACAAGTGGTTCAAAAGGTCTTCTTTGTTCTTGAAGTAAATATACAGCGTACCCACCGCCATACTTGCCTGCTTCGCAATATTGCTCATTTTCAGTCCTGCCAAGCCTTCGCGGAATATCAACTGCAAGGTGGCGCGTATAATGGTACTTTCTTTTTGTTCGTCTTTTGATTTCACGTTGCAAAGTTAAGTGAATAAATATTCATTTCCAAATTTTTTCAAGATTTTTTTCAAAAAAGTTGTATATTTGTTAGAACTTACACAATGTATCACAGACGGCTCGTCTGTGCGCCGTAGGCGAAGTAGCTCATCAAAGCGTTTTTTGCCAGTCTTATTTGTTTTTACCTTCTGTTTATGCTACGTTTTTTTTTATGTTATGCCCTGTTGGGCGGGCTTATGCCGTTTTGTGTTGCACAAGACAAGCCAAGACCTGAACTTGATTTCAAGGTTTTTTTGGCGAAATTTCCGAAGGCGAGCCTTCCCTACGTCTTTGCCGTAAAGGAAAAAGCGAAATTTAAGAAAAGTGCGTACCTCACACGCCAAGAAGCAGGAGCATTTTTGACAGGCTTCCAAAACCCCGATGGCGCAAACGTGAGTCATTATGATGCCTTGATAGAGCCTTTTCCGTTTACCAAAAACCCAGAAGGTATGATAGGCGGTTCTATCGCTTCAGGGCAACGCATAGCCATTTTGCACCAAAACGAAGCATTTGTATTGGTTTTGACTCGTGTGGCTTTTGAGCAAAAAGGCTACGACAATGTGGAAGGCGAGCAATACCTCTTGCATAGTTACACGCATGAAGGAGAACCGATAACAGTCTTGCCTGTGGCGCAAAGAGTGCAGTTCGACCTTCACTCGAACAGCGTCAAAGGAACAATAGACGCGCAATACAACATCAACCTGCAAGTAGAAATATACACTGTTTCGGGTACTGAAACGAAAACAGAGCGTTACACCATCTCGCCTACAGGCAAGATAAGCGAAGTGAAATAAAATTAGGGCTTACGCAAAAAATTTCTGCCGTTGTTGGTGTTTAGAAAAGTGCAGACGAACCTATATTTGACACACATTTCACTACTGCACTTTTCGACACCAACAACCGACAGCCTTTGCG
>RDXI01000051.1 GCA_004292795.1 Bacteroidota bacterium | reverse complement strand
CCCCTCAGCGCCGATGGTACTGCGGTCAAACGTGGGAGAGTAGGTCGATGCCAGATTTGATATATGAAGCCCCTCTATGTAATGTAGAGGGGCTTTTTTATTGTGTATAAATAGACTTAGGATATGGAAAACCTTACAGAGGCTTACATCAGGGCTTGCCTACAAGCCGAAGCAATCAAAAGCCAAACTTCTTGGGAATATGTGTTGAAATTGTACGCTTTGGAGGGTATGATTAGGCGAGTAGCTATGCACCCACAAACCTCCGAAGTGATTATACGCGGAAGCCTTATCACGAGGGCGTGGGTGTATCCGCATTATCGACCTGTAGATGATGTAGATTTTTTGATGGATTATCCTATCGACTCAGTGCGAGGTATAGGCTTTATTCGAGAAATGCTTGCCTACGATTTGGGCGATTTTATAGCGTATGAGGCGGATAAAATAGAAGTTGTGCCTACTTGGGTAGAAACGCCTTTGCCTGGTGAGCGTATTTTTGTGCCTGCTAAAGCATTGGGACAAGATTTTTTGCTTCAAATTGACCTTGCCTACAATGACCCGCTTTTGCCTCCTGCGTTTGCGTGGAACTATCCTACTTTGATACCCGAATGGCATACAAACATTCATACCATTGTGCCAGAATTAGCATTGGCTTGGAAGGTGCATGGCTTGTTTGAGTTCACAGGCAAGGGCAGTACAGCGTGGGATATGAAAGATTTGTACGATATTTATTTGATTATTAGTAATTGTTCGATAAATGACCTTATTTTTGCAGACGCTTTGCAAATGGCTTTTCAAGATAGGCGAACTCCTATGCGTGTGTATAGGCGTGTGTTAGATGGCACATTCGGACAAAGTAAAGGTACTTTGAAGGGATGGGAAAAGTTTGTACTAAAACGCCAAAACCGTTTGGTTGTGGCAAATCACTTTGAATTGTTGGAAAAAGTACGGGCTTTTTTGGACAAATTTTTTATACCATTTTGCAAAGACTAACCATTTTCTATTACTCTTTTATTTATTATGAGCAATATTTCGCTGATTAGGCAAGTTATTTTGTTTTTTGTGTATTGGCTTGTGCAGGTTATTGTAGCCAAGAATTTAGAGCTTTTCGAGGTGGCTTTTTGCTTTCTTTATGTGGGTTATATTTTGCAATTACCCTTGCAGACCGATAAATCGCTGTTGTTGGGTATTGCTTTTGTGCTGGGTTTGATGACCGATATGGTGTATGATACGTTGGGTATTCATGCTTTTTGCAGTGTGTTTATTGCTTTCCTGCGCCCTTGGCTGATTGCTTTTCTTGCACCTGCGGAAGAGATGTATGAGTTGAGCATCAGGGCTTTAGGTTTTACTTGGTATTTGCAATATGTGCTTATATTAGTTTTTATTCATCATATAGGATTGTTTTTATTACAACAATTTGGATTTAGTTTGATAACAGACACGCTCACTAAAGCAGTAGCAAGTACAGTTTTTACTACTTTTATGGTTATTTTGGTGCAATATACTTTCTACGCGCCTATTTTGGGCAATGTGAGGAAATAAATCTGGGCTATTGCGTTAGGATTTTTTCCGCATCTTTGAGTGCTTTCTGTATGCCATCAAGGGGTTTGAATTGATGATTTTCTATGTAATAGAAAGCAAATTTCTTTTGCTTCTGCAATCCTGCTTTGGAGCGTTCAAAGTAGGTAAGAAACAACCTTTTCTTTTCGTATTGCAGTTCAAACTCTGTTACGAGTATGTTTTTCCCAATACCTTTCAGATTTGTGCCATCAATGTTGGATATGTAAAAGCCTTCTGCATCTTTTTGATTGATGAGTCCGTCTTTGTTGGTATCTTCGAACACTATTTTGTAGAGCAGGTAAGGAAAGTTGCGCACTTGTTGTTGGTAGGCTTTTGTTTGCAGAGAGTCTTCCTTGCCTTCCTGATTAGGTTTAGAAAAGTGTTCGTGGGGCATTTTCATGTCCAAAATCAAGGCTTTTTTATCTAAAAGAGTGCGTTGATAACCAAAGTCATTGTCTAAAAACAACAAGTTGATAGGGCGTTTGGTATTTTCGTATTTCCTAATGTTTTTGCTCGTGTAACCGTATTCAGTTGCTTCGTCCTGTTCGTTGTTTTGGGTACGCGCTTCGTCCAAAATTTGTGGATAGACTTCTATGATGAAACTTTCGTATTGGGGAATAACAATAGGATTGCTGTAAATAATGCTTTGCAATATTTTCTTTTCTCCTTGTGATTCGTTTCGTTCCGTGCCTACAATCACATCATTAGAAGCACGTCTTTCGTATTTTTGTTGCCTCTCGTAGCGTTTGAACAGCGCGTACCCGCCTAAGGCTACAATGAGCAAAACGGGAATAATAATAAACAGATAGCGAAATTTTGTATTGAACATGGTGCAAAACAACAAAAAATCTTTCAAAATCACAAAAAAATAGCTAATATTGCGCCCTTTCCATTTTGTTTAAAGCCTTGTTTTGCTCCATGCGTTTATATGTACTGCTATTTTTGAGTTTATTTTACACACAGTTTGCACTTGCCCAAAAAGAAAAGCCATACGTTGTCATGGTTTCTTTAGATGGCTTTAGGCACGACTATGTGCAACGTCATCAACCACCTCATCTTTTGCAACTCATCAAAGAAGGAACTTCAGCGGAAAGTGTAGTACCGATTTATCCTTCTAAGACCTTTCCGAACCACTATAGTTTGGTAACGGGTATGTATGCCGACAAGCATGGCATTTTGGATAATCCTTTCTATGACTCGCAAATAGATGCAGTATATAGTTCGCACAACCGCGAGGTAAGTATGAAATCTGTTTGGTATCAAGGCACTCCGTTGTGGCAGTTGGCGCAAGAAAAAGGCATGAAAACCGCCGCGTTTTTTTGGATTGGCTCGGAGCAACCCATTAAAGGGCAATATCCCACGTATTACAAAAAATATGATGGCAAAATAACCAATCAAACCCGCATAGACCAAGTATTCGAGTGGCTTCGATTGCCTGAAGCGGAAAGACCGCACCTTATTACGGTTTATTTTTCGTTGGTTGATGATGCAGGGCATCGCTACGGTCCCGACTCGCCTGAAGTGAAAAAAGCGGTGTTGCAAGCGGATAGTCTGATAGGCAAGATTCAAAGCGGACTCAAGCAATTAGCCTTGCCTACCAACCTTATCGTAGTATCTGACCACGGCATGGAGCAAATACCCGAACAGCCCGAATATTTTATAAATATCGAAAAATTAACGGACTTGCGCGATACGACTATCAATTTCTTGTCTAACTCTGTCCACGTACATTTGTATTTCAAGGACAAGACGAAAATCGACAAGGTGTATCAAGACTTGAAACAGAAGGAAAAAAACTATGCCGTTTATTACAAAAAAGATATTCCCGCGCAATGGCATTACAACAATCCCACCCGCACAGGCGACTTGCTCGTGGTGGCTAATCCTCCTTACCTGATAGGAGGCAATACAGCAGAAAAAAAGCACGACAAAGAGCCTTCGAGAGGGCAACACGGCTACAATCCTTACGCACACAAAAATATGCACGCTATCTTTTATGCGTGGGGGCATAACATCAAACAAGATTTGAAAATACCTACCTTTGAGATTGTTCATGTGTATCCGTTGGTAGCGCATTTGTTGGGTTTGGAAACGCCCAAAGACATAGATGGCAAGTTGAAGGTATTGAAAAAAATAATTAAAAAATAATTTTGAACATTTTACTACACAAAAAGTAGTATCAACATAAAATCCTAACCGTATGCAAGCTGTTGTATATTATGCCATTTTCCCCTTCTTGTACCTCTTGGCTTCGTTGCCTTTTGGGGCTTTGTATGTGGTTTCTGATGGGTTGTATCGCTTGTTGCTCTTGACAGGCTACCGCAAAAAGGTGGTAATGGAAAACCTGCGGAACTCCTTTCCTACCAAAACAGAGGCAGAAATAAAACAAATTTATCGTGCTTACTATCGTTATTTGTGTGATTTGGTGCTGGAAACGCTGAAAACTATGCGCATGACCGAAAAGCAGGCAAGACAGCGTTGTGTTTTTCATAAAGCGGATTGGTTGGATAAATTGCATGCAGAAGGCAAGAGCATTTTGATAGTAATGGGACATCATGGCAACTGGGAATGGGCGGGTCCAAGCTTTACGTTAAACAACCCCTATCAATTAGTCGTGATTTATCGCCCCTTGTCGCACCCGTACTTTGAGCGTATGACTTCGCAAATGCGCACTAAATTTGGCACACGCATCACTCCCGTAAATAATACGTTGCGGGATATGGTCGCAAATCGTTCTCAAGTTACGGCTACGGCTTTTATTGCCGACCAAACAGCCTCGCCTGATAATGCGTATTGGACAACGTTTTTGAACCAAGACACTGCCGTATTTACGGGACCTGAAAAATTAGCCAAGAAGTTCAATTATCCTGTGGTGTATATGAATGTGAGGCGACCTAAGCGCGGTTACTATGAAGTTACCCCCGAACTTTTGTTCCTCAACCCCAAAGATACTGCGGAAGGCGAGATTTGCGAAACATTTACGAGGCGTTTGGAAAAGGAAATCCTATTACAGCCTGAAACATGGCTTTGGTCACACAAGCGTTGGAAGCACAAGCGCGTACAGGCGTAAGTTTTTAAACAAAATTTTATTAGATTGATTTTCACTTTGTTATTATATATGCGTTCAGGCAAGGAGTTGATTTTAGCAAGCAAGGTCTATGCTCAAGAAAACCGTTGGAGGAGTTGGGCAGAGGTGGCAATTACACTCGCGTTATTGTGTGTGTCGTTGGCAGTGCCTTTTTTGTGGGCTATTCCGTTGGTGTTGCGCTTTGGGTGTGGCATCTTGACGGCATTATTGTATGTGCGTATTTTTGTGATATACCATGACTATCAGCATCACGCTATTTTGCAAAAATCGTGGGTAGCTAATTTGTTGATGAAGGGCATAGGGTTGTACTTGCTTACACCTCAAAATGTTTGGAAGCGCACACACGACCATCACCACAATCATAACTCAAAACTTGCCTTGCATGGCATTGGCTCTTATCCCACTATTTCGAAAAAGGCTTTCCTGAAATTATCCAAGACGCATCAATGGGTATATTTATTGAATAGACACCCCGCGATTATCTTGTTAGGCTATTTCACACTGTTTATATATTGGCTAAACATCAAGTCTTTCGTACAAAGTCCGCGCAAACATTGGGACTCTTGCGTCTCTTTAGTCTTTCATGTGGCGGTGTCTGTGGCGGTTTTCTATTATTTAGGGGCGCAAGTGTATTGGGTAACTTGGTTTATGCCTTTTTTAGTAGCGTTTGCTATGGGTTCTTACCTGTTTTATTGCCAACACAACTTTCCAGGGGCGCAGTTTGCTGAAAACCAAGATTGGAAATATGACCACGCCGCCTTGTATTCCACAAGCTATATGGTTATGAATCCTGTTTTGCAATGGTTTACGGGCAACATAGGCTATCATCACGTGCATCACCTCAGTATGGCGCAAAACAACTAAAAAAACTCTCGAAAAGCTATCGAGAGTTTTTTATTGCCTATTAAAAAAGGTTTGTAATGCTTTATATTTATGGGATATACAGTGTTTTGTATTGAAAGTCTGTTAAAAATTTTTGGTAATTCATTTGTAGCCCCAGCGGGGCGATATCTTTGTAGAAAAGCAAAGTACCAAAAGACAAAACCCCGTAGGGGTGACATCTTAATATGTCGCACATAGTTACAAAGTCCCAGCAGGGCAAAATATTTGTAGTACAATAGATTAAGGATTTCAAGACCTTAATAAGGCGATACCTTGATAATGCAATAGATAGATGTCGCCCCGCTGGGGCTTGTATATGTAGGTATTGAAAGGCTACAAAGATATAGCCCCTCTGGGGCAAGATTATACGATATATTTATTTGAAATATTGTGTGATTATATATAATTAAAAAATAAATCTATGTAGGCAAGCACAATATACTGTTTTTACTTGAAAGTGTCTATGTAGGCAAGCACAATATACTATTTTTGTCTAAAAGTGTCTATGTAGGCAAGCACAATATACTGTTTTTATCTGAAAGTGTCTATGTAGGCAAGCACAATATACTATTTTTGTCTAAAAGTGTCTATGTAGGCAAGCACAACATACTGTTTTTTCCTAAAAGTGTATATGTAGGCAAGCACAATATACTGTTTTTGTTCATAAGTGTTTATGTAGGCAAGCACAATATATTTTAGCAAATTGTAAATATACTTCTTTGTATAAAACATATACTATTGCTTACTGAAAATAGGCAATGCTACAATAATATATCCTTGCCTACATAGGGTAGGCAAGGAACATATAGACACAAAACAAAAATGCAAGCTAAAGTTATGGTAAATATTTTTCGCAACAACATTATACGTATTAGTTGATAACTTTGTATTCTGTATTCGTTACCAAGGTTGCACCAGACGCATTGCTATAATTGATATTCAACACGATGCCGTTGTTTTTGGAAATAAAAACGTAAGCATTGGTAGTGCTTGAAGAACCTTCTACCAAACCAAACGAAGTCAATAATTGGGCAGGAGGCGTAGCACCGTTCAGTAAATAATTGTTCACACCTGTTTCCGTAACTTTCACTTGCAAAACATCTATCAGCGTGCCATTATCAGGCAATTTCAGTTTGCCCCAACCTGTAACTTTGGCAGTTCTGTTGCGGGTAAGTTTGCGTACTACAGGAGCTTGGTTGATGCCAAACGCGGGAACAGTCAGCACATAATTTTCAGTTGTGATAGCATTGGTCGAGGTATAACTATCATTGTAGGCAAGCGGGAGTTTGTACAAAAGGTCTTTAGGTGCGAAGGCGGCTTCATTGCCTGCACTGCTCAATACCACATTGTTAGGCAAGTTCAGGGTTTGCGCCCCTACAATGCCTCCCAATTCGTAAAAACCTGTAGCAGACACTTCATAAAAAGTTCTTAGAGAACTAAAACTTACCGCACCCAAAGAGGCAGTGCCAAGCGTGCTGTACGTAGCCGAGCCAAACGCTGTATTGGTGGGAACGCTCAATAAATTTGTGGTAACATTGGGCGGAGGAGTAGCCGATTTCGAGCCACTGTAGTCCCACGTTCTGTCCTCGCCTTCGGCAGGTATAGCGGTAAGCGTGTTTGCCAACTTGCCAGATACATGGGATTGGTTGGGCGCGTTTGTCTTTTGCATATCACTTGCTTCTACAGTGATAGGCTTGTTGGGTTCGGGTTCGTCTTCGCCACAGCCAGTAAGCACGCCTACGAAAAGACAAACAGCAAGGAATTTTTGAGTTTTTGAGAACATATTGTTTTTGGAATAGGTGCTTTGCAACATAACAAAGCACTTTATGCAGATTTTTATTTCGTCCTTGCTGACTCTTTTTTTGGGGCAAATTGTATTGATGTCGTTAGCCTTGCCTGCCTATACCCAGCACGTAGCGGTGCTACAAAACGACAGTGCGCGTTATGACCTTACCCCAAAAGTGCAGACCTTGTACGACACTACAGGCAAGCTTACCTTCGAGGAGGTAAGCTCGCCTACTATGCAGGCAAGGTTCAAGCGCGAAAGCAAGAGCAAAAGAAACATACAGGCGCATTGGTACAAAATAGACATTGACAACCAAACTGCCCAAACACAATTCCAAATAGAAAACTACAGCCTCTTTCAAAGCGAACTATATGTAGTACAAGGAGAGCGAATTTTTCATTATACCAATGGTTTTAAGACAAAAGTAAAAGATAGAGCTTACTTGGGGCGTATTTTTCAATACCCCATTACCTTAGGCAAAGGCAAAACGACTTTGTACTTTGTCTATCGGGAGGCTTCCACCTATAAATTTCGAGTAGGCAATCAATATTTTGACTTGCTTACCGCCCAAGAAGCCTTTATTGGTTTCCACAATAGGCAAATCATCACTTGGCTTGTATTGGGTATTTTGCTCGCGCTTATACTTTACAACGCTTTTTTGTATGCTATTTTGCGTGATATAAGTTATGGATACTATGTATTGAGTGTAGGATGTTTTTTGGGGTATATCGTTTTCGAGGACAGAAGTATTATAAATCGTTTTGACGTTTCATCATTTTATTACAATCGCCTCTCGTATGCCTTTTCCAATGTTTGTGTGGGGTTATTTGGCGTTTTTTTCATCAAATTTACACAAAATTACCTCAATACACGCCTTTTATATAAGAGTTGGCACTATGCTTTGCAAGTAATACAAAAATGTTTGTATGCTTCCAGTGCCTTGATGGTAGTGGCAGATATGCTCAAAGAATTTGGTATTCTCTACATCAAAAGTTCTATAACAGTGGGAATACATACGTTCTGTTTGGGAAGTATGGCATTGTGCTTATTGTTGTTGAGTTATAAGGCTTGGCGCAGAGGAGGTGATATAAATAATTATTATGCGTATTCGAATACAATACTATTTGTATTTGGATTGATAACCGCTAGTGCGCACCCCGCTTTTGGGCTATTTCAAAATACACTGCTTACTAGTATCTCTTTTGAAATAGGTATGGCTATTCAGATGATAGCCTTCTCTATAGCGTTGGCGAATAGGATAAACATCTTGAAACAAGAAATTGCTGACAAAGAACTCGCGCAAGAACGCTTTGAAAAAGAAATCACAGAACGAAAAAATGCGGAGCTTGAGCAAAAAGTAAAAGAACGTACCCGCGACCTCGAACAGTCTAACGAAGAAGTACGCGCCCAAGCCTCCCAAATAGAAAGGCAAGCTCGCCTGCTCGAAGACCAGAAGAACCGCCAACTGATGAACAAAACCCTCGAAATTTTACAAAAAAATGAGTTCATACCCGAAGTAGGCAAGTTTTTAGAAAAACTAAGTCCGCAATTAGATGACCAGCTCAAAAAGGAAAGCAAAGAACTGCAAAAGAAAATGACGCAAAACCTCCATGCAGATGCGCATTGGGAAAACCTCAAGCTACACTTCGAGGAAACACACCCGAATCTTTTCGCGGTCTTGCATGAGCGTTGCCCGAAGCTATCGCCTAATGATTTGCGCCATTGTGCTTACCAAAAAATGGGACTAAGCAAAAAGGAAATCGCCTCTTTGCTCAATCTCGACCCCGCAAGTGTGAACAAACAACAATACAGAATTAAACAAAAATTGCAACTTGATGAAGATGTTTCGTTTGCAGACTTTATTATGGGTATTCACTAAAAGTCATCAATCGGCTATTTTTATTTTTAAGGGGACTTTCTTATGACAATACAAAGCAACACAACAATTCAGGGCTATCTATAAAGAAATCTTGTTCCAAATCTATGCTTTGCTCTTCTTGCATTTGTGCCAATTCTTCCAAAAGACTATCATTTTGTATTTCTTGGATACGAAGTGCTATGAAGGTTTGCATTTTTTTATCTTCTATAATTGGATAGGCAATTTGGGGGGAGTTTTTTTCCATTTGTCTTGTTGCGCTCTCATGCAACTCCTTGCTTTTTCTGTGAAATGAAGCCACATATTCTTTGTTTTCTATACCCAAAAAAGGCAAGTAATATTGGCAATGCGCCTTGTCTTGTTCTGTTTTGGCGAAGGCATTGACAAAAGCTACAAAATTTCCCAAAGATGCCTTGAGTCTTCTAAATATCAAATACTTCAAAGGTTGAATGTAAGCAAAGGCTTCGTCAGAGAGAAGGAATACGTTTTGTTCAAATATTCGCTTTATCAAGGTATGGCAATTTTCATACACCATCAAAATATGTGTAGCATCTTGGTCTTCTACCTTGCGCCATTTTTCCAAACTTTCCTCCCTGATATAGCCTAAACATTGGTAATAAATCCGTTCAGGCTCTTCTGGGCTGTGTTTCAAAGCTCCCAAAACGCGCTTTTTTTCTGTAACAGCATAGCTATAGCCATTTGAGCGCGTGAGTGTAAGTGTTTCTTGAGTTCGATTGATTTTTGCAAGGTCGCGACGAATTTTTTTGTAAATATGGTAGCCTCCAAATGTCAATCCACCTAACAACAAAGGTCTGAATAGATGTTGTTTCTCTAACCATAAACCTGTCTGATAGAAAAAAGAAAGCATATTTTTGAAAAAATTACTAAAGGAAATAAAGTCTTTCATATTTCCGCTGGTTACTACAGTCCAAATGTAAACAAAAAAAAATATAGCAACTAACCCAGCACTTCCAGCTACCAACCCGACTGAGATACTGCCAAAATCGTCCACAAAATTCCGTAAAGGAGCTAAAACGCGCTTGCCTACACTTGCCCAAGTGCGAATATCCATACTTACAGCCCCTGCTCCGCCTTGCAGTTTGAAAGAAAAATCGATTTTATTAAAAATAGGATTGCTTTGTTTGTAATGTTCAAGCGCGACTTTCAAATCGTGTTCTAAGAGTCCTTTTTGTATTTGTTGGGTGGCTAATTGGTACGCTGTATTGTGCAGGGCTTCAAAAATTTGGGCTTTCAGAAATTCACTAAACTTGCCTACCAAGACAGGAATAGGGTATTCATCAAAAGCATACAGCCTTTCCAATGAATATTGGGTAGATTTGATGTGTACCTTGATGCGCAAAAAATCTACTTCATACAAGATTTTGGCGGATATTCTGCCACTGTTTTCTGCAATAATTTGGAGGTCTTTTTTGAAGTGCAAAGCACTTGCCCGAAGTTGGGTAATGGTAATAAATTTCACTGTTTCTGCTACTTCCTGCCAATCGGTAGGCGAGCAGGTAAGTCGAAACCACCACGTAGGATAGGTATGCAGTTGATACAAAAATTCAAGGAAATGTGTGTATAGTTCAAATGCCTCATCAACCGTAAAATGCGTTTTTTTCGTTATTTTTTGCCTGAAAGTTTCCACAATATCCAATGCCTCAAGACGCAATAGCTCACTTTGCTTTTGGGTAGGCAAGAAATGTAAAACACCTTCTAAAACCACTTTGGCGTGATGTCTGGGTATTTTGGTAGGCGAGTCTTTGATTTGCAAAAACCTATTTTCCAAAAAACGGATAGTACGTTGCTCTTTAGGAAAGGTTTGCTTCAAAAACACCAAAAAATCCTCTTTTTGGGCTTCGCCAAATGCCGAAAAAGCCTCTAAAGCTATTCCTTCGGCTTGTAAGCGATAATTTTGCATATATTCTTTGTTTCAGGCATTCAGTTAATTTTGCACAAAGATAGTTTTTTTGTGAAAATCTACGCTATTGGGGTGCATTTCAATCTTATGTCATCAAATGTCCTTGACTTATGAGCAGGCATTTTTTTTGGTATGAACGGCACAGGATTTTGTGGACTTTGGCAACAATTAGCTAACTTTGCCTAAAACAACCTTATCCTTTGTCTATCCATGCGAAAGTCCCTTTATTTTACCGCAGAGCATCAAATTTTGCGCAAAACCCTGCAAGAGTTCTTTGCCAAAGAAATCTTGCCCTACACCCAAGAATGGGAGGATAACCGTAGAATCCCGCGCCATATCTGGGAATTGATGGGCGAAATGGGCTATTTGGGCTTGTGCCACGAACAACAATATGGAGGCTCAGAAATAGATTTCTTCTGCTCTGTAGTCTTTTTGGAAGAATTAGGCAAGACCAATGCAGGCTTTCAAACTGCCATAAGCGTACACGCTTACATGGCTACTAACCACATAGCCCGCGCAGGGAGCGACTACCTGAAAGAAAAATACCTCCGCCCCGCCATTGCAGGCAAGCTCATTTCTGCCCTTGCCATTTCCGAACCCGAAGCTGGCTCTGACGTGCAAGCCATTCGAACCACTGCCAAACGCGATGGCGATTTTTATGTCATCAATGGCTCGAAGACGTGGATAACCAACGGCACATATTGCGACTTTTATGAAGTAGCTGTGAAGACCGACAAAGGCATTTCGCTCATCATTGTCGAAGGCGAGCAAGCAGGCGTAACGCGCACCAAACTAAACAAAATGGGCTTGCACAGTTCGGACACTGCCGAGATTGCCTTTCAAGATGTGCGTGTGCCTGTCGCTAACCTCATAGGCGAGGAAGGCAAGGGCTTTTATTACATTATGGATAGCTTTCAGCTCGAAAGGCTCGTAGCGGCTATCATGTCTGTAGGAGGTATGGATTGGGCAATGGCACAAACCCTCGAATATATGGCGCAAAGGCAAACATTCGGGCGCACCATCAACAAATACCAAGCTCTGCGACACACAATAGCGCAACTTGCCTCCGAGATAGAACAAAACCGCCAATTTGTGTATCATACGGCTTGGCTACACGAACAAGGCGAGTTTTGTGTGAAAGAGTGTTCGATGGCAAAACTCCTTAGCACCGAATTGAGCAAGCGCGTCATAGATGAATGTTTACAGATGTTTGGAGGCTATGGCTATGTGGAGGATTTTCCTATTTGCAGAGCCTACAGAGATGTGCGCGTAGGCACGATAGCAGGCGGAACTACCCAAATCATGCGCGAAATTATCGCTAAAATGGTCATTGATGATGTGCAGTACAAACCCGCCTACAGCGAAACAGAAGGCGAGTCAAAACTCCCGACTGCCCGCGAAATCATTGCGAGCTTGCCTGCCCGTTTCCGCCCCGAAAAAGCAGGCGAGCAAACCATAATCGTGCATTACGACATCACAGGCGAGCAGGGAGGCAAGTTTACCATTCGAATCGAAGCAGGCAAGTGTAGCGTAGGCGAGGGCTGGGTAGGCAAGCCTACTTGCACGATTGCGCTTGCGGATACCTTGTACGCAGACCTCGAACTTGGCAAAGCAGATGCGCAAACTGCCTTTATGAGTGGCAAGATACAAGTAAGCAACTTGCCTGCCATGATGCAATTTTCTAAATGCTTCAAGCGGGTGTCATAAATGCCTCAATAATGTGCTTTTTTGTTCAATGATTTTATGTTTGATATGATGTCCCTACTTCGAACCAACTCCGAAAACCAAGATTTCAGAACGCTTGTGCGCGAACTTGATGCGTACTTAGCAGAAAAAGATGGCGATGAACACGCCTTTTATGCCCAATTCAACAAAATTGAGGCTATTCATCACGTGCTTGTGGTGTATGAAGGCGAGCAAGCAGTGGGTTGTGGGGCTATCAAGCAATACGCGCCTGACATGATGGAAGTGAAACGTATGTTTGTCTTGCCTGCCCACAGAAGCAAGGGCATTGCTTCGAAAATTTTGGTGGAGTTGGAAAATTGGGCGCGAGAATTAGGCTTTGCCAAATGTATTTTGGAAACAGGCAAGCGACAAACTGAAGCCATTGCCCTCTATGAGCGAAACCAATACCAACGAACCGCCAATTATGGGCAATACGCAGGCGTGGAAAATAGCGTGTGTTTCGAGAAAATTCTGTAGTTTTTTTTCAATTCAACACGCATACCGTATTTTTGGAACATGAAACGACTTTTGCTCATTGACCGCGATGGCACGCTCATCATAGAACCGCCTGTAGATTTTCAGGTGGATAGCCTCGCTAAGTTAGAATTTTACCCCAAAGTTATTAGTAATTTGGCGAAAATAGCCCGCGAACTGCCGTATGAACTCCTAATGGTTACGAACCAAGACGGACTCGGAACGGAGAGCTTTCCTGAAGAAAATTTCTGGCCTGCCCACCACAAAATGCTTACGACCTTTGCCAACGAAGGTATCGCGTTTCGTGATGTGTTGATAGACCGTAGCTTTCCGCATGAAAACTCGCCTACCCGAAAACCCAAAACGGGGCTACTCACGCCTTACCTAAAAGCAGGCGAGTATGATTTTACGCGGAGCTTTGTGATTGGCGACCGCCTAACGGACATGGAACTTGCCTACAATTTGGGCGCGAGGGGCATTCTGATTCATAATCCTATCCACGACCTTAGCTTCTCGAACCCTGCTGTAGAGAATGTAATAGAGCTTATCACTACTGATTGGGAAGAAGTATATCAATTTTTGGCATTAGAGGAGCAAGCCTATTCGCGCCAATTCCGCAATGCGTCTATAGTGCGCAAAACGAATGAAACCCAAATCCAAATAGACCTTGAGCTTGATGGGCAAGCGAAATATGACATCAATTCGGGCTTAGATTTCTTAGACCATTTGCTCGAACAGTTTGCCAAACATTCGCGTATCAACCTCAAAATAGACGCACAAGGCGACCTGCACATAGACGAACATCACACCGTTGAAGATGTGGCTATTACCTTAGGCGAGGCGTTTACGAAGGCATTGGGAAGCAAACGAGGCATTGAACGCTACGGCTTTTTTATCTTGCCTATGGACGAAGCACAGGCGCAAGTGGCTATAGATTTTAGTGGTAGAAGTTATTTGGTGTGGGACGTGCCATTTTCGAGGGAGCGTGTGGGAGATGTGCCTACAGAGCTATTTGAGCATTTTTTCAAGTCTTTTTCTGATAATTGCAAATGTACGCTACACATCAAGGCAGAAGGCAAGAATGCGCATCACGTCATTGAAGCAGTTTTCAAATCCTTTGCGCGGGCTTGCAAATTGGCATTTCAACGCACTGAATATGGCGACTTGCCCAGCACAAAGGGCGTTTTGTAGAAACCGAAAACCGCTAAGACTGTGTTAGTTTTAGCGGTTTTGTATTTGAGCAGGCGAGGCAAGTTTAGGCAAGCGAGGCTTCCCATTCTTTTTTCCATTCGAGGATAGTTTCGAGAGGCTGTTTCGTAATGCGGGCTATAGTTTCAGGCAACAGTCCTTCGGACAACATACCAAAGGTACTCTTTTTATCACCTTTTAGTACGCCTTCGATTTTTCCTTGCTCTTTCAAAGCAGTTTCAATGGCTTCTCTGATTCCCATAGGTTTGACAGGTTTAGTAATAGGTTCAACGTTTGGGTAGGCGAGGCAAGTTTAGGCAAGCGAGGCTTCCCATTCTTTTTTCCACTCGAGGATGGTTTCGAGAGGCTGTTTCGTAATGCGGGCTATAGCTTCAGGCGATAATCCTTCGGATAACATACCAAAGGTATTCTTTTTGTCAGCTTTTAATTCGCCTTTTAATTCGCCTTTAGCTTCACCTTTAGCCTCGCCTATGGCTTCGCCTTCAAGTTTTCCTTGCTCTTTCAAAGCAGTTTCAATGGCTTCTCTGATTCCCATGGGTTTAATAGGTTTAGTAATGGGTTCAACGGCTGTATCAAATAACGGAATGTTATTTGTGTCAGCAAATCTAACATAGAAACGCAAAAAATCAAAGATATGTTGTATTTTTTCGCGACTATAGCCTGCTTGGTATAGCTCTTTGGTAAGGGCAACTTTCCAAACAAGTTGTTTTTTGTCCGTTAATTGGTCTTTCTGCACCGCTTTTTTGGCTACTTTCATCACAATACTGAATGAATTGTGGGGCTTGTCCAATTCCTGCTCTGTTTTTTCCAATACTTTGAAAGTGTTGAATTGATAGAGTAGGCGAGTACCTGCAAAATCATAGACGTATTCAGCAGGTGAGTAATCCTTATACTCGTCTGTGAAGATAGCCAAAGCCGTTGTGTCTGCCTTCCATCTATCTCGAATACGATAAAAGTAGGTAAACATTCGTTCCGCGAAATCCTCGTCTTTGTATCCTTGTACTTCGATGTGCAGAAGGATAAAATGTGCATTGCCTTGTTTGGTAAACACTTTCACGAGCTTATCGGCATTTCGCTTACCTGCTTCGGCTTCGGGCAAAAGCGTATCTAATTCTTTGTCCAAGAACTCGAAACCCGCTTGAAAGTCTATTTCTTGCGAGAGGTCAGGAAAGAAATAAGGCAGAAAATCATCAAACAAATCTTCAATGATGCCTTTCCAAAGTATGTCCTTGCTTATCATAGTGCGCTATGAAGTTGGAGTGTTTATAAACAAAAGCCCCGCGAACAGGGCTTTGTCTTGTTTATGAATTATGGCGGAAATAAATCACATCTCCGTCTTGCACTTCGTATTCCTTGCCTTCGAGACTCATCTTGCCTGCGTCTTTGCACGCGGCTTCGGTTTTGTATTTTTCGTAGTTTTCAAATTTGATAACTTCGGCACGAATGAAGCCTTTTTCGAGGTCGGAATGTATCTCGCCTGCCGCTTGCGGGGCTTTAGTGCCTCGCCTGATAGTCCAAGCGCGTACTTCTTGCACACCTGCCGTAAAGTACGTGATAAGGTTCAAAAGTGCATAGCTTGAACGAATAAGCGTATCCAAACCTGATTCTTTCAAACCATATTCTTCCAAAAACATCATTCTTTCCTCGCGGTCTGCTATTTCAGCTATTTGCGACTCAAGCGAAGCACACACGCGAATAATTTGCGCACCTTCTGCTTCTACAGCTTTGCGCAGGTTCGCTACGTGGGCATTGTCTTCGTGCAAGTGCGCTTCGTCTGTATTGGCTACATACAGCACAGGCTTTAGCGTAAGCAAGAAAAGGTCGGCTACAGCCTCTTTTTCTTCTTCGGTTGGGTTCATCGTCAGGGCATTTTTGCCTTGCTCAAGATGTGTTTTGAAGCGATTGAGGGCTTCCAATTCTACTTTGGCTTTGGCATCTCCCGACTTGGCGGCGCGTTCTACCTTGTTTATTTTTTTCTCGATGCTTTCCAAGTCCTTGAATTGCAATTCCATTTCGATAACTTCCTTGTCCGAAACAGGATTTACCGCCCCGATAGAGCGCACAATGTTGTCATCTTCGAAGCAACGCACTACATGAATAATAGCATCAACTTCGCGGATATTGGACAAGAAGCCGTTTCCACGTCCACCGCCTTTGCTCGCGCCTTTTACCAAGCCCGCAATGTCCACAAATTCCACATTGGCGCGGGTAGTAGCTTTAGGATTGATAAGGTCGACCAAGACATTGAGGCGCGGGTCTGGCACGTCCACAATGCCAATGTTGGGGTCTATAGTAGCAAACTCATAGTTAGCGGCTACGTTTTGAATATTGGTAAGAGCAGAAAAGAGAGTAGATTTTCCTACGTTAGGCAAGCCTACAATGCCACAGCGAAGTCCCATAATGATTATTGAATGATTGATTTATTGATTTATTGAATTGTTTAATGTTATTAAAGTGTTTTAATTGTGTTTTTATAGTTCAATAGCTTTGTTTTTATGTGAAAAAAGTGTCCTGTTAAATGTTAAATGTTAAATGTTAAATGTTCCTTGTTAAATGGTAAATGTTAAATGTAAGAAGTTGCAAAGGTAGTGCAAAAAAGACGAAAAAGCCAATGGGCGTTGTTTTGTTTCAAGAAAATAGGGCTAACTTGCAAGGCTAAAAATAGCCCTTGTTCATGAGAAAAGTAATGTATAGCATTTTGTTGTATTTTTTCTTCCTGCCTTGCCTACAGGCGCAAAACGAGCAGGCAAGTTTGGAAATCAAGCATTTACGTGGTGATTTCTATGTCTATACGACTTATCAAAGCTATCGCAATATGCGTGTGCCTTCCAATGGTTTGTATCTCATCACCAAAAAAGGCGCGGTAATTATTGACTCGCCTTGGGACACTACCCAATGCCAGCCTTTGCTTGAGGCTATCGAGAAAAGGCATCAAAAAAAAGTAGTTTTGTGCATAGCCACACACTTTCATGCAGACCGCACAGGCGCGTTTCCCATTTTTCGTAGGCAAGGAATCAAGACGTTTGCTTCCCAAAAAACGGACTCGTTGAGCAAGGCGCGAGGCGAACAACGCCCCGAATTTACATTTGCCCAAGACACTACTTTCCAAGTAGGCGAGTACAAATTTCAGACGTATTTTGCAGGCGAGGGGCATAGCACAGACAATATCGTGGTTTGGTTTCCGAAAGACAAGGTACTGCATGGCGGTTGCTTAATCAAAAGCACTGAAGCCGAAGATTTGGGCTACACAGGAGATGCCAATGTGAAAGCATGGCGCGGGACTATAGAAAATTTATTGAAAAAATATCCCAAAACCAATGCGGTCATCACAGGACATCAAAAATGGGACAAGCGAAAAGCCTTGCACCATACGCTTAAGCTATTGGAGAAGTAAGAAATGTTGTAAAAATACTATCTTTGCGCTATCAACTACTTGCCGTTATGTATATCGCTACAGAATCCCCTTTAGAGGCTATCAAACAAGGCGACAAACAAGCCTTCGAAAAACTTTTCAAAGAGCATTACGCGCCTTTGTGTCGCTATGCCTATACTTTTCTGAAAGACGCACAAGAAGCCGAAGAAGCCGTACAAAGCATTTTTTTGGCTGTTTGGGAGCGCAGAGAAGAGCTTACTATCAATACTTCGGTCAAGTCTTACCTATACCAAATGGTACACAACCGTAGCCTGAACCAACTCAAACACGAAAAAGTGAAGGAAGCCTACAAACAATACAATCACACCCAAATCAACCAAAATCCCGCCAACGCTTCGCATCTCACTATCCAAAACGAACTTGCCTCCCGCATAGAAGAAGCCATTGATGAACTGCCCGAACAATGCAGGAAAGTCTTTCGAATGAGCCGAGTCGATGAACTGAAATACAGCGAAATTGCTGATGTATTGGGCATTTCCATAAAGACTGTAGAAAATCACATGAGCAAAGCCCTGAAGCATCTGCGCGAGAAATTGTCGGATTATTTGGTGGCACTTTGTTTGTTTCTATTATTTTCTTAAAAAAAACAAAACGATTACAACTTTTTAGGGACTCATGGAGTCCTTATAACAAAGGGATACATTTATCAACCTTGCTTCAAAATCTATGAAAAAATTATACCATTCAATCCTTTTGGGTGTGTTGTGTTGCAGTTTGCAATCCTGTTTTTTCTTGTTCCAGCCAGAACGACAGGAAACATCTGAATACACGCCCATCACTATGACTCGTGCCGAGCTGAACGAATCAGTAAAATTCCAAACAGCACGCGCCCTGAAACAAACAGGCAAGATTTATGTCTATGGTTCTTACCTGCTCATCAATGAACGCTACGAAGGCGTACACATCTTCAACAATGCGAACCCTTCCAACCCGCAAAAATTAGGCTTTATTGCCGTACCCGGTTGTTTGGACATGGCAGTGAAGAACAATATTTTGTATGTGGACAATGCGGTGGACTTGGTGTCTGTCAATATCTCGAACCCTACCTCGCCTGCCGTTACCAAACGCATACAAAATAGCTTTCCTATGAATACGGTTTCGCCTGATGGCTATACCTACACGATGACAGGCGATAAAATCATTGTCGGCTGGACTAAAAACTAACCTATCCTTCTTCTGCTATGAAAAAAATATCACTCCTTATATATACCTTCGCGTTGGTATTGCTTGGCGGTTGTGCTCAAAAATCCGAAAGTATGCTCAACGCCGCAAGTCCTTCAGGCAAGGGCGGTTCGATGGCTCGCTTTGCTATTCAAGGCGACTACCTCTATACAGTTGACTCGCAAAATTTGCGCGTGTTTGATGTGAGCAATGCCAGCGAACCTGTTTACAAAAACATGAAATATCTTGGCTTCGATATAGAAACCATTTTCCCCTACAAGGATAACCTATTCATAGGAACGCAAACGGGTATGCAAATCATATCTATCGCCAACCCTACGCAACCGCAGTGGTATTCTACCTACTCGCACATTCGCACTTGTGACCCCGTAGTGGCACAAGATACGATAGCGTATGTTACGCTTCGTGCAGGGCGCACTTGTGGCAATGCGACTATCAATCAGTTGGAAGTTATCAATGTGAAAAATCTTACTTCGCCATTTATTGTCAAAACGTATCCGCTAACGAGTCCTTATGGCTTGGGCGTAGATGGCAACAAATTGTTTGTGTGTGATGGCACAGCAGGCTTGCGTGTGTTCAAAATGAATACGCCTATCGACCTTGTGCAAGTATCACAATACAACTTGCCTAATGCGTATGATGTAATTCCGCTTGGCAACTTGCTTATTGTCAGTGCAAGTGATGGCATTTATCAGTGTAGTTATTCGCAATCTAATGATGCCATTGCCTATTTGAGCAAAATAAGCGTGGAAAGATAAAAATGGAACAAAAACACTTGCAAAAGTGTTTCTAAGAAAAATCCGTGAGCCTGTTGGGTTTTTGCCCAGCAGGTTTTTGTTTTTTTGAGCTAAAACAATTTTCCAAAAAACATCTTTTATATTTTTTATGAGCAAACTTGGGCGCGTGTTGGTGGCTATGAGTGGCGGAATTGACAGTTCGTTGGCGGCGGTGTTGTTGCACGAACAAGGTTATGAAGTGGTTGGTATGACCATGAAGACTTGGGACTATGCCTCGTCAGGCGGTACAAAAAAGGAAACAGGTTGCTGTAGCTTAGACTCTATCAATGATGCCCGCAACATTGCTGTTACGTTGGGCTTTCCTCATTATATTTTGGATATTCGAAATGAATTTGGCGATTTTGTGATTGACCATTTTACGAATGAATACCTCGAAGGGCGCACACCCAATCCGTGTGTGTTGTGTAATACGCACATCAAATGGGACGCACTTTTGCGTCGAGCAGACCGCTTGGATTGTGAATTTATCGCCACAGGACATTATGCCCAAATCCGAAACGAAAATAACCGCTATATCATTTCCAAAGGTTTAGACGAAAACAAAGACCAATCCTACGCGCTTTGGGGCGTTTCGCAGGAAAGTTTGAGCAGAACTATTTTCCCACTTGGCAAATTGCGCAAGCCCGAAATACGCGACATGGCTACTGAAAAAGGCTTTGTCGAATTGGTTACCAAATCTGAGTCTTACGAAATTTGTTTTGTGCCTGATAATGATTATCGCGGTTTCTTGAAAAGACGCATACCCGAACTCGAAGAACAAGTACGCGGTGGCGATTTTATCCTCGAAGATGGCACAGTGGTAGGCAAGCATGAAGGCTATCCCTTCTATACGATTGGGCAACGAAAAGGACTCGGAATCGCGCTTGGCTACCCTGTATTCGTAACAGCGATTGACAAAACGAACAACCGCGTAGTATTGGGTGTAGAAAAAGACCTTTTGCGCACTGCCATGACTGTGAAAGGTTTGAACCTAAGCAAATACCCCGATTTGGTAGGCAAGCCCCTCGAAACTACGACCAAGATTCGCTATAATGATGATGGCTCGCCTGCTTTGATTGAACAATTTGGTGATGAAATGCGTGTTCATTTCCACGAAGCTGTCAAATCTATCGCCCCTGGGCAAGCGGCAGTTTTTTATGAAGGGGACGATATGTTGGGCGGTGGTTGGATTCAAACAAGTTACAATTACGAAGTATCATAAAAAAAGGCTATCCGAAATGGGTAGCCTTTTTTAGTAGTAATATTTTTACGTTTTTACACAAGCAAGTAGGGGAGGAGTTACGAACCCTTTTTCTTGGTTGTTTTAGTCGTTTTGGCGGTAGTAGTCGCTTTTTTGGTAGCGGTAGTAGTTGTTTTGGCTTTTGTTTTGGTCTTAGGTTTGTCTTCTTCGGAGGCAAGTTCCAAACAACGCGCCAATGTAAGCGAGTCCACAGTTTCGTTTTTCGGGATTTTTACAATTTTGCCATCAACTTTGATGTACGCGCCATATTTTCCGTTCAAAATCAACACATTTTTGTTTTCAGGAAAGGTTTTGAGCGCGTTGGCTATGTCTTTGGCGTGTTGTTCCGTTTTTTCTTTTTCGGCAGTGGCTTGTGCCAATTCCTTGCAACGCTCAAGCGTAAGCGCGGTAGGGTCTTCGCCTTTGGGGATTTTCACATTCAGCTCGCCTGCTTTGATGTACGCGCCATATCTGCCATTTAGCACTTGGATAGTGGCATCTTCAGGAAAGGATTTGATGATACGCGCAGCGTTAGAAGCACGTTTTTGTTCTATGATTTCTACGCAACGCGCTTCGTCAATCGTATAGGGGTCATCTGTTTTTTCCAAATTGTAGAAAGAACCTTTGTGCAGTACGTAGGGTCCAAACCTGCCTACAGCAACTTTCATTAGCTCGCCTTCGAAATTGCCCAATTCGCGGGGCAGTTTGAAAAGCTCAAGGGCTTCCTCTAAAGTAATGGTTTCGAGGCGTTGGTCTTTGCGGATACTTGCGCGGGGCGGTTTGCTCTTACCTCTGTCAGTTTCCTGCACATCTCCCACCTGCACAAATGCGCCATAGCGTCCCAAAATCACCAATATATCCTCGCCTGTTTGCGGGTGTTTGCCCAAGACGCGGGTAGTGTGGCGTTCTGCATTTTCAGATGTATTTTGAATTTTGGCGTGGAAACCTTCATAAAAACTGCGTATCATCGACACCCATTCTTTCTTGCCTTCTGAAATAAGGTCAAATTCCTCTTCCATATTGGCAGTGAACTTGTAGTCGACCACATCAGCAAAGTGCGCTACCAAAAAATCATTTACCAACGCGGCAGTATCTGTGGGGAAAAGTTTGGCTTTTTCTGTACCCACCATTTCGCTTTTGGTCGTTTCGGCTATCTTGCCTGCCTGTAGCAAAAGCTCGCGGTAACTGCGTTGTTTGCCATCGCGGTCGCCTTTTTCTACATAGCCCCTTTCCTGAATGGTGGAGATAGTAGGCGCGTAAGTCGATGGTCGCCCTATGCCCAATTCTTCCAATTCTTTCACCAAACTTGCCTCCGTATAGCGTGGCGCGGGGCGTGTAAAACGTTCTGTGGCGGTCATGTAGGCAAGGTCAAGAGCTTGCCCCACCTTCAAGGGCGGAAGCATACCTTCTTTCTCTTCGTCATCTTCGTCATTGTCTGTCGACTCCAAATATACCTTCAAAAATCCTTCAAATTTGATAACCTCGCCTTTGGCTATGAGGTCGGGCATGGTTTCGGGCTTTTGGGGTTGTATGCTGATGGTGGCTATAGTGCGCTCCAATTCTGCATCTGCCATTTGTGAAGCAATAGCACGCTTCCAAATCAAATCATACAAACGCTGTTCATCGCGGTCTGCGCCTGCAGAGCGGGTTGTAAAGTCCGTTGGGCGGATAGCTTCGTGAGCCTCTTGTGCCGATTGGTTTTTGGTTTTGTAACGGCGCAACTGCACATAGTCTTTGCCAAAATCGTTTGAAATGGCACTTTCTGCCGCCTTGAGCGCGTCTTCCGACAAGTTGGTGGAGTCGGTACGCATATAGGAAATCTTGCCTGCCTCATACAAGTTTTGGGCAAGGCGCATAGTACGCGAAACAGAGAAGCGCAATTTTCGGCTTGCCTCCTGCTGGAGCGTAGAAGTAGTAAAGGGCGGAGCGGGCGATTTTTTGGCGGGTTTGGTTTCCAAGCCTTTTACGCTGAAGTTCGCGCCATTACATTTTTGTAGGAAAGACAGTGCGTCAGTTTGTTTTTCTATGTTTTTGGCAAGTTCTGCCACCATTTTTTTGTTTTGAGGCAAGGCAAAATTCGCATTTACCTTGAAAGAAGCTACAGGCACAAAATTTTCAATCTCGCGCTCACGCTCCACAATCATACGCACCGCTACCGATTGCACACGCCCTGCTGAAAGTCCCGCTTTTACCTTTTTCCAAAGCAAAGGCGAAAGCTCGAAGCCTACCAACCTATCCAACACGCGCCTTGCCTGCTGTGCGTTCACGAGGTCAATGTCAATATTTCGAGGTTGCTGAATAGCTTTGAGGATAGCCGTTTTGGTAATTTCACGAAAAACGATGCGCTTGATGTCTTTCTTCTTGCTCAACTCTAAGGCTTCGTACAAGTGCCACGAAATCGCCTCTCCTTCGCGGTCATCGTCAGTCGCAAGCCATACAGTATCGGCATCTTTAGCAAGTTGTTTTAGTTCGCGCACTACTTTTTCCTTGTCTTGGCTGACCTCATATCGGGGCAAAAAGTTGTTGGCAATATCAATGGCGGTGTTGTTTTTGGGCAAATCGCGCACATGACCGTAGCTGGACTTTACGACAAAATCCTTACCGAGATAACCTTCGATGGTTTTGGCTTTAGCGGGCGACTCTACTATGACTAAGTTCTTGGACATACAGTGGTTGGGTGATATCGAGGCGCAAATATGAAGTTTTTTTTCTGTTTGCCCAAACAAGCTATTGAAAGTTTTTCTTTTTTCTGCTTGCCTACTAAATAGCTTGGCAATAAGCAGGCTTCTTGGCTGTGCCACAAGCACCTAAAAACATACGCCTGTCTTTTGCCTTGACTATGTGCTTTTGGCAGTAAAAATAAGCAATGATGACCTTTTTAAGCCTATATCATAGTTATTTAAACCTATGTAGTAGTTATTTGAGCCAATGTATTACTCCGTTAATCCAGTGTAGCACTTAGTTGAACCAATGTATTACTCCGTTAAGCCAATGTAGCACTTATTTGAGCCAATGTATTACTCCGTTAAGCCAGTGTAGCACTTAGTTGAGCCAGTGTACTACTCCGTTAAGCCAATGTACGTGATTTTGAGCAAAATAAGTGCTACAATGA
>RDXI01000356.1 GCA_004292795.1 Bacteroidota bacterium | reverse complement strand
CCAATCGGTATAATTTGTCAAAATTACGTGGTCGTATTGTTTGCGATAAGTTGCTAATTGACTCGATGAAAAAAGCGGAGTCAAATCTTCGCCAATTTGTTTGGTTTCGATGCAACTTACAGGTTCTTCGTTTTTTTCTACAACAAAATCAGGTCTAAAATTGGTATTTTCCAAACTCGGTCTTTCGTGAATGACCAAAGTAGCGTTCATTTGCCTTTCGAAATGTCGGAGCAAAACCTCAATATCAGTTCTAAAAGTATGCTCGTTGGCTTTTTCCAACGGAATTCTTTGCAAACCTTGCAAATAAGTATAAAAAAATTCGAAATTAGCGATCATATTTGTTTGTCTCAAAAACTTAGAAAACCGCCTGCAATTTATTCATTTTTTTTGGAATAATTAGAAAACTATTGTTTGTGATCATTTTCCAAATTTAGATATTTTCAAATTTTTCTTAAAATTAAAAAAAATCATCGAAAAATAAGTTTATTTAAAAAAATACTATTAATTTTAGGTTTTAATTAGCTAGATCGTAAAAATATATGATAAATATTGAAAATATTGAAAAATCGGCTTGTGGCGTTGGCTTTGTTGTAAGTAGAAATGGCTCATATTCAAACGAAATTTTGCAAAAAACTTTGCTCGCTTTGCGTTGTCAAGAGCATCGAGGAGGTTGTAGTGCGGACATGATTACCGCAGACGGTTCGGGCATTATGACTGATATTCCTTTTGAAATGTTGGGTTACGAAAAAGGAGACATTGCGGTGGCTTCCCTTTTTTTGCCTGTTGATCCTGAAAGAAGACGTATTTCTGTGCATCATTTCGAGGAAATATTTGATTTTATGGGAATGAAAGTATTGGAATATAGAGATGTTCCCATCGACAAGTCCGTTTTGGGAAAACAAGCCCTAGAACTTCTGCCACCAATGGTTCATGCCATCATCAAACGTCCTTCGCATTGCAGAACCGATTATTCTTTTGACAAATTGCTTTATCAAGCAAATATGTTCAACAGAATGCGCCAAAAAGAGATTTTTCCTGGTCGCCCTCGTGAATTTTTCTTTAATTCTTTGTCCGCAAACACCATTGTTTACAAAGGTTTGACTCGTGCTTCCGATTTGGAACGCTTTTATTTGGATTTGCAAAACCCAAATTTCAAAACGCGTTTTGGAATGTTTCACAGACGTTTTAGTACGAACACGGTCAGCACTTGGGACAAAGTTCAGCCCTTCAGATTGGTCGGACACAATGGCGAAATCAATACCATTGAGGGCAATCGTTCTAATGCTTTTTCTCGTGAAAAATCTTTGGGTTTACGCAAAGAAGAACTTTTGACCAGAGAAGGAATCAGCGATTCGGGCAGTTTAAACGAAATGGTAGAGGCGATGGCGTACCGCAGTTCCATGCACGACATGGAAGACGTATTGGCGATCATGATGCCACCTGCCAAACTCGACAAAGCCTATTACAAATTTTGGAGCAGAGTGATGGAGCCTTGGGACGGTCCCGCCATGATTACCTATTCTAATGGCAGAAAATTGGGAGCAAGACTCGACAGAAACGGTTTTAGACCTTGCCGTTGGGCAATGACAGACGACTTTTTTTATTTGAGTTCAGAAGCTGGTTCGTTTCATTTAGACGAATCGGTGATCAAACAAAAAGGAACTTTGAACGCAGGAACAGGAGTTGTGGCTGATTTGGTTACAGGCGACATCAATTTTAATGATCCTAGCGAATCGAAATTGAATGTAGAAGCCATTTTTGATCCGCGATTAGTGCCTTTGGTGCATCTCGAACCTAAACAAACTCATGCCGAACATTTGGATAAAAAATATTTGTTTTCTTACACAGAAGAGGACATTTCCAGAATCCTGATCCCGATGATGAGTACGGGCAAAGAACCTATTGGATCAATGGGAGATACGGCGCGTTTGGCTATTTTTTCTGATGAACCAAGATCGTTTTTCGATTATTTTTTCCAAAATTTTGCGCAAGTAACCAATCCGCCTTTGGATTATATTCGCGAAAAAAATGTAACAGATTTGGTTACGTATTTAGGAAAAAAACCTAATATTTTTGCTAAAAAAGAACTTTTACCGCCAACAAAAGCCTTTGAATTGGAAAGTCCGATTCTGAATTTGGGGCAAATGGAATTTGTGCGAAGTTTAGAAAACCCAGAAGTGTCTGATTTTCAGGTCATTTCTCATGAGTTGGACATGACCTTTAACCGCGAACATGGTTCTGTGGGTTTCCAAAATGTGTTGGATTTGTTGGCAACGCAAGCAGTTCAGGCGGTAAATAACAAAAAAGCATCTGTTTTGATCATTTCTGACCGCAATGCAAGCCCTGATCGTTTGCCAATTCCGAGTTTGTTGGCTTTGCGTTCTGTGGTTCAAGGTTTGACAGAGGCAGGAGTGCGTTTGGAGGCTTCTGTGGTCGTGGATTCTGCGGAAATCAAAACTACGCATCATGTTGCTTGTTTGATTGGCTTTGGCGCAACGGCAGTTTGTCCGTATTTGGCTTTGGAAATTGGGCGTTTTGAGGAAGGACACAAAATTTCTAAACTCGAACTCGATCCTGATGTCAAAGAGAAAAATTTGATTCATTGTTACGAAATTGGTTTGCTTAAAATCATGTCGAAAATGGGCATTTCGGTGGCTAGAAGTTATCAAAGTGCCAAATTGTTTTCGGTAATTGGTTTGGGCAAAAAAATTATGGAAAATTATTTTCCAAAAGTGCCTAGTTATATTGGCGGTTTGGAAATTAAGGAAATTGTGGCAAACGTGATCAAATTTGCGGCGCAAAGCCAAAAATTCGAACAAGAAGAAATGCTAGTCAATAACTTTTTGTTCAGAGAAGATACCGTAGGCACATCAGGCGAAAAACACTCGATGACTTTGAGTCGTTCAAAAATGATTCACAAATTGGTTCGAGATACGGGAGTTGGGCTAAACAATATGGCACTTTATAACGAATATTTGAAAGCAGGCATCGACAATACGCCTGTCAATGTTCGCCATTTGTTCAAACTCCGAAAACGCAATGCGATCCCAATTTCCGAAGTAGAATCCATCGAAAGCATCATGACTCGTTTTGGTTCTGGCGCAATGTCTTTTGGAGCAATTTCTGCCGAATCGCAAAGAGATATTATTTTGGCAATGCGCGAAATTGGCGG
>RDXI01000355.1 GCA_004292795.1 Bacteroidota bacterium | reverse complement strand
TGGAGCAAACCCAAGCGCGTGAATGATGATGGGGCAGGCAAGCATCAATTTTTTAACTGGATGGCAGTCGACCCCGTAACGGGCTATATCCACGTGGTGTTTTATGACAGGCGCAATTACAACGACTCGCAAACAGACGTTTGGCTCGCTACCTCGAAAGATGGAGGCGAAACTTTCCAAAATGAAAAAATAAGCGAAACGCCTTTCAAACCCAACAAGTACGTATTTTTTGGGGACTATAATAACATTTCGGCTTACAAAGGCGTGGTGCGCCCTATCTGGACGCGCTTAGATGGCACAAAATTAAGTGTTTGGACTGCGCTTATTGAGAAAAAATAGTGGTTCGTTCCCTTCAGAAATGAAGGGAACTGAACTAAATGAAATATAGCACTTTCACTTAATTATCAGGTGGTTTTCTATTGGCACAAGGCTATAGAAATTAATATGCTAATTCTGCCTACCTACCCAAAAAAATTGCTTGCCTGCTGTTAGAGGTGCATCTGCCAAAATGTCGGTTTTTACAATTAGGCATTATTTTCGCGTTTTATAACTAAAACAATCAAAACTCTCGATTTTTTCATCAATCAATCTATGAACTACAACAAATATACCATCAAAGCCCAAGAACTCCTACAACGAGCCTCTGTATTTGCTGTTGGACAACAACACAATGTCGTGGAAGGAATCCACGTATTGAAGGCAATTTTAATGGAGGAAGACCACTTAGTTTCGTATATATTCAAAAAACTGAACATCAATCGAAGCGTTTTGAATGTGCGCATCGATGAACATTTGCGCAACTTGCCCAAATCTGACGCACAGCCCTATTTTGCGACTGACCTTGTGTATGCGTTCCAAAAGGCAGAAAAATTTGCCCAAGAGTTCAAAGACGAGTTCATAACCATCGAACACATCATATTAGGCATTTTGGCAGGTCGCGACCTCGCCTCCTCGCTTATGAAAGATGTGGGCTTCAATGAAGAACACCTCAAGAAAGCCATTCACGAATTGCGCAAGGGAAACCGCGTTACAGACCAATATGCCGAGTCGAAATACAAAGCCTTAGAAAAATATTCTAAAAACCTCAATCTATTAGCCCAAAATGGCAAACTCGACCCCGTTATTGGGCGAGATGACGAAATAAGGCGCGTGTTGCAAATCCTCTCGCGCCGTACCAAAAACAATCCTATCCTGCTGGGCGAACCGGGGGTAGGCAAGACTGCCATCGTAGAAGGATTGGCACAAAGGATTATACAGGGCGATATTCCCGAAAACCTAAAGAACAAAACGATAGTGTCGTTGGATATGGGCTTGCTCATTGCGGGAGCGAAATACAAAGGCGAGTTTGAGGAAAGATTGAAAAATATTATCCAAGAAGTGATAGACTCTGACGGGGAAATTATTTTGTTTATTGATGAAATCCATACGCTCATTGGCGCAGGAGGCGGAGGAGAGGGCGCAATGGACGCGGCAAACTTGCTGAAACCTGCCCTTGCACGTGGCGAACTGCACGCCATAGGCGCGACCACGCTGAAAGAATATCAACGCTACATAGAACAAGACAAAGCCCTCGAAAGGCGTTTCCAAACCGTGATGGTGGACGAGCCAGACGTACAAGATGCTATTTCTATCTTGCGTGGGCTGAAAGAACGCTACGAACTGCACCATGGCGTGAGGATAAAAGATGATGCTATCATTGCTTCGGTGGAACTCTCACACCGCTATATCAGCGATAGGTTCTTGCCTGACAAAGCGATAGATTTGATGGACGAAGCCGCCGCGAAGTTGCGCATCGAGATTGACTCTATGCCCGAAGAACTCGACGAGTTGGAGCGCAAAATTATGCAACTTGAGATTGAGCGCGAAGCTATCAGGCGAGAACAAGCCTCCGACAAAGAAAGCCAACTGAACCGCGATATTGCAGACCTTGCTGTAAAGCGTGATGAAATCAAGGCAAAATGGCGCAGTGAGAAAGACTTGCTCGACAGCATCAAAACCGAAAAAAATAACATAGAACGCTACAAACTCGAAGCCGACCAAGCCGAAAGACAAGCCGACTATGGGCGTGTGGCAGAGTTGCGTTTTGGCAAAATCGTAGAATCAGAGGCGAAATTGGCAGAATACCAAACGCGCTTGAGCGAAAGTAGCGAGGACTCCATTTTGAAAGAAGAAGTTACGTCTGAAAATATTGCAGAAATTATATCGAAGTGGACAGGTATTCCACTTACCAAACTTTTACAAAGCGATAGAGAGAAATTATTACACCTCGAAGATGAATTGTCCAAGCGTGTAGCAGGGCAAGATGCCGCTATTCGGGTGCTTTCTGATGCAGTGAGGCGTAGCCGAGCAGGGTTGCAAGACCCGCGCAGACCGATTGGCTCTTTCCTATTTTTAGGCTCGACAGGGGTAGGCAAGACTGAATTAGCCAAAACATTAGCAGAATTTTTGTTCAATGACGAAAACGCGATGGTGCGGATTGATATGTCCGAATACCAAGAATCCCACGCGGTTAGCCGTTTGATTGGCGCACCTCCGGGCTATATCGGTTATCAAGAAGGCGGACAATTAACTGAAGCCGTAAGACGCAAACCGTATGCGGTTATTTTGCTTGATGAAATAGAAAAAGCGCACCCCGATGCGTTCAATATCTTGCTACAAGTGTTGGACGAAGGACGCTTGACTGACAACAAGGGCAGGGTAGCCAATTTTAAGAACTGCATCATTATTATGACTTCGAACTTTGGGGCGGATATGATACAAGAACGCTTTGCGGAATTGACAGATGAAAACGAGTTCGAGGTTATAGAGCGCACCAAAGAAGACCTTTTTGATATGCTGAAAAACTTTGTGCGTCCCGAATTTTTGAACCGCATTGATGAGGTGATTATGTTCCGCCCGCTTAGTAGGCGAGATATGCGTAAGGTCGTGGCTATCCAATTCGTATTATTGCAAGAACAACTTGCAGAAATGGGCATCACTATTCTTGCCTCCAAAAAAGTGCTGAATACCTTAGCCGAAATAGGCTATGATACCCTCTTAGGCGCGAGACCGCTCAAGCGCGTTATCCAAAAACGCATCTTGAACGAACTTTCGAGGGAGTTGTTGGCAGGCAAGATACAACGCGACTCTACTATCCGCATAGAGCTTGATGAATTTGACAGAATTAGCTTTGTGAATGAAGCAGAACAACC
>RDXI01000354.1 GCA_004292795.1 Bacteroidota bacterium | reverse complement strand
GCGGGAGCTTCGTTTGGCAATACTACAGGCTTTCAGAATACAGCCGTAGGATTTGATGCTTTGCGTACCAATACCACAGGCACACTCAACACAAGCATAGGCTATCGCGCAGGAAATCTCATCACTACAGGAAGCAACAATATCACTGTAGGCAATAACGCGCAAGTACCTACTGCCACTGCGAGCAACCAAATCAGAATAGGCAATACAGACATTACCTACGCAGGCACACAAGTAGCGTGGACAATAACCTCTGACAAGCGTTGGAAAAATACCATTCAACCCTCCAATTTGGGCTTGGCTTTCATCAAAAGCTTACAACCCGTTTCGTACATCAGAAACAATGACGCTAATAAATTAGTAGAATACGGCTTCATAGCTCAAGACCTTGAAAAAGCCCTCATTGAGGCAGGGGCAGGCAAGACAGGCATCATCAACAAAGACGACCAAGCTATGCTATCGGTGCGCTACAATGACTTGCTCGCGCCTATGGTCAAAGCCATACAAGAACAACAAACTATGATTGAGGCATTGACGAACAAAAACAAAGCCTTAGAAGCCAAAGTAAATGAACTAAACACGCTCAAAGCTGAAATAGAAAAAATCAAAGAGGCATTGCAAATAGAGGCTTCAGAGAAAAAATAACTTTGCTTGGTAGCCCCGTAGGGGCGATATCTTTGTAGGAATGACATGGGTAAGATTATCAAAGCCCCGTAGGGGCGACATCTTAAGATTTCACCCATACGGGGTTCTGGCTTGTGGAACGGCTTTTCTACAAAGATATCGCCCCGCTGGGGCTAAAAATGTGTTACCAAAAAATTTGAACAGGTTCTCAGAAAAAAATAAGGCTTTTGCCCCAATCATGTTGTAAGTAGGCAAGAAAAAAGCTATAGTTATACAAGGCTTTCGCTTCAAGTACATAGTCTTTGCAAAGTAGCAACGCTACTTTGCAAAACTTAACTTTATAAGCGCATCATTTTGCAAGTAGGCAAGAAAATCTCTATATTTGCCCCTTAACTTGCCTACCAACTTATGAATTTTACCGAAAAGATTATGTACTTGTGGGTATTTTTGTTTTGCTTTGCCCAGCCAGCACAAGCGCAATTACGCCTCACACCCAACCAAACAGCTTACAAGCATACAGCCTTGCCTACCAACCAAGGCGAGAAAACGTCCCTTTTGTTGCCTTTTTTTGATGACTTTTCCGACTATCAAGGAAGCCCCAACAGCAACCTTTGGCTTGTGCCGAGTGGTGTGTGGGTAAATCAATCTTTTGGCTACAACCCCGTTAGTGCAGGCGTGGCTACTTTTGATGGACTAAAAGCCAATGGTAGTCCGTATAGTTTTTCTACAGTAACGGTTGATGCGGTGGGTACTTGCGACACACTGACTTCGAAGCCCATCGAACTTGGGACATTCTCGCCTCCTGATGCGGTGTATTTGAGTTTCTTTTGGCAAGAACAAGGTTTTGGAGAACGCCCTGATGTTACGGACTCGTTGTATGTGGAGTTTTTGGATAATACGAATACGTGGCGGTATGTGTGGGGAAAATTGGGCGGAAATCCTACTGCTGATTTCAAGGCGGCGGTAATAGCCGTAAATGATACCAAGTATTTTCATAGCAATTTCCAGTTTCGCATTGTGGGCTTTGGCAGGCAGTCAGGTATGTATGATGTTTGGCACGTGGATTATGTGTATTTGAACAAAAATCGCGCTCCGCAAGATACCTTAGTAGAGGAAATAGCGACTTCACAAATACGCAAATCTTTCCTGAAAAAATATACGGCAATGCCCTTAGAGCAATATTTTGCAAACCCTGCCCAAGAAACTTCGGACAGCCTAACGGCTACTATCAACAACTTGAGCGGAACAGGCTTTGACGTGGTAAGTTACAAAATGGTCTTAGAAGACGCGCTCACGAATACAGTTTTGAATGACTTAGGCACAACCGCGCCTTTCATCTTAGGAGGCACACAACGCCAATTTGGTATAGGAAGAAAAATGCCTACTAATCCTATCGCACCCACCACCCAAAAACTCGCAGTTCGAAGCAAGCTCATTGCCATTACAGGCGATGGCACAACAACCATTCCACCCATAGATTTGCGCAAGAATGACACGCTCTCGACTGTGAATATGTTGCACGATTATTTGGCGTATGATGATGGCTCGGCAGAATATGGCGCGGGAGTAAACCAACGTTTTGGGCGTGTGGCTATCCGTTTTGTGTTGAACGCGCCAGATGTTCTGACAGACGTACACTTTCACCTTACCAAGTTCGAGAAAGACCTTTCTATCCAAAGTTTTAATTTAGTGATTTGGAAACACCTCACTTCTATCAACCCAAATGCAGTGCGCGACTCGGTGATGTATAAGTTGGTAGTGCCTATCCGCTATCCTACCCAACGCGACCAACTTTTGAGCGCGGAAGCAGTGCGAAAACAAGTAGAACCCACGTTCAAATTCCCCATTCTCGCGCTTCCAGCAGGCGAGTTTTATATCGGTTGGGAACAAACGACCAATGACCTTGTTACTGTAGGCTATGACCGCAATACGAACAGCGTTTCAGATATATTTTTCAATTCGGGCAATCGTTGGAATGTATGGGAAGCCCCTGCTGATGAAACAGGCAGTTTGCTGTTCCGCCCCGTTTTCTCTAATGACTATCTCACAGCCCGCGAGCCTGAAAGTAGGCAAGCTCCCTATCGGCTGTATCCCAACCCTGCCGAGTCTGTGGTGTACTTAGAGGGCAACTTGCCTACCCAAATACAGATTACAGACCTACAGGGGCGTGTTTTGGCTACGCATACCGTAGGCAGGCAAGTCGAAAAAATGGCTATTCCAGTAGAAAAGTTGCCTAAAGGCTTGTATCTATTGCGAGGCACAATGCCCAACGGCAAAACGTATATCCAAAAATTAGCCGTAAGCAGGTAAGCAGTAGGCAAGGGTAGGAGAGGTTTGGTATTATTGCAAAAAACGCCTATCTTTGCCATCTAAAAAAAGCCCCACTCATTCACCTTATCCACTCATTCACTCAAAAAATGGTGTACGTTTGTAGAAAAGAACATTTTAACGCGGCGCATAGGCTATACAACCCCGCGTGGACAAAAGAAAAAAACTGCGAAGTGTTTGGCGTTTGTGCCAATGAACACTTCCACGGACATAACTTCGAGCTTATTGTTACTGTGAAAGGC
>RDXI01000050.1 GCA_004292795.1 Bacteroidota bacterium | reverse complement strand
TGGTTGGGTTGGGGTTACGCTTCGTTTTTAGGTCTATTTGCAGGTATTTTTGCAGGTATTTTTTATGGTATGTCAGGTATATTTTTAGTCATAATAGGCTGGATACTATTCACGTCTTTTGGCGGAAAATTCTACGGAATAGCTGGTACTTTAGGAATAACTTTGGGAGAAGTGTTAGGTTGTATATATCTTATCTTACGAGGTATAAATATTAAATTAACTAAAAACATATACATTGAGTGGGGCAATATAGACACAAGTTTTTTTGCAGAAAAAAGGCTCATTAGACAAATCCAAGAAAGCCCCGTTTTAGGTTTACAATTTGTAAAATTCTTATTCATGCACAGACCTAAAAACCAAAACTTAGCTGGCTTGTTAGCTCAAGTCGCTACAGCTACCCAGTGGAAGCAGGCAAGACTATCACTTGAACCTACAGTGTGGGCGTTTTCAGGCTATGAAATTGAGTATTTTCGAGAGCCTGACAGTTGGCAAGCACAAATCAAAGTAGTACGTCAAAGCCTCATAACAGCCCACAAAGAAAATCAAATCTCTATCAAAAAAGACTTGTTCGCGGTCTTTGTGCAGGAATTGGACAAGATGCACAAACTGACTTTAACGCCTTTTCCTTATCCAAAGGATTTTTGGGGTAGGCTGTCTGTTTCGCGCAATATAGACTGGTACAAATACTACCGCGAAGCTATAGAGGCGTGGCAAGAAGTAGCCCACCAAAAACTGGAGGAAATCAAAGAGCAGGCAAGCCTTGCTGAATCTATGGCACGAAATTTTTACCGACCAGCCGACACGCTCACGGTCTTGGACGAGTCTGTTTTTATGGAAAGGCGCGACCTCCGCGACAAACTCTCGCGCCAACTACACACGACCAAAGGCTTTTTGGTCTTGTACCTACAGGGGCAGAGGCGCGTAGGCAAGACCTCGCTTATCAATTTTTTTCCGCAAATCTTGGGCATTGGCTTCGAAATAATCTATTTCAATGCAGAAGGCAACATCAAATCTGTGCCTGACTTTTTGCAAAAACTGCACGAGGCTTTTGTTACAAAAACCCAACCCAAAGAAACGACTTGGCAACAACCCGCACATTGGGCAGATGCCCTGCGCGAATTCATTGGGCGCGTAGGCGACTATGCGAAGCAAAAAGGCAAGCGCGTTATTTTGGCTATTGATGAGTTCGAGTATTTGCACCCTTTCCTACAGGCAGACGAGGCACAAGGCAAAGAGTTTTTGGGCGCGTTTCGGGCTATGTTGGGCAGTCAGGCAGACGTGAGTTTGATGTGGATAGGCTTGCATTTTTTCTCGGAACTTACCGCGCCAAATTGGAACGAGTTTTTTGTGAATACTATCCGCATCGAAGTGCCTTACCTGACGCGGGAGGAGAGCTATCAACTGATAGAAGTGGCACAACTTGCCTACCCTGACGCAGTGAAGGAGGAGATTTATCGCCTCACGCAGGGACAGCCCGCCCTTATCCAAAAGATTTGTTTTGCTATCGTGGACATTGCGAACCGAGACGGCAGGCGAGCCATGACCGAAGCCGACCTACAGGAAGCCCTCAAGCGTATGATTTACATACAAGACAATAACGTTACAGACGTTTTTTGGACGCAAATTTGCGAAAAAGACGAACAAGGGCGCGAGTTAGACAAGGCTATCGTGTGGGCAGTCCGCGAAGGCAAGCCCATTCCGCGCACTGTGCGCCACCGCTTGAGGCGTTTGGAGGAGTACGGTTTTGTGGTGCAGGCAGGCGAGGGCTACAAAATCCGCGTGCCAATTTTCGAATATTGGATAGATAACTTTACGCAATATTTTGATTTGTCGAAAATGGAGGTTTAGTTAAAGGTGTGTTAATGTGCGGTTTTTTCATATATAATCCCTAATTTTGCGTTAATTTCGTATCATACTTAAATCCATATCTCAAAACCATTCATAAAATACCTATATGAAAAAAACTCTTTTTTCAACTTGTTTGGTGCTGTTGTTGGCTAGTACCACTGCTTGGGCGCAAGGCGTAGGCAAGGCAGAATTCAACAAAGACAAGCACGACTTTGGTAAAATCCAAGAAGATGGCGGACCCGCCAAAGTGGAATTTATCGTTACCAATACAGGCATCGCCCCTATCACTATCACCGAAGTACAGCCTTCTTGCGGTTGTACTACGCCTACTTGGACAAAAGAACCTATCCAAGCAGGCAAGACAGGCATCATTTCTGCCTCGTATGACCCCATGAATCGCCCTGGTCCCTTCAACAAAAACATCACAGTAAAGACAAACGGCGAGCCAAGCATTGCCAACCTTACGATTTCGGGTGATGTTATCCCCCGCAAAAAAGGTGTGAAAGATTGGTATCCGCAAGAGTCGGGCAGCCTTCGCCTTACCTCCCGTTCTGTCTATTTCCAACGCATTTATCATGATAGCAAGGAAAGCCAAAAATTGACGCTTTACAACGACAGCGACAAGCCTGTAAACATCAAATTGGCAGAAACCACTTCACAGCTTCCTGCGTGGGCTACGATGACTGCCTCTAAAACAACGATAGCTCCTAAGGACTCTATTCACTTGAATTTTACAATTGATGCAACGAAGCAAAACGATTGGGACTATATCTCTACAGGTTTGATACTCAAAACTGATGACGCAAAAGAAGCGGACAAACAGTTGTATTTGGGCGGTGTGGTAGTAGAGAACTTTGGCAACCTTACAGCAGGCTCGCCTACGCCTCAAGCTATTTTTGACCGCATTACGCATGATTACGGCAAAATCAATCAAGGCACTACCAACACAACAACTTTCGTATTGACAAACAAAGGGCAAAAAACCTTGACTATCCGCAAAGTAAAAGCGTCTTGTGGCTGTACCGCTCCCCAACCTAAGAAAATGGTACTTGAGCCAGGTGAGTCAACCAATGTTGATGTGGTCTATAACAGCCACGGCAAAGAAGGCAAGCAAAACCAAACCGTAACGATTATCACGAATGACCCTCAACGCGCTAAACAAACGTTGAGCATTTCGGCAGAAGTTTTGAAAACAGAAGCTCCTAAAACTGAAGCCCCTAAAACCGAAATAAAACAAAAATAAAAGCTAAAATTGCTCAATAGGATAGGGGTTTCAAACCCTATCCTACTAAAAAAGAGGTTGCCCGCAAAGGTAACCTCTTTTGTGTTTTTGTGGTTCGTGTCCTCACGAACCACAAAAAAACTTGGTTTTTTAAGTAAGCATACCGCCATCTACTTGCAAGACTTGCCCTGTGATGTATTTCGACATATCTGAGCCTAAGAATACGACACAATCCGCTACTTCCTCGCCTGTGCCTCCGCGTTTCAAAGGAATACCTGTGAGCCATTCTTCTTTGTTCGCGAGGTTTTCGGTCATTTCGGTTTCTATGAACCCGGGTGCGACTGCATTAGAGCGAATATTACGCGAGCCTAACTCAAGTGCTACAGACTTGGTGAAGCCTATAATGCCCGCCTTCGAAGCGGCATAGTTCGCTTGTCCTGCATTACCGCGAATACCTACAACTGAAGTGATGTTGATGATAGAGCCATTTTTTTGCTTCATCATTTGCTTCATTGCCATTTTCGTGAGGTTGAAAACGGACTTGAGATTGACTTGGATAACAGAATCCCACTGTTCCTCGCTCATGCGCATGAGCAAGCCGTCTTTGGTAATGCCTGCATTGTTTACCAATATATCCAAACCGCCAAAGTCGGCAATTACTTGGTTTACAAGGCTTTCAGCTTCTGCATATACAGAAGCATCAGAGCGGTATCCTTTGGCTTTTATGCCCAATGCTTGTAGTTCGGCTTCGAGGGCTTGTCCTTTTTCTACGCTTGATAGGTATGTAAAGGCTACTTGCGCTCCTTGCTCGGCATAACGAAGTGCGATAGAACGCCCTATGCCTTTAGACGCGCCTGTGATGAGGGCTATTTTTCCTTCTAAAAGTTTCATTGTAATAAATATGGGTGGAAGGGTTGAGGGGTGGAGAGGTGGAAGGGTTGTATGGTTGTATGGTTGGTTGTTGTATGGTTATATGGTTGGTTGTTGTATGGTTGAGGGGTGTGTTGTGTGGTTTTGAAAGGGTGCAAAGTTAGGGCATTTTTTTAAATGTTTGCTTATTTGTGCATCTTGACGCATCTTTGCAGTATATTTTAATTGCTATGACTCAAAAAGCTACTGCCCAGCAAAAAAACACTTGGTTGTTTTTGATATTGATAATGCCTATCATTTTCTTTTTCTTCCTCTATCTCTTTGGAACGAATAGGTATAACTTGCCTACTTACTATGCTATAGACTCTACAAAAGTAGAAGGGCGTTGGAAGGTAAGGTATCAAACCTTGCCTGCGTTTACGTTTGTGAACCAATACGGCGAAAAGTTTACGCGCCAATCCATCAAAGAAGACGAGGTGTATGTGGTCGATTTTTTCTTTACGAAGTGCGGAAATCCTACGCTCTGCCCACACATGAGCAAAGAGCTTGTGCGTGTGCAAGATATGTTTGCGAAGAATGACAAGGTAAAAATCCTTTCACACACTGTCGATCCTGACAATGATACGCCTGAAGTATTGCGCCAATATGCCGAAAAGTACGGTGCTAAACGTGGCAAGTGGCATTTTCTCACAGGCTTGAAGAAGGATATTTACGACCTTGCCTACCAAGGCTACAAAATAAACGCAGGCGAGGAAAAAAACACGGTAACGCCTGAATTTCTGCACGCTACAAAGTTTATTCTCATGGACGGCAAGGGGCGTATTCGTGGCTATTATGATGCCATAGAGCCAAAAGACGTAGATAGGCTCATCACAGAAGTCAATGTGTTGCTGTATGCTATGAAGTTGGAGAAGTAGTGTGCTTTGTGCCTGTATAATTTTCATAAAAGTTTTCGCCAAAATCGCGCAAGGCTTCTATAATGGGAATGGCTTTTTTGCCTTCTTCGGTAATGTCGTACTCTACTTTGGGCGGAACTTCGGGATAAACTTTCCTGCTTATCAGTCCATCACTTTCCAATTCGCGCAACTGCTCGGCAAGCATTTTGTGCGTTATTCTGCCAATGCTTTTTTTCAGTTCGCCATACCGCCAAACTTTGTCCTTCACGCGCCACAGGATAGGCATTTTGTACTTGCCTGCCAAGATGTCTAAGGCAAGTTCGGCGGGATTGTTGTAGCTTTTGCCACGAAATTCGAAAATAGGCATAATTTAACAAATTTTTAACATTTCACAAAAGTAGGCAAGGTTGGCTATTTTCCAAAATCTTACCTACAAGTGAGTGTAATTCTTACCAAAAAGTGAGTATTACACTGCATAGTGCGTACTTGACTTTGAGGGGTGCAAGATACTATCTTTGCTTCAAAAAAAGCAAAAAATTATGAGTTCATCAAAAAATCTCCTCAATAACGACAAGCCCAAGCGCATAGCGTTGATAGCGGCTAATGCTTCACAAAGCAAACAAACAGGCTGGCCTATCGGCTTTTGGTGGGCAGAACTTACGCACCCCTATTGGGAATTTACGGAAGCGGGTTTTCAAGTCGATATTTTCTCGCCTGAAGGAGGCAAGTTGGTAGCCGATGGTTTTTCAGACCCCGAAGATGCAAGTGGCTACTCGGCACACGACATTTTGTCGTTGGGCTTCAAGAAATCGGCTACGCATAATGCCTTGCTCGAAAATACGCCTTCTATTGACAAAATCAATGTGGCAGATTATGATGGTATTTTTCTTTCTGGCGGTCAAAGTCCTATGTACACTTTCATTGACAACGAAAAGTTGCATAAGTTGGTCGTAGCTTTTTATGAAGCACGTAAGGCGGAGGGTATTGTTTGCCACGCTACTTGCCTACTCTTGAAGGCGAAAACGTCTGATGGCAAATTGTTGGTTGATGGCAAAACGTGGACAGGCTTTGCAGACAGCGAAGAGAAATTTGCTGATGGTTTTGTAGGAATGAAAATTCAACCTTTTTGGATTGAGGAAGAAGCCCGCAAAATCCCGAATACGAACTACATCAATGGCGGTCTTTTCAAAGCCTTCGCGGTGCGTGATGGCAACCTCATCACAGGGCAACAACAATTCAGTGGCGCAGCAACGGCTAAGTTGATGATAGAGGCGTTGGGTGTGTAGGCAAGAAGGAAAATTAACACGGAGATACAGAGAAGCACAAAGTTACACAAAGATTGTACTTTGCCTTGGTGTTGAAAAGGAAAATTAACACGGAGGTACAGAGAAGCACAAAGTTACACAGAGATTGTACTTTGCCTTGGTGTTGAAAAGGAAAATTAACACGGAGATACAGAGAAGCACAAAGTTACACAAAGATTGTGCTTTGCCTTGCTCTGTGAAACTTAGTGAGCCTCTGTACCTCCGTGTTGAAAAAAATATACTATCCTGTAGGTAGTTTTGCGTAAGTGTCTGTTACCAAAGAAATTATTTGATTCTTTAGCAACATTGTATTGAAATTGATGAGCAAGCCTTTAGGTTTTTGAGCCATTTTGAGATACGATAAAAGTTGTGCTTGATGAATAGGAATGAGCAAGTCGATGGCTTTGAGTTCCAAAATAATCAAATCTTCCACCAACATATCTAAACGTAATTTTGGTTCAAGCAATTTGCCTTTGTAATATACAGGCACTTGTACTTGTGTTTCTACTTTCAGTCCATGTGCATCAAATTCTTCAAGCATAGCCGCTTCATAAATACTTTCCAAAAGTCCCACACCTAATTGTTTATGTACCTCCATAGCACAACCTATGACTTTATAGGATACCTCGTTTACATATTTTTGAGTAATCATATTGCAAAACTATGAAAAAATTACAAAGAAAAAACTTTGTGTTACTCTGTGGCTCTCTGTAACTCCGTGTTGAAATTTTTGTTTTGCTTTGCTACTTCTTTTGCCTACGCGCAAATCAACGAAAGCGACACAACACAATGGTTGATGTTGGGTTTTAGATGTTAGATGTTGGGGATAGATTGTTCGCGGTGAATTTCTACAAACAATGTATTATCCTAACATCTACCAACCAACATCTAACATCTAACAACCAACATCTAACATCAAAAAACTAACATCTAAACTAAAGTTTGATAATAATTGATAAAACCATGTAGCAATTTTTTGCAAGAAGTAACCTGTTCAATCAAACTATCAAGGGATTTTTGAGGTAAGAAATCTAAATCAAAAGATAAATAAAGCTGTGTTTCTAACTCAAATAACGAGCCACGCGCTATGAAGAAAAAGCGCAAACTATCTTGAGCTGTACTTCTGCCACTGCCTTCTGCGATATTTGAAGGAACAGAAACGGCACTTCTTCGCATTTGATTTACCAAACCAAATTTTTCATCATTCGGAAACAGTGCTGTTGCTTGATAGATACTTTTTACCAGCAACCTACTTTGTTTCCAAACATCTAAATCCAAATAAGACTTCATATTCGCCAAAAAGACCAAAAACTATACCAAATACCTATCCCCAACATCTAACATCTACCAACCAACATCAAAAAAAATATGATTTTGAAACGAAATTTTAATCCTATCAAAGTTTTAGGATACGTTTGGCGCGAATTATTGTATGCAGGCGCGATAGCCAGCCTTGCCTACGTATTGGTAAGTGTTTTTAAACTTGCCTACCTCGCCTTCCCGTTTGCGGTAGTGGGCATTTTGGGAACAGCCTTAGCAATATTTTTGGGTTTTCGCAATAACTCGTCCTACAGTCGTTGGTGGGAGGCAAGGCAGTTGTGGGGTGGCATTGTCAATTCGAGTCGTGTATTGGCGCGATTGATAGTAACCTTTACGGATAGCCACGCGCATCAACCCAATTATGAGCAGGCAAGGAGCGAAAAATTTAAGAAATCATTGGTTTATAAGCAAATAGCGTGGGCGCACGCCCTTCGTTTGCACCTTCGTAGGCAAGACGATTGGCAAGATTTGCAATCTTTCCTGTCCGAAGAAGAATTTGCTGAACTTGCAAAGGCGCAAAACAAGCCTAATTATTTGCAAATGATGATGGGTAGGCAAGTTTATAAGGCAATGGCAGACGGTACTTTGGGCGGATTCGACAGTTTCCAAATGGAAGGGCAGTTGGTTAGTTTAGCCAATTTTCAAGGCGGTTGTGAGCGCATCAAAAACACGCCCATGCTCACGCAATACGACTTTTTTACGCGGGTTTTTATCCTCATTTTCATTACGCTTTTGCCGTTTAGCATTGTGGAAGCCTTCAAAACCGCGCCTTATTTGGTCGTTCCTTTCACTATGTTGATAGGTTTTGTGTTTGTTACTATCAACAAAGTAGGCGTGGTAAACGAAAACCCGTTTGAGAACAAAATCCAAGATGTGCCTATGACCGCTATTTGTGTGGAGATTGAGCGCGACTTGCTTGAAACTTTAGGAGAAACAAACTTGCCTGCCAAAGCAGAACCAAAGGAAGGATTTTTGTTTTGATGTCGTTGTACTTTCAGGCAAGTTTGTAAAGCAAGAACCGCCTTTCATAAACCCAAAAGCCACTTTCATAAAGTCGTCTGCCTTGCCTACCCAAGAAGCGTGTATCTTTGTATCAAAATCAAAACGATTATGAACAAGACAATTCAAATGCTCGCATTGGTGGTAGCATTGACTACTACAACGCTTCTCGTGGCTTTCAAAGCCCCTCAAGGTGAAGTTTGTATCAAGGTAAAAAATGATACAGGCGCGTCTGTTACGCTACACACAGGCAAAGGTACTGCCCCCATGAACAGTGGCGCGGCAAAGGATTTTTGCATGGAAGAAAAAAGCAAACTTTATTTTGCAGATAAAGGTCAGAAAGGCAAACTCATTGTGGAGTTTACGGCTGATATGAACAAAAAGGTGATAAAACTTTCTGACTACAAAAAATAGTAATTCTGCGAAACCTATCCTCAAAAACAAAATAAGGTTTTATGCGTCTTTATCTAAAGACGCATGAAGCCTTTTCATGTATTTTTTCCTTTCCTACTGCGTATGAAAAACTTATTCCTTGCCTGCTTCCTTGCCTGCACCGCGCTAACGGTGTGTGCGCAAATACCCAAAAACCCCAACCTAACAGATGCTAACGGCAAAAGACAAGGTAAATGGACAATTTACTTTAACGAAGAATGGGACGAAGTAAAAGAAACGTACCCTTACATTCGCTTCTACCGCCTTCTTACCTACCAAGACGACAAACCTGTAGGCAAGGTTACTGATTATTTCAAAAACGGTACGCTTCAATTCGAAGGGACTATGAGTGCAGACCGCCCTAAGGAAATACGCGAGGGCGTAGTAACGTATTATGACGAAAAGGGCAGAAAAACACGCTCCGAAACGTGCCAAAACAACAAAACGCTTTCTACTTTATATTTTGACTCGCAAGGAAATGAAACACTCAATAATTGGGAAGTCATCACCTTGAAAGCAGATGAACTCTATGGCGATAAAAAATACAAAGAAGCCTTGCCTCTATACGAACAAGCCAAAACAAGAGCAGAAGACGAATATGGCAAAGAAGGTTCGGCGTATGCTACGACTTGTAGCAATCTTGGTTTTGTGTATGACGCGGTAAAAATGTATGAAAAGGCTGAAATATCTTTTGTAGAGGCGCAAAAAGCTTACGAAAAGTTGGTAGGCAAGGAAACCCTCAAATACGCCTCTGCCTGCACGAGTCTTGCAAGTATTTATAAGTACAACTTAAATAACCCCGCCAAAGCCTTGCAACTGTATGAGGAGGCACAAAATATATATGCCAAGTTAGTAGGCAAGGAAAATACGCGATTCGTGAATGCCTTTGCAGAAGTATTGGATTCGAAGGAGAAAGAAGGCAAGACTGCCTCGATAATAGCTTCGTATGAGGAGATTGTGCAACTACAACCCAAAGTAGGACAAGGCGAGTACCGCTCTTATGTGCATCATTTGTATATTTTAGCGAAGCACTACCGAAGCGTAGGCAAGCACGAACAAGCCGAAAAACTATACAACGAAGTATTAACGACCAATGCCAAGATATTAGCGAAAACTAACCCCGCCAAAGTTGCGCCACCCATTCGAATAGCTAAAAATATCCCGCATGGTATCAAAAAACAGAACTTAGGCGCGAATGTGAATACAAAATATGCAGACATCACGCCCTTTGTAACGGCAGATGGCAAGACTTTATACTACGTCAGCAAATACAATCCTAACAATACGGGAGGCGAGAAAGACACTGACGAGATTTATATCTCGGAAATGCAAGCTGATGGCACATGGGGCAAAGCCCAAAATGCAGGCAAGCCTCTCAATAACGCAGGCGGGAACGCTGTTATTTCCGTAACGCCTGACAACAACAGCGCATTGCTCTTAGGTACATACAAGGCTGATGGCTCTTCGGCAGGTGGAGGCATATCTATCACAGAGCGCACCGAAAACGGCTGGAGTATTCCCAAAGAAACTGTTATCATCAACGACCAAAACAAAGCTAAGTTTGTAACCTACAACCTTTCGGCAGATGGAAAAACGTTGTTGATGTCCAAACAACGCGATGAAACAATAGGCGAAATGGATATTTATGTAAGTTTTTTGCAAGAGGACGAAAAATGGTCTGAACCTAAGAACTTAGGCAAGACTATCAACACATGGCGTTACGAAGGCTCGCCTTTCATCGCGCCTGACGGCGTTACTTTGTATTTTGCCTCTAATGGTCACGTAGGATACGGCAATACAGATATTTTTGTCGCAAGACGTTTGGACGACACGTGGCAAAATTGGACTGAACCCGAGAACTTAGGCGCGGAAATTAACACCAATGGCGAAGAATCCTTCTTTGTTATTCCCGCTTCGGGCAAAAGTGCGTATATGTGTTCGGCAGAAGAAAGTTTAGGCAGTATGGATATAGTAAAGTTGGACTTGCCTGCTTCAGTACGCCCACAACCTGTAGTAATGATTTCAGGCAAGGTGCTAAACGCTAAGACTAAACAGCCTATAGGCGCGGACATTACGTACCGCGACCTTGAAACAGATAAAGAATTGGGCATAGCGCGTTCTGCACCCAAAGATGGTTTTTATAAAATTATCTTGCCTGCAGGCAAGGTGTATAGTTTCTTGGCAGAAAAGGAGAAATTTATAGCCACCTCAAACAATCTTTCGACCAAAAACTTGCAAGTCTATAAAGAAATTCAGCAAGACCTTTATCTTACGCCTATCGAAGTGGGGCAAACCATTCGATTAAATAACATTTTCTTTGATACAGAAAAATTCGCCTTGCGCAATGAATCGACTGCGGAGCTAAACCGCTTAGTGCGTATCTTAAATGAAAATCCTGATATGGCAATAGAAGTAACGGGACACACTGATGCAGTAGGCAATGACCAAAATAATATGACACTCTCACAAAACCGCGCTAATGCGGTGAAAGATTATTTGTTAAGCAAAGGCATTGCTTCTAATCGCTTGAGTAGCAAAGGTTTTGGCAAAACCAAACCTTTAGCCTCTAACGACACTGAAGAAGGCAAGCAAATGAATAGGCGTGTAGAGTTTAGTATTGTGAAATAGATTTTTGTAAGTTAAAAAAATACCTATTGTATTGTAGTCAAAACAAAGTAAAAAATAGCCACATTGTACGTATCTATTACAACATTTGTATAAGATATATGTGTAATGTGGCTATTTATTTTTTTAGTCTTGCTTATTTTGACAAATGTTATGCTTGTTTGTACAGATGTCTTACCTTTTTATACAAATGCCGCGCTTGTTTTAACAGATGCCGTGCCTGTTTTAACAGATGCCGTGCCTGTTTGTACAGATGCCGTGCTTGTTTGTACAGATGCCGTACTTGTTTATACAAATGCCGTGCTTGTTTGTACAGATGCCGTGCCTGTTTGTACAAAGTTTATGCTTACTTATGCAACATTCTTACTTGTTTGTACGTAGGTGTTTGATTTATTGAATAGGCACTAAAAAAAGGTATTTGATAAATTAAATGCCTACTAAAAAGAAAATCGTAGGCGTTTTCTAACGCGCTACGATTTTTTCTCACAACCTTTTTGTATGTTGATATTTCTAAGGGGCGATACCACGAACCGCCGCAACTTGATTGCTGTTTTCGTATTGAACAAAACCCGCTTGCACGTTTTGCATACCAAATTCCTCAAACCATTTTTTGACAGTGGCGAGGCGTTGCGGGTGGTCGTATTCAGGCGAGAACATATCGAAAGTATCCAAAATCACCCATTCTCTGCGCTGTTCGCGTGAGAGGTTGGGAGGCAAGGTGCTTTTGATGTCGCAAATAGGCAAGAAACGATTGGTTAGCTTGCCTACCCCAATACGATTGAAAAACTGTGATGCGCCAATAAGCCAATTTGCATTGCGTTCTATGCGTTTGAGCAATTTTGGGTGGCTCATGCGCTTTGTGAAGGGGCGGAAAATGTACTTGGCGTGTATTTTCGTCCACCAACCACGAATGGGATAGAAGTCCACAATCAGCTCGCCTCCGGGTTTTACCATTTCGGTCAGGCATTTTACAGACTGTTTGAAGTCAGGTGTATGTTGCAACACACCGAAGCAAAATACTTTGTCGAAACTCTTTTTGGGAAAAGGTAAATCGTAAACGCTTGCCTGCGCCAAGACAAAACGCCCCGACTGCGTGTGTAGCGTATTATTTTTCCAATTTGCCTCTACTGCATTCGAATAATCCACGCTGTAAAGGTTGGCGTTGGTATTGTCTAACACTACTTGCGAAAAACGCCCCGCGCCAGAACCCACTTCGAGGACATTTTGCCCCGTAAGGTCTTCTTTGTCCCAGCCCGTAACGGCAAAAAAACGTTCTTTGCTTTGGCTATGCGTGCTTGAGTAGCGGTCTATTTGCGTTTGGACAAAAGTATTCCATTGAAAACCAAAATTTTCTGTATAATTGTCTGCCTCCACAAAGCGCGGAATTTCATTCAGGCGAGCAAACTTCTTGCCTGCTGAGTCTTGCAAAAATTCGCCCTTGTCGGTCAAGACTTCTTGCGTATGTGGGTTGGTAAAAGGTATTTGCATAATCTCGAATAAGAAATTTCTTAGTGATTGTTAGCGAAAGGAGCTTTTTCAGCCCGCAAAGATGCACTAACTTTTTCTATTTGCCAAATATACGCCTCCAATAATGAGCAACATACACAATAACTGTGTGCCTGTGAGGTAAATTCCATCAAGCATTGCCCAACCCATAGCCACCAAAGGGATAAGGTACGTTACGGCACTTGCAAAAATGGCAGAGGTCATTTGCATCAGTTTATTGAAAATCAACATTGCCAACGCTGTGCTGGACATTCCCAAAAACACCAAACAACCCAACGCAAACCACCGCGCCTCAAGCGTAACGCCAAACCAACTCGCATATACCATTTTGGTAGAAGCAGGCAAGTTCCATTGGGCAGGCAAGCCACTATTGAGCAACACGACCAACGCGAAAGGTAACAAAAACGTAAGCGACATAGAAGTCAAATAAATAGGCGAAATGCCTTGCATCACAGCCTTTGCCATATTGCCATTCAAGCCATAACAAACCGTAGCCAAGATTATCAAGAAAGGATAAATCGTAAGCTCAAATTTGCCATTCGTACCGCTTGCCAATGTAAGCAAAACAGAACCAATAAACCCTAAAGCCATACCAATCCATTTCATTGTATGGGCTTTTTGTTGGAAAAAGGCAACGGCTATCAACAGCGTAAAAATGGGCGTAAGGGCGTTGAGTATGCCCGCTACTGCCGAATTGAGCTTGGTTTGCGCATAAGCAAACAAAAAGGCAGGGATAAAAACACCCAACATTCCCGACAAAAACGCATACAGCCATTTCTTGCGTGGAATGTGGCGGAAGGCAGGCAAGGCTACCCACATCATGACCGAACCCGCCGACAACACCCGCAAGGACGCTACCTGCACAGGCGTAAAAACACTCAATCCGATTTTGATAAGGGAAAACGAAGAACCCCAGATAAAGGCAAGCACGAACAACAAAGTCCAAGCGATATAAAGACGCTGACGCGCTTCTGTGGCAGGTGCAGTGGTAGAAGTCATAAGAGTTGCAAAGATACAAAAACACTACAAAAATCTGCCTTGCCTACCTTTTTTAACGGTTTGCTAACAATGTAACCCCAATGCTATTAAGCTAACAAACAGAAGACAGGATTTCAAGATTAACAGGATTTTTTTTTTTTTTTTTTCAAAAACAACAAACGCACAATTTACTTGTAAATCCTGTTAATCATGTCTAAAATTCCTTTTCTGTTTCAAATCCATAAATTTTTTCCTGCCTTTTGCGTAGTATTGCCAAACAATGCTGTAGGGATAAATAGGAGCTTTTTTTTCGTTAGGAAAAGCCTTGTATTTCTTGCGCCAAAAACGAAAACGGCTGTAAAAATGCCAATATGCCTTGCCTACTGCCCGCGCTTGCGGATACTCGCCCTTGCCTACAAAACGAAGGCAAGCAAGCCCATCTAAACAAAAACGCACAACGAGCTTACGAAACAAAGCCCAAGCAGGCAAGTTCTTAGCAAGTAAAGCAAGATTGTTTCGAAAATTGAGGTATGTTTTTTTCGGGTGTCCTTGTGCGAGTGTGCCTCCGCCCACGTGATAGACTGTGCTGGTAGGCAAGTAATGAATCTTGCCTCCATTGCGCCAAATACGCCAACAGAGGTCTATCTCCTCCATGTGCGCAAAAAAAGCCTCCTCCAAACCACCTAAACTTTTGTAAGTATCAGTGCGAACTACCATACACGCGCCACTCGCCCAAAAAACAGGCAAGGCATCATCATATTGTTCCTTGTCTTCCTCTGTAGTATCAAAAATGCGCCCTCTGCAAAAAGGATAGCCCCAAATATCCAAAAAACCACCGCCTGCCCCTGCGTACTCGAAGTGCGTGGGCGTGTGGTAGGCAAGGATTTTAGGCTGTAAGGCTACTACGTCCTTGTTTTGGGCGAGATATGCCTCTATAGGCAAGAGCCATTGCGGAGTAACGGCTACGTCAGAGTTGAGCAAAACTACATACTCGGCTTCTATTTGGGCGATAGCTTGGTTGTAGCCCGCGCTAAAACCGCCATTTTCTTCGAGCAAAATAAGGCGTATTTGCGGAAAGTTCTTCCGCAAATACGCCACCGAGTCATCTGTCGAGGCATTGTCTGCCACTATTACCTCTTGGGGCGCACTGAACTCCACTACACCCCGCAAGAACTGTTGCAAGAACTTGCGCCCGTTGTAGTTCAATATAACGACTGCAATAGTAGCCACGTGCTATAGACCGAAAGCACTCATATCAGGCATACCGCCCGGAATGAGCGATTCTGTAACCTTTTGGAGTTCGTTTTTAGACAATTCCTCTACTTCGATGAGGGCTTTGTTGATAGCCGCAATGATGAGGTCTTTGGTCATTTCTTTGTCTTGTGGGTTCATCAAATCGTTGTCTATTTCTAATTCAAGGATTTGCTTCTTGCCATTTACCGTAACCTTCACCATACCCGCGCCTGCCTCGGCAGTAGTTTTGATGTGGGCGAGGTTGTCTTGCACTTCTTGCACTTTGGTTTGCATTTCGCGCAATTTGCCCATTGCTTCTTGGATATTCAACATATAGAACAGCGTTTATAGATTGCAAATATAGGGTTTGGGTAGCAGATTTCAAAATATTTTGTACGCATATTTTTGGACTGTTCTATAATTTTTCAGATACGCTGACATTTTTTGTGGAGGGCTGTTTGGTGAGGACACCAAACAGGGGTAAAGGGTAAAGATAGGTGTTATTCGGCATTTTTCTTCTTTGGAGAAAAAAAATATTGGTTTTTAAGGATTATAGCCTATTTTTGACAACTTGTGTTAGGCAAGGACTTTTTATTTACTACCCCCTACTCTATCTAAATGTATAAAACCATAGACATTGCCCTACAAGGCGGAGGCTCGCATGGAGCGTTCACTTGGGGCGTGCTTGAGCGACTGCTCGAAGTGCCAAATCTTATCATCGAAGGCGTTTGTGGCACGAGTGCGGGCGCAATGAACGCCACTATGCTTGCCTACGGTATGCACATAGGAGGCAAGCGCGGGGCTATAGAAATGCTCGAAAAGTTTTGGCGCAAAGCCTCTGACGCGCAAAGCAAGTCTTTTCTCAAACCAAGTTGGTTAGACAAACTGTATGGCGGAGGACGCACCGATTACTCGCCTTCGTTTGCCTTTTTAGATTTTTATACCAATTATCTTTCCCCTTACAACTTCAACCCCTTAGACATCAACCCGCTCAAAGACCTTTTGCTCGAGTTAGTTGATTTTGAGGCGTTGCGCAAAACGGAAGTTATCAAGCTCTTTGTGTGTGCTACCAATGTACGCACTGCGCGGGCAAAGGTGTTTACCAAAAATGAAATCTCGGCTGATGCAGTGATGGCTTCAGCTTGCCTGCCTCACTTGTTCAAAGCCGTAGAAATAGACGGCGAAGCCTATTGGGACGGGGGATTTATGGGAAATCCGCCTATTTTTCCGTTGATTGACGACACCGAAACGGAAGATATTTTGCTCATTCAAATCAATCCTATCAACATTCCAAACATTCCCAAAAGTGCAGGCGAGATACGCGACAGGATAAACACCATTAGCTTCAACGCAAGCCTTATGCACGAGATGCGCCGTATCAAATTCGTGCAAAGACTCTTGGAATTAGGGCTGAACACCGAAGGCAAGCTCCGCGATTTGCATATTCATTGCATTTATCCTGAGTCGGAAATGAACAATCTTGGAGCGGCAAGCAAACTCAATGCAGAATGGAGCTTTTTACAAAAATTGCGTCAGTTGGGGCGCAAGAAAGCCGAAGAATGGTTAGCTACTTCTTACGATAAATTAGGCGAGGAATCGACTTGCGATATACGTGGTTTATTTTTGTAAACAAATATGAAGAATAATACAAAAACTTTGAATGCGTGGTGCATCTATGACTGGGCAAACTCTGCACACGCGCTTGTGGTCGTTTCGACTATTTTCCCTGATTATTTTGTGGGTGTGGCAAAACAGCCCGATGGAAGCCCTTACATCAATATTTTTGGCTTTTTGGTCAAAAATAGCGTGGTTTTCAGCTATACAGTCGCCATTGCCTATACTTTTATC
>RDXI01000353.1 GCA_004292795.1 Bacteroidota bacterium | reverse complement strand
CTTAAGATGTCGCCCCTACGGGGCTTTAATAATCTTACCCATGTCATTGCTACAAAGATATCGCCCCTCTGGGGCTACCAAGCGAACTCATTTTTGAACAGGCTCTTAGGATTTGAAATTTTGGGTATATGTTTATATACTATGCACACGTTGGCGGGGTGTATTTCAAATTGTTGCTTTTTTATGACCTCACTCTGCCCTCTCTATTTTGGAGAGGGTTCGAGTGCGACATCTCTTAAAAAAATCTTTTATTTTTGAAACCCTTTCCATAAATTTCGACATAACGGTTTCGTCAGTAGTATCTAGTTTACTTTCAAAGGCACTTTTACCATTTTCTATTAGGCGTTGTTGAACATCTGAATAGCCCACTGTAGCATTTCTACCTGCTATAATATATAAGGTCAAACATTTCTTGTAAAATATTTGATAATTCTTGAGCTATCCCAACTTTGTTTTGATATTGCACCGACTGTTCGCTAATATTTTTGGGTTTCGTAATCTGCTTTGCAAAATTATTAAGTAAATCAATACCTTTACTAAATATTATTTTTAGTTATTTTTCTTCAGATGACAACTCGATGTGCATATCTTTTTGGACATCATAATAATACTATTTTCCTAAAAAAACAAAGTGCCTATCCCAAAAATGAGCATAGAAAGCGCAATACAAACGGGCAACGTGAGTACCCACGCCAACGCAATACTGCGGATAGTGCCACCTTGTAAGTTTTGTACGCCCTTGCCTGCTACCATCGTGCCTGCAATGCCCGAAGAAAGTACGTGAGTGGTACTAACAGGCATACCAAAGCGCGTAGAAAGGGCTATCATAAATGTAGCGACAAATTGCGATGTAACGCCCTGTGCGTAGTTCAAATGTTCCTTGCCTATTTTCTCACCTATAGTAAGCACAATGCGTTTCCAGCCTACCATAGTGCCAATGCCCAATGAAAGCGAAATAAGCAAAATAGCCCAACTTGGCGCGTAGGCGATAAAATTATTCATAGCTTCATAGCTCTTTACAAATTGCGGAAAGTCTGCTTTTTCTATGTGTTTGGGGTGTTTATTTTTGATTTTGAGCATCTGCTTCGTGGCGTAGGCAAGATGTTTGCGTAGTTTGATTTTATCCTCACGCGAAAGGTCTTGCATTTTTTCCTTGTTTGCTATCAAGAGTTTGATTTGCGAAACGTCATATTTCACACCATCAACCCTGTTGCGGGCTTCGCTCTCTAAGGTTTCCATTCGAACTCTATTAAAAATGCCCTCCATTTCCGTATTCGCTTGTTTCAGCGTAGCCAAGTCTAATTCGGCATTGAGCGCGAAGTGCATAGGTACAAGCGCAATCAATATCACCATCAGCAAGCCCACGCCTTTTTGTCCATCATTCGAGCCGTGCCAGAAACTCACACTGCCACAAGTGAAAATGAGCATACTGCGCACCCATAGCGGAGGCGCGTCTGTGGGGTGAGGAATATCGAACAAGGCTTTGGAAGGATAAAAACGAATGAGCAACTGCATCAAAATCAACGCCACACCAAAGCCCAACAAAGGCGAAATGAGCAAAGAAAGCCCTATTTCGGTTGCTTTTTCCCATTTTACCAAACTCATGTCGCTATGCTGATAGAGCGAAAAGCTCATAGTCGCGCCCAAGATAGAGCCTATCAAGGTATGCGAGCTTGAGGCAGGAATGCCATAATACCACGTGCCAAAATTCCATATAATAGCCGAAAGCAGGATAGACAAAATGAGCGCGAGGCTGACATTGACGTTGGGGTGCATGACTGCCTCAATGGGCAACAGCGTAGCAATGCCCATCGCTACCGTAATACCACCCAAGAAAACACCAAGAAAATTGAGAATACCAGAATACACAACTGCCGTTTGTGGAGGCATAGAATTCGTGTAGATAACTGTAGCTACTGCGTTGGCGGTGTCGTGAAAACCATTGATGAACTCAAATGCACACACAAACAAAAGACAAACCAACAATACGATAAACGCGCCTGTTTCTAAACCAAACATAAAAATATGCACCCTAACCCTCGAAAGGTGTTCAGATTTTGAAGGATAACGCCCCTGCGAGGGTAGCAAAGGCTGTAAGGAGTTAGCTACTTACGTGCAAAGAACTATATAAAAAAGCAAAACCGCAAATTAACAAATTGTAAACTCGACTTGAAAACGGTTGTTACAGCTCGAAACAAAAATATAATGCTTTTTTTTTGGAAACGTGGAACTTATCGCCTACCTTTGCCGTTCTATTGATGTAGCAGGCAAAAATACTGCTACAGTTCTTTGACATTTTGGGGACGACTGGACTTGACAGCATGAGTAAGCAGGTGAGTAAGCACGTCGGGAGCTGAAAGAGACTTCCGCAATCAATGCTTTCAAACAACAATTGGCGAAAATAACTTCGCATTGGCTGCTTAATCTCTTAGGGGATTAATGTATTGAGCCTTCAGCACTCGGAGAGTGGGCTGGCTTGCCAACATCGCGTTCACTTTTGTTTTGTGGGGTGAACATAGCGGTGTCGCTACGCAAAAATAGGAAGAAGGTGCGCCTTGCGCTTATTCCGAAACCCATACGAGGATAAGGCTATGATACGTTGTTGTTCACACGTCATAGCACGAAAAAATAAGAATAACTAAGCGTGTAGAAGGTACTATGTTTGCCTTGTCTGGACGAGGGTTCGAATCCCTCCGTCTCCACTAAAAGTTGAAAAATAACCTAAAAAATGTGTTTTTTACGCCTTTCTTTATCCAAAGAAAGGTTTTTTTTGTTTGGGGGTAACCTATCTTTAGCTTTTCCGTACCGTAAAACTGAAAACAAGGATATGCAGTTGAAGAAAGCTATCTATAGCGTGATATAAACACTCTTTTGAAGGACTTAGAACGCGCTAACTTGTAAAAAAAACGCGTTTCATACACTTTTTAACACCTAAGCAGGAAGGTTTATCATGAACTTTCCTGCTTTTTTGATAGTTCTTGCTACTCATCTTCTTGCAAAACCTTGATAGACTTTTCATTTTCTAACGTGAGTTCGGAATTAGATTTAAATATAAAATATTGTAAATCAATGGATTGAATAGGCTTGCCCCAACGGGGCTATATCTTTGTAGCCCTATAACAACCCACCTACAAGCCCCAGCGGGGCGACATCTTGATAGTGCAAGATGTCGCCCCGCTGGGGCTTTGGAAGACTTAAACCTTTGTGCTACAAAGATATCGCCCCGCTGGGGC
>RDXI01000352.1 GCA_004292795.1 Bacteroidota bacterium | reverse complement strand
CTTGTAAGGGTATAAAATTACACCAATTAGGGTAGAAACTAATTTCTCACAAAAAGTTAGTTTTGCTAAAATTCATGTGTATTTGCTATTCACTTGCTTTGCAACGTTTCTACCGTATCCCCGCAAACGTTTTCCACTTTTCTTGCCTGCCCTATACAAAATATAACATTTGCTTTGTAGCTTTGCACAAATTTATCTTTGGTTTATAGGTTGAAAAGCCAAATAAAATGTAGGTAAATAGGAAAAAGGCAATTCAATATAGAAATAATTATATTTTATGAAACACTTAGACGAAAAATCCGCCTGCGGTGTGGGCATTTTAGCCTCACGCGAGAACAAAGCCACGCACCTTATCTTACAAAAAACACTGCAAGCCCTTGTCTGTGAGGAGCATCGAGGCGCGTGTACTGCCGACTTGCGCACAAGTGATGGCGCGGGCATTATGACTGATATTCCTTTCGAACTGCTTGGTTATGAACGTGGTACGGTAGCTGTAGCGCATTTTTTCGCGCCAGACTTGCCTGCCCAACGTAGGCAAGTTTTGCAGGTGTTCGAGGATACATTCGGATTTTTCGACCTCGAAATCCTTGCCTACCGCGACACGCCCATCAATGCCGAAGTATTGGGCAAAGATGCACGCGAAAGAATGCCTTATATCTTGCAAGCCATTATAAAACGCCCCGAACATTCGCGTACAGAAGGCGCGTTTGACAAATTGCTCTATACCGCCAAACAACTGACGCGCACCAAACTAAGCAAAAAAGACTTGCCTGAACTCTTTTTCGTGTCGCTTTCGAGCAATACTATAGTTTACAAGGCTTTGACCGTAGCGGAAGACTTGCCTGCCTTTTATTTGGATTTGCAAAACCCGCAATTTACTACGCGGTTTGGAATGTTTCACCGAAGATTTAGCACCAATACGAACACGACTTGGGACAAGGCTCAACCGTTCCGCATGATTGGACACAATGGCGAATTTAACACCATCAAAGGCAATCGAGATTGGGCGGTTTCGCGTGAAAAATCGTTAGGGCTTTACAAAGGCGAATTGCTAACCGAAGATGGCATTAGCGACTCTGGCAGTCTGAACGAAATGGTGGAGGCAATGCTTTTCAGGAGTAGTATTCCGTACATTGATGAAGTGTTGGCTATTATGATGCCTCCTGCGCAATACGAACATTCGTTTTATGACTTTTGGAGCAGGGCTATGGAGCCTTGGGACGGACCCGCCCTCGTAACGTATTCTGATGGCTTGAATGTGGGCGCGAGGCTTGACCGCAATGGCTTTCGACCTTGCCGTTGGGCTATGACGAAGGAGTATTTTTATTTGGCTTCGGAGGCGGGTTCTTTCCAATTAGACGAAAGCGAAATAGAGAGTAAAGGCGCGTTGAAAGCAGGGACGGGTATTCGGGTAAGCCTCAATTCAGGCAATATTTATTTTGAAGACCCCAGCCAATCGCGCTATAATTTTGATGTGAAGTTTGATAGTAGAACGATAAAATTGCCTTATAAACCCCTTGCCTTGCCTGCAGGCGAGGAACAAACGGATACGCACAAAAAATTCCTTTTCAACTACACGCAGGAGGATTTTCAAAAAATGCTCTTGCCTATGATAGCCGAAGGCAAGGAGGCAATCGGCTCGATGGGCGATACGGCGCGTTTGGCTATTTTCTCGCGGGAGGTAAGGTCGTTTTTCGATTATTTCTATCATAATTTCGCGCAAGTTACGAACCCACCGCTTGACTATATTCGAGAGCGTTTGGTTACGGATTTGCGTATGTACTTAGGCAAAAGACCGAATATTTTTGCGAAAAAAGAACTCTTGCCTGCCCCTGTTGCCTTCGAAGTGCCGAGTCCTGTGTTGAGCTTGGGGACACTTGCCTACCTTGCCAGCCTGAAAGAAGAAAATACCAACGAACCGCGTATTTTATCGCGTGAATTTGATACTACTTTTCGCGCCTCACAAGGCGAGGTAGGCTTTAGGTCAAGGCTCAAACAGTTGGCAAAAGAAGTGAAACAAGCCGTAAGTGAGGGTGTTTCGATAATCATTCTTACAGACAAAAACGCCAATTATGAAAACTTGCCTATTCCTTGCCTGCTTGCTCTGCGTGTGGTAGCTACAGAAATGCGCGACTCTGGTATGCGCCTTAAATTTTCGACTATCGTACATTCAGGCGAGTTGCGCACTACGCACCAAATCGCCACCACGATAGGCATGGGCGCGTCTGCCGTTTGTCCGTATTTGGCACTTGAGATAGCCCGCGAAGAAACGCACAAGGACGTGGCACACCTCACACCCGAACAGCGCGAAAAGAACCTCATCAAAGCCTACGAAGATGGTTTGTTGAAAATTATGGCAAAAATGGGCATTTCCGTTGTTCGAAGCTATCAAAGTTCGCGCCTCTTTACGTCCATTGGCATTGCGGAAGATTTGATACAAATTTATTTCGAAGGCGTAACACCCAAATTGGGAGGCATTGGTTGGCACGAAATCGTGCATGATTTGATTGAAAAATCGGAAAAAGCGCGTTTGGCAGAAGAAGCCAATACCTTACCCAATGCCTATATTTTCAAGGAACATTCTCGCGGTTTGGTAGGCGAGAAACATTCGATGACTGCCTCAAGGTCGAAAATCGTACACGAATTGGTGCGCAAAACGGGCTTAGGCTTAGATAATTGGGAACTTTACCGCGAATATTTGAAGGCATCAGACCAAGAAGAACCTGTGAGTGTCAGGCATTTGTTCGCGTTGAAAAAAGGGAGAAAAGAGGAGAGAGGAAAGAGTATGCAATCTTTGGAGAGCATTTTAGCCACTTTTGGCTCTGGGGCTATGTCTTATGGGGCGATAAGTGCAGAGGCGCAACGCGATATATTTTTAGCCATGCAAGCCATTGGAGGGCGTAGCAATTCAGGCGAAGGAGGCGAGAATCCGTATTATTATACCGAAGGCATCACTGCCCACACGAAACAAGTGGCATCAGGGCGTTTTGGGGCAAATGCCTTGTACCTCATAGCAGGCAAGGAAATACAAATCAAAGTAGCACAAGGCGCGAAACCGGGCGAAGGCGGACAGCTCATGGGCGCGAAAGTTGATGCAGAAATAGCCAAAGCGCGGTATGCAACGGCAGGAATCGACCTTATCTCGCCTCCGCCTCTGCACGACATTTACAGCATCGAGGATTTGAAGGAATTGATTTATGAATTGCGACAACTGCACCCCGAAGCACACATCAGCGTAAA
>RDXI01000049.1 GCA_004292795.1 Bacteroidota bacterium | reverse complement strand
CAAGTAGTTTTGATTATTGGACGTATTTTGGGGTAAGCTATACATTTGGTTCTATCAACAACTCGGTAGTAAATCCTCGCTTCAATGATTATTAGGAAATTCTACAAACTTGCCTGCTAAAAACCGAAAAGATATGATCTTTGTGGATAAGCATTTTGAACCTTTACGGCTTGTAGGCAAGTTTGTTTTTGCATAGCTTTTTCATTCGAAAAAGCTATAGCTAACTTACCCAACATAGCTTTTTCATTCGAAAAAGCTATATTTGCACACTCATTGAGCAAACCGAAAAATGCAATTTCCTTCTATCGCCCTGTACTTAGCCGAAATAAGCCACAAACATGGCATTTCTCATGCTATTTTGTCCCCCGGTTCGCGGGTTGCGCCTTTGGCGGTAGCCTTAGCGCGTCATACGCATATCCAAACCTATACGTTTTCAGATGAGCGTGTAGCGGGTTTTGTGGGCTTGGGCATTGCGCAAACGCATTTGCACGCTTACCTGCGCGGTGAGAAGGCAAGGCTCGCGCCTGTGATATTGGCGTGTACGTCTGGCACAGCAGGCTACAATTATGCCCCTGCCGTAGCCGAAGCCTATTACCAAGAAATTCCGCTTTTGATACTGACAGCAGACCGCCCGCCTGAATGGATAGACCAACAAGATGGGCAGACATTGCGCCAAAACAATCTTTTCGCGCCTCATGTGAAGGCTTCGTTTCAGATGCCTGTAGATACTTCGCACCCTGACGCACTTTGGCACGCACAACGGATAGTGAATGAAGCTATTACGCTTGCCTGCTCGCCTCCCTACGCGCCTGTGCATATCAACGTGCCTTTTCGTGAGCCTTTTTACCCTGCCGAAAATGAGGTGTTGAAATACCCAAAACCTATCAAAACCATTACACGCTTGGCGCAAAATCCGCAACTATCCAAAGAACAATGGAACGACCTCATAGAGCAATGGGAGCGTGCCGAAAGAAAATTGATAGTTTGTGGGCAAATGTCGCTACAGCCCAGAATGGCGAAAACTTTAGGGCTTTTGTGGCAAGACTACAAAGTGCCTGTTGTAACTGATGTAATAGCGAATCTGAACAGCTTGAGTCAAGGCATTTCGCAAGCCGACTTGCTTTTGATGCAGGCAGGCGAGGAAGTGAAAGAAAAACTACAACCTGATTTGCTCATTACAGTTGGGCAGTCGGTTTTGAGCAAACATTTGAAGAATTTTTTGCGCAAATATCCTGCTCGCAAGCATTGGCACATACAAGAGGCGGGCTTGCCTGCTGACACTTTTCAATCGCTGACGCATCATATTCCTGTTTCGCCTGCGTATTTCTTTAGCCAACTTTACAGCGATTTAGATTTTAAAAATTTGCTTGAAATAGATGACGAAGGCGAGGAAAACGACTATCACGCACTTTGGCAATCGCTACAGCAAAAGGTTACGAAAAAAATGCACCTTTTCTCGCCTACCGAAAAGGAAACGGACTCGCCTATTGTGGAAATGATGGCAGTGCGGGAGATTATAGCGCAAATTCCCGAAGGAGCGGTTTTGCAGTTGGCAAATAGTATGCCTGTTCGATATGCGAATTATGCCTTTAGCCCGAAGGCAAGTGTGGAAGTTCGCGCCAACAGAGGCACAAGCGGCATCGATGGTTGCAACAGCACCGCAGTAGGCAACGCACTTGCCGAGCCTGACCGTCTGACGGTTTTGCTAACGGGAGATGTGGCGTTTTTCTATGACCGCAACGCTTTTTGGCACAATTACACCTTGCCTAACCTGCGTGTTATTGTGTTCAACAATGGCGGTGGCAATATTTTTCGTTTGATAGAAGGTCCAGCTCGCCTACCCGAATTAGAAGAATATTTTGAAACGTACCAAAAAATGACTGCACAACGCACTGCCGAAGATGCGCATTTCGTTTATCTTTCGGCGCGTACAGGCGAGGAATTAAGCGAACATTTAGGTACGTTTTTTGACTCAAGCGACTCGCCTAAATTGTTAGAAATATTTACTGACAAACGCCACAATGCTGAAGTTTGGAGCGCGTTTAAGGCATTTAACATTTAACATTTAACATTTAACATTTAACATTTAACATTTAACATTTAACATTTTTGCCTTATAAACCAACTTTCAACAAATCAGCTTTCAACTTTCAACCTTCAACAAATCATTTATGAAAAGACTTTACTTTGTGCTGTTGTTTCTTTTGCCTTGCCTGTGTGAGGCACAAACCTCTAAAGAATGGTTTTTGCAAGGGCAACAAGCCTTGACCGAAAAAAATCACGAAAAAGCCCTCGATTGCTTTGAGAAGGCAAGCGAGTTAGACAAAAATAATCCAGAAATCCACGCTTGCATAGGCGTTGCGCTTATCAATTTGGGACGATATAGCAAGGCTATTTCTCCCTTGAAAACTGCCCAAAAACTTAGCCCACTCGAAGGCAAGTATTATTATTACCAAGCTGTAGCCTTAGATAGCATGGGAAAAGCGCGTGAAGTCTTGGAAGTTACGAGCAAAGCCATGAAAGTAAACGACAAGCAATCCGAAGTCTATGCGCTTCGCGCTGAAGTCTATATTCGACAAAAGGAATACAACACTGCCATAGCCAACCTGAACAAAGCGATAGAGATAAACCGCCGAAATGGGCTTGCCTACATGAGGCGAGCTTATGCCAAACATCGTGTAGTCGATTCGGCAGGGGCTTGTGCAGATTGGAAACTCGCCTTAGGCTTCGGCATCAAAGAGGCGCAACAAATGCTTGATGAACATTGTAAGGAATAAAAAAGTATGTTTGAAACTGTTTTTGGCTTATCTTTGTTGTAATTTTCGACTTGCCTAACTTTTTATTCTCTATGCTGTTATGAACCATAAAAACCTCCATAAGTTACTCGCCAAACAAATCAAAAAAAACGTAGGAGAAAGTTTTTTAGAAAACCCACAGTTCACTGCTTTGTGGGAGACAATAAACGAAACTTACCAAGAATATGAAACAGACCGAGAAATCCTTGAGCGCACTATGGAGTTGAGTTCGGCTGAATTGGAGGAGGCATTTCAAGAAATACGCTTGGCGCGTGATGAAATAGCCAAAGAAAAGAAAAAATCAGATGATTTGTTGCTCAATATCTTGCCTGTAGAAGTGGCTGAAGAATTGAAAGAAAAGGGTTTCACAGAGGCGCGGTATTGCGAAGAGGTTACTGTTTTGTTTGCTGACATCAAGGGCTTTTCTACTATAGCCAAAACCTTAACACCCCAAAATTTGATTGCAGAACTCAATCTGACGTTTTCGAAAATGGACGAAATCATTATGCAACATGGTTTGGAACGCATCAAAACAATAGGCGATTGCTACATGGCTTGTGCGGGATTGTTTCATCAAAAAAGACCACATTTTATAGATGCTATCTTGGCTTCATTGGCTATCCAACAATGGATGCGCGAAGAAAAAGAACGCAAAAATGGGGCGTTTTGGGAGGTAAGGCTCGGAGCGCATACAGGTGAGGCTATCGCGGGTGTGGTAGGCAAGACTAAATTCGCTTATGATATTTGGGGCAATACGGTCAATATAGCCTCGCGTATGGAAAGTGCGGGCAATGTGGGTTGTGTGAATATTACAGAAACTATTTTTGATATGGTGAAAGACTATTTCGTGGCTACTTATCGAGATGAAATAGAAGCCAAAAATATTGGAAAATTAAAAGCCTATTTCATCGAAAGGCTAAAACCTGAATATGCCCAAGATGAGTTGGGTATGATACCCAATGACAAATTTTGGGAAGCGTATAACAATATTTCTTGCTAAATGATATGACGTTAAAAAAAACATACTTGATTTTGGTCGTTCTGTTTGGTTTTTCGAGCCAGCTTGTAGCGCAAGACAAGGAACAAAAGGCTATCCGCGAAGTGATGCGCCTACAAGAAAATGCGTGGAACAAGGGCGACTTGCAGGGCTTTATGCTCGGCTATTGGAACTCGCCTGAACTGCTGTTCATAGGAAGCAGAGGCGCAACTTATGGCTGGGAAACTACGTTACAAAACTATCAAAGGTCATACCCCAACACAGACGCGATGGGCAAACTCGCCTTCGAAATCCTGAAAGTGGAAATCACAGGCAAGGACTCCGCGTGGGTGGTAGGCAAGTGGGCTTTGCAACGCGAAAAAGACCGCCCCAATGGACATTTTCTGCTCGTTTGGCGCAAAATAAAAGGCAAGTGGCTCATTGTGGCAGACCATTCGAGTTGAAAGATGAAAGATGAAGGTTGAGAGTTGATTTGTTGAAAGATGAGAGATGAAACAAATCAACCTTCAACCCTCAATCCTTAATCTTCAACTCTCAACAAATCAACTCTCAACCTTCAACTCTCAACAAATCAACTTTCAACTCTCAACTCTCAACCTTCAGCTTTCAACAAATCAACTTTCAACTCTCAACCTTCAACAAATCAATGGCAATCTCACTAAAAAAAGGAGGCTCAGTAAATTTGAGCAAAAAAGAACCCGCTCTCAAGAAAATCTTGATAGGCTTAGGCTGGGAAATGACACAAGGGCAAAATATAGACCTTGACGCATCTATTTTTATGATAAATGCACAAGGCAAACTCCCTACTGAAGAGTATTTTGTTTTTTACAACAACCTGAAATCTCCTGATGGCGGTTTGCAACATACAGGCGACAACCGTACAGGCGTGGGTGATGATGATGATGAGATGATATTGGCAAACTTGCCTCTTATTTCAAGCCAAGTGCAAGAAGTGTTGATAGTGGTGTCTATTCACGAAGCGGAGGCAAGAAGGCATCATTTCGGTTTGTTGCATGATGCGTACATTCGTTTGGTTGATGTGGAGTCGAATCGTGAAATTTTGCGCTACGACCTCGATGCCGAATTTGGAAACTGCACCGAGATAGAATTTGGCAGACTACGCAATGAGGGCGGAGAATGGCACTTCATAGCCTCTGGGCTTGGCTCCAAAACGGGGCTACAGACGTATGTGGACAAGTACATTTAAGCCTACAAAAACTCTCTGAAAGGTATAAACTTTTGGAGAGTTTGTATTTTAAAGAAAATTTTGTAAAAAAAAATTATTCCATTGATTGTTTTTTGTAAAAAAAGTGCTAATTTGCGCCATTAAAGAAACAATTTAAACTATCACCAATTTATTATGAACCCGTTTATCAATTTTGATTTTTCACAAATTACTGCAAAAGGCTTCAATGAAAGTAAAGTTAGAGAAACTATCATAGCACCTCTCTTGATAGGATTAGGTTACAGCATGGCTCTAAATATTGAAACAGAAAAAACTATATACAAAATTGATTGGCTTGAGATGGGGCGTAGAAAACAAACACGTTTGCGCCCAGACTATGCTGTGAAGGTTGGAAATCGTTATGTTTTGGTTGTGGAGGCTAAAAGTAGCTCAAAAGACATCAATTCTGACAACCACGTTGCACAAGCCTTGCAATACGCGTCCCATGCTGATATAAATGCGCCTTTCTATGCCCTTTGTAATGGATTAGACTTTGTGCTGTATCACAGAAGTCAGAAAAAGCCTATTCTAAAGTTTAAACTTTATGATATAAATAAAAATTGGGAGCAACTATATTCCTTGCTTGGGATTGAAAATTTTACTTTGCATGGAAGTGGTTTTGAAAAAAGCCCAACTCACTTAAATGTAGTTAATACAATAACCCAAACTAATAGCATACAAAACAAACCATTGCTACAAAAATTTCTAAATACAAAAGAAATTTATATGCCTTTTTCTCTTTTAGGCGTGAATATCCTGCTTGCCATTATTCTCAATTATTTTGCTAGTGGTGGTATGTTTCCTGTTTTTTTGTTAGGCTTATTTTTGCTAATATCTGCTTCTTATTTGGTAAAAATCAAGTATTTTTATCAAAAGGTTACTATTGTAATGTTATTAAATTTAGCTTTGATGTTTGTTCTATATAGTCAGTTTCAAAAAAATACTGAAAAAGATATATCAGGAAAATATGTATCAAGGGTAGAAGATGATTATTATCAAGTAAAGATTAATGGAAATAACTTAAGTTTGAATGGTGTTAATTTTAATGGAGTTCTCAATGCCAACAATGTCAATGGTGATTGGGAAGGTAGGCTATGTAATAATACAAATAATACTTGTTTTGATGTAAAAGTTCATATAATTGATAATAAATTGATTATTTTTAATAAAAACATAAATAAGTCTTTCAATTTTTACAAAGAATAATTATATGCAAATAATGTAACAAAATATTGCCAGCAAAGTATGCTTGGTATGCCTATTTTATACATTTTTATCCTTTTCTTGGCTTGCCTACCTGCGCAAGCGCAAACCGAACTACCTGCGGATAGTTCAGAAACTATTTATACAATCGTAGAACAACAGCCTGAATTTGCAGGCGGGCAAGTTGCATTTGCGAAATACTTACGAGAAAATTTGCGAACCCCTAAAGAAAATCAACGAGCTTGTTGTATGGGCAAGGTTTATATCCGCTTTGTGATTGAAACAAACGGAGAAATTTCTCAAGTAGAAATAAAAAAAGGAATGACAGGAATGTGTGAGGCTTGGAACAAGGAGGCAATAAATTTGGTAAAAAATATGCCCCCATGGAAGCCCGCAACCCATCAAGGAAAACGAGTAAAGTGTTATTACCACTTGCCTATCAATATTTGCTATGGAGAGTGAAAAAACACCCTGAAATCTTGCAAAAAACCTTGTTTTCGCGCTGTTTTCTCAAAAAAACGTTGTAACTTGCACCCCTAAAACGATAAGAAAAAAGCAAAGAAAACAAGTATGCAAGAAAACGGAGAAATCCCCCACAACGTATCCCTTGTCGACATCGAAAACGAGATGCAGACCGCCTATATCGACTATGCCATGTCGGTTATCGTGTCGCGTGCCTTGCCTGATGTACGCGATGGGCTAAAGCCTGTTCATAGGCGCGTGCTGTATGGTATGAACGACCTCGGACTGTCCGCAGGCAAGCCTTTCAAGAAGTCGGCGCGTATTGTAGGCGAGATTTTGGGTAAATATCACCCTCATGGCGATAGCTCGGTGTATGACACGCTTGTGCGTATGGCGCAACCTTGGTCTTTACGCTATATGCTTGTAGATGGACAAGGTAACTTTGGCTCGATTGATGGCGACTCGCCTGCCGCGATGCGTTATTGTGTAGCGGGCAATACGCGCATCAAAACAGACAAAGGTTTGCTACGCATAGCAGACTTAGTGCCTGATTCTGAACTGAATAGCGACTCGCCTATTGCCTTAAAAGTGCTATCCTTGCACAAAGAAACGAACCAAGCCGTTACGTTTTTCAATTCAGGCAAGCACCCTGTTTATTCCCTCAAAACTGCCGAGGGCTTTACGCTCAAAGGCACAGGCAATCACCCCGTTTTGGTTTTTACCAAAGACATAGAAGGCAAGCCCGTTTATGCTTGGAAATTGATGGAGGAAATCAAAGCAGGAGATAGGATTGTGATGGACAGGACGCAAGAACGTTTAGACCAAAAAACGCTCTCGCCTACAGAAGAACAAGCGATAACGCAATATATCCAAAACAATGTTTTTGCGGAAGAAATATTTACTTTTTCCAAAGAGGCACAACAAATATTTTTGCAACAATTCCTTGCTAAAAATACAGACTTCGACTTACCTACTGCGCAAGATTTACAAATTCTATTGCTTGAGTTTGGCATTGTAGGCAAGATAAGCGAAGCAGGCAAGGAAAACCGTGTTTGTTTGACCATAGCAGGCAAGCAAAACGTGTCGAGGGTGCAGGAGTTTCTACAAATTGGAAACTTGCCTACCCCTACGCAAGCGCAGGCAGGCGAGGCTAAAATCCTTGCCTACATAGAACAAAACAGGCAAGAAAACCCCGCTTTGCAACAAGTGGCTTTGACTGAAATAGTGCAAACTATCAATCAAGTGCATTTGCAGGTATTATTTCAGCAATTTGTGGCAGACCGTTATTATTTCGCTACAGTTGAAAACTGCGAGCTTTTGCCCGAAGAAGAGGTAGTATATTCTGTGAAAGTGAATAGCGAGTGTCATTCATTTGTGGCAAATGGTTTCATCAATCACAATACCGAAGCTCGCCTACACCGCATAGCTGAAGAAATTATCAATGACATCAACAAAGAAACGGTTGATTTTCAAGGGAACTTTGATGACTCTTTGCAAGAACCTACAGTAATGCCTTGCAAAATTCCTCACCTGCTTTTGAATGGCAGTTCGGGCATTGCGGTTGGTATGGCTACCAATATGGCACCTCACAACTTGAATGAAGTGGTTGATGGAATCATTGCCTATTTGGATAACAACGACATCACAGTCCGCGAATTGATGCAGTTCGTACCCGCGCCAGACTTTCCTACAGGAGGCATTATTTACGGCTATCAAGGGGTGCGCAATGCTATGGAAACAGGGCGTGGGCGTATCATTATGCGCGGAAAAGCAGAAATTATAGAAAATCACAAGACAGGCAAGTCGCAAATTATCGTTACCGAAATACCTTATATGGTCAATAAGGCAATGATGATTGAAAAAACGGCTGACCTCGTACAAGATAAAAAAATAGAAGGCATTGTCGATATTCGTGATGAGTCTGACCGCGAAGGCTTGCGCATTGTGTATGACCTTAGGCGAGATGCCGTGCCTATGGTGGTTTTGAACCAACTCTACAACTATACTGCCCTGCAATCTTCGTTTGGTGTGAATAATGTGGCACTTGTGAAAGGTCGCCCTTATACGCTGAACCTCAAACAACTGATGGAATACTTTGTGGAACACCGCCATGACGTAATCTATCGTAGAACTGTGTTCGAACTGAAAGAAGCGAAGGCAAGGCAACACATCTTAGAAGGACTTTTGATTGCGCTTGACCATTTGGACGAAGTAATCAAACTCATTCGCGCCTCGAAAGATGCCGAAACTGCCCGCGAAGGCTTGATAAGCACGTTTGGCTTGTCCGAAATTCAGGCAAAGGCTATTCTCGAAATGCGTTTGCAACGCCTCACTGCCCTTGAACGCGACAAAATACAAGACGAATACAAGAAAATTACGGAAACGATTATCTACCTTGAGTCTATCTTGGCAGACAAGAACTTGCGTACTCAAATCATTAAAGACGAATTAACGGAAATGAAAGCCAAGTATGGCGACAAACGCCGTACTGAAATCGTGTATGATGCAGATGAGTTCACAGACGAGGATATGATTCCTGAAGAGGATTTTATCATCACTATTTCACATTTGGGCTACATCAAACGAACCCCGCCTTCAGAGTTCCGTTTGCAAGGACGCGGAGGCGTAGGCACACGTGGCATTGCCAAAGGCGAGGACTTCAACGAGCATTTGTTGGTAGCTTCGACGCATGATTATTTGCTTATCTTCACGCAATCGGGCATTGTGCATTGGATTAAGGGCTACCAAGTACCCGAAGGCAACCGCACCGCGAAAGGTCGCGCTATCCAAAACCTGCTCCAAATAGACAAAGAGGACAAAATAAAAGCGGTTCTCAATGTGCGCAATTTGGGCGACAAGGATTTTTGCGATAATCACTTTATCGTGATGTGTACGCAGGGCGGTATTATCAAAAAAACCGAACTTTCTGCCTTTTCGCGCCCACGCCAAGCGGGTATTCGCGCCATCAATTTCCAAGAAGGCGACAATTTGCTTGATGTGAAACTGACCAATGGCAACAACGAAATCATTTTGGCGGTTCGTTCTGGTCGTGCTATTCGCTTCCACGAAGAAAAAGTACGCGACATGGGACGCACTGCAACGGGTGTGCGTGGCATTACCTTGGACGAAGATGGCGATGACCGCGTAGTGGGTATGGTGGCTTTGAGTCGTGAAAACTCTACGCTTTTGGTAGTTTCTGAAAATGGCTACGGCAAACGCTCTGACTTCGAAGAGTACCGCATCACGAACAGAGGAGGCAAGGGCATCAAAACGCTCCAAGTTACCGAAAAAACAGGCAAGCTCGTAACGATTATGGAGGTAGAAGACTCGGATAACTTGATGATTATCAACAAGTCGGGCAATCTTATCCGTATGTCGGTAAGCGATATGCGTGTGATTGGTCGTGCTTCGCAAGGGGTGCGCCTCATTCGCCTACAAGAGGACGACAGCATCGCGTCTGTAGCACTCATCAAAAACGTAGTAGGCGAGGAAACCGAAGAAGGCTTGCCTGCTGAAGGCGAAAATGTCTTGCCTACGGAGGAAGAAACGGCAGAGTAAACAACAAAAAGGCGGTTCGTGGAAACGCGAACCGCTTTTTATCACAAAACAGCTTTAGTAATTTTTTCTGTTGTACCAAAAATAAACAATTAATAAAATGGAGAATGGGTATCTTTTGAATGTGAACGATTTAAAAAACTTGACTATTTCTCAAGTTATTGTGAAATTAAAAAAACTCTCAGGTATCAGATTGCAAAATTGTACGCTTGCTGATTTAGTATTTTTTGAAGGAAATCCTATTTATTCAGGCAATGGCGTATATATTTTCAAGGAGAACGAAGATATTATTTATGTTGGAAATTGCGTTTCACGTAGTTTTGTAGAAAGGATTCCTTCACATTTTGACATAAGATCGGGAGGATGGTTTAATAGTCTTCTTCTAAACATTATCAGCCAAGAAGGGAAAGAAAAAAAAACAGATGAACTATTGGCTAAAGCGGCAAAAAAGGCACTTGAAAGTTACAGTTTAATCTTAATTAATTACGAAGACTACTCAAAAGAAAGTATCGATAAATTAGAAACAGTTTTGAGAATAGTCCTGAAGCCTTACAATACTTTTAAATCCAAACAACTCAACGTAAATTATGATATTGATATATTAAAAAATCATATTTAAAATTAAATCAGTCTTGTTTTTTCGTGCTAAAAATTATCTGATAGTAAACATATCGCTTGCAGGCAAGAACAAGCGGGACACTTTGGGTTTGGTAAGTCTTAGCGGGACACTAAGAGCCTGTTCAAAAATAACTTTGCTTGGTAGCCCCAGAGGGGCGATATCTTTGTAGCAATGACATTGTTGAGGTTATCAAAGCCCCGTAGGGGCGACATCTTAAGATTTCACCCCTACGGGGTTCTTGCTTGTGGAACGGCTTTTCTACAAAAAAATTGCCCCTCTGGGGCTGAAAATATGTTACCAAAAAATTTGAACAGGCTCTAAAACCAAGTAGCGTTCTTATGTATTCAAAAAATAAAAAATAAAGATATGAAAAAAGAAAAACTTACCATTGTCATTGATGCTGACAATATTCTCCAAAACATCAAGCAAAAATATAGAGAAAAAAGTATCATTACAGAAAAAGGCAAGCAAGCCAAAGAGGATATTGTGAAAAATGGGCGCATTTTTAATAGATTGCCCTCTGTGTAGCCTTTGCCCCTTACTTACCTCTCCTTTGCTTTTCCGTAGGCAAGGGCTATATTTGCTCATTAAAAATGTAACAATACAAGTACACATTTGTTACATCATACAAAGAAAAAGAATATTTACCTACATGAGTCATATTATCAAATTTATATTTTTTTCTATACAAAAATGCGTACTTTTGAAACTTTGTATTGGCTTCATGCCCCCGCCGAAAATGTGTCGCAAAGCGTTTCCGCGTATGAGGCTCGTTTTCGATATGCTACTGCCGCTTTGATGGTTGTTGAGATGCTATTGGATAAAAATATTCAGTGGCAAGAACAACAACTGATAGGCTTGCCTACTCCGCCCACGCATCAACTTATGCACGAAATTTGGGAAGCCTGCACCACACCCAAAAAAATAGACTGGTATTGGCAGGTAGGCAAGAAACAAGACACTGCCCTCGCGCTCAAGGATTGGTTCACTGCCATAGTGGCAGGCAAGTTTAAAATTATGGAAACCTTGAAAAAGGATTTGATAGCACAAAATGTACTCAAAGTAGAAACAAAACGCTTGCTTGGTATTCCTTACAAAAAAACTATCATAACCTCGCCTGAAACAAGGCTCGCCTACCAAAATACGCTACAACAAATCATAGCAGGCAAGGAAAAAGCGGATATACACACTTTCATTTTGTTGAAAGTCATAAAATCTTGTAAATTATATACCTTAGTGCATAATCCTGCTACCGCAAAAGCACGCAACGAATTTGCCACGCAATTAGACGCTTGGGCAAATCAAAAAATCGACCATGAAAATATCATGGATTTTTTGGAAATGTTGGATTTTGAGAAAAACTTAGATGCTTTGGCTGATTTGTTAGACACGCTTGTAGATGTGATAGACAGCATAGGCGACTTTGGAGGTGATGCAGGAGATGGTGGCGGAGGTGATTCGAGTGATTGATAATCTTTGTATATATCCAAAAAAATATTAACCGCGCTAAAGTCATGTTTTGCAAGGCATTAGCGCGGTTTTGTAGCTACAACATTTCAGATACTTTTTCGATAAATATCTTCAAGCGCGATAAGGCACTCGCCTATTTGCACAGAGGCTGTAGCGTCTGTTTCAGTATGCATGAGCCAATCGTTTTCGGGTGTGCGCGTGTACGTAACCACATCTACTTTGGTACTGTCCACCAACACATATTGCTTCAGGGAAGGAAGCAAAAGGTAACATCTCATTTTTTCGGTGTGGTCATACGAAGCAGTACTTTCTGACAAGACTTCTATCACAATTTGCGGATTGAGCAACACATCTAAACCATTGTATTTCAAGGTATCAAGCATCACTTTTTCACAAACTACCGTAATATCGGCATATACATATTTATCACATTCAGGTAGTTTCAGAAGCAAATCACTTGGATAGACTTGGCACAATTTACCTTTCAGGCAAATGCCTAATTCAACGAGTAAATTGCTCACAATGCGGTTGTGAGGCTCTTGCGCACCTGCCATAGCGACTACCTCGCCTGCATGATATTCGCTTTTGTGGTCTGCTTGGGCTTCTTGTTCCAAGTAGCTTTCAGGAGTTATGGTATCAGTAAGGACTTGCATACAATTTTTGATGAACGACAACGCAAATATACGTTTTTTTTTACAACAACCCAAACCGCGCTAATCGCCTGTTTTGCAGGGTTTTAGCGCGGTTGGTTTGCCTACCAATTTGTAGGGGCAACCCTTGTGGTTGCCCTTATGAACAACACATATTTTCGTGAAAAACAAATATTTCTATACGAAAAAGGGCAACCACAAGGGATTGCCCCTACCGCTTGTTTTGCAGGGTTTTAGTGCGGTTGGTTCGCCTACGGCTGCCATTGCCACAAGTGCGAAGTTACAAACTTCACACAATGGGGGGCTAATTGCTATAATCTGATTTCATTTTAAATTTCGGTTTATTCTTGATTTTCTTCAATGTATCTGCTTGCAGTTTCTTATTTTTTAAACTTTCTACATACCAAAATATGGCAAATATTACAAAAAGTATTAAAGAAACACTTGCAAAAATAATATTAAGAAATACACTGATTGGGTAAACTTCATTTAGTTTAAGTTTTGAAAAACCGTCAATCGCGTTTAGAAGCGTGGGCATTCCAAAACCTACGGTAGCAAGTGAAGCATCTTTCCAAAAAGGAGAAGGTGTTTTTGAAATAACATTCATCTCTTCCTCAGTCAGAGTGTAATGTGTTACATTTGTATCATAATGTATAAAACGCTCTTGTTCTTTCAAGGCTCTTTGTATATCCGCAATATCCTCAAATTGATTATCTGCCATTTTTCACCTCCTCTCCTAAAAGCCATGTATAGTGAACTGTTTTTCCACCTTTGTTTAGTGAATAAACGCGGTATAGTAACAATAACTCTCTGTTTTGTACAGTTCCTAACCTAATAGGTTGTTGATTTCCTACCCCAATGTGATTATAGTTTGTAAAACTCAACAAAAGTGTGTTTGTTCCCACTTTGGAAACATTCATGCTATGCTCATTGCTTAGGAGGTCGTCATTAAAAATCATTTTTACTATAAAATTTTTAGGGTCAATAGCAAACATGATAGGCTCTCCTTCAATGCCTATAACCGTACCCGAATCGTAAACTTCGTAATTTCCTATATATTTTTTTATTTGTATTTTTTCTTTTGAAAGGTTTTGCAAAAATAAAAAAAAAATGTAATACTTCACTATCAATCCTTCCCTACCTGAATAGCAGGCACACTCTTTTCTTGCACGGCTTGATTGAAGCGCGGAATGTCTTGCTCGAAGAGGTAGGCAAGTTTTTTCAGTTCGGCATCAATGCGGGCAGTGAGGTCGTTTTTCACTTGTATCATCGAGTCCGTAGGGCGGAAAAAGCCATTGCCTGCTGTAGTCGCCAAGGAACTAAGTTTGTTGTTCAAGCGAATAGGAAAGTTGAGCGGGTCTTGTTGGCTTTGGTTTTTGGTTTGGTAAAGCGTTTCCTCTATGGCGGTGAGGCGTTTGGTAAGGACTTTTGCGGAGTCTATCAAAGGCTTATAACTTTCGTTTTCCTCTACTTTTTTGATGAAAAGATTGATGTCCTCTTTCGCCTTGCGTATTTTGATGATAGCCTTGTGCGTTTCGGTCAGTTTGTCGCGTATGCTGATAAGGAAGTCAAATTGTGCCTGTAGGTCGGCTTGTGAGGAACTGATGCGCGGGTCTTTTTTTAGTTCTACAGTTTGCGTTTCGGATTCCTTGCCTACTGTTAGGCGCACTTTGTAGGTATTGGGTATGGCTCTCGCGCCTTGTATGCCACCTGCCCACAATATCAAGCCATCGAAGCGCGTAGCATCTTCGTAGCGGGTGTTCCACGCAAAGGTATTCAAGCCTGTTTTGAGTTTTAGCTCGCCTATGTTGGGATTCTTTTTCTTTGCTTTTTTGTCTGCTTTGGAGCTAAAAGTGCGGATAACGTTGTCTTGTGCATCTAAAAACTCCAAAGTAGCCACTTTTGCGGAGTCTATCTTAGGCAAGAAAAACTTGCCTGCAATGCCTGCGGGTGGGTTCTTGCCTACTCCTTCTATATTGGGCGGACTGCCTGCCATGTTGTTGTAGGCAAGGCGCGGAGCGAACAAATGAAAAGGTTTGTTTTTGATGTCTGCCTTGATTTGGTGCAAGAATGTTAGGTCATCTAAAATCCAAAAACCGCGCCCTTGTGTGGAGGCAATCAAATCGTTGTCTTTGATAGCCAAATCCGTTATGGGTACGGTAGGCAAGTTGAGTTGCAAGGTCTGCCAATTCGCGCCATCGTCAAAAGATACGTACATTCCACGCTCTGTACCCGCGTAGAGAAGTCCTTGCCTGCTTCGGTCTGCTCGCACTACCCGCGTGAAGTGGTCTTGAGGAATGCCATTGGTTATTTTTGTCCAAGTCTTGCCATAGTCAAGGGTGCGGTACAGGTAAGGCTGAAAATCGTCTGACTTGTAGCGCGTGCCTGCCACGTAACAACCGCCTTTTACGAAGGGGTGAGGCTCTACGCTGTTTATCATTGTCCATTCGGGCATACCTTTGGGCGTTACGTTTGTCCAAGTCTTGCCTGCGTCTTGCGTAACGTGGATAAGTCCATCATCAGAACCTACCCAAATAAGGTCTTTTTCGTAAGGCGACTCGGCAAAAGCGAAGATAGTGCCGTAATATTCTACGCTTGTGTTGTCTTTGGTGAGTGTTCCGCCTGTAGGCTTCATTTTGGTTGTGTCATTGCGCGTCAGGTCGGGGCTAATGGCTGTCCACGTTTGCCCTTCGTTGGTGGTTTTGAAAAGGATATTCGCACCTACATAGAGCGCGTTTGCGTCATGAGGCGAAAATGCCATAGGGTAGTTCCATTGAAACCTGTATTTCATACCTTCCGCGCCCCAACCCATCGGATTATCGGGGTAAACGTCCACTGAACGCTCCTCGCCTGTTTGATGATTCAAGCGTGTGAAGTAACCACCATAAGAACCGCCGTACACAATATCGGGGTTGGTAGGCGAGGGCGCAATCGAGGCACTTTCTCCGCCTGCGGTTTCTTCCCAGTCCCTTTCTGTGATGCCATAACTATCTGAACGGCTCTTAATTCTGACTGTAGAGTTATCTTGTTGCCCTCCATAGATACGATAGGGAAAACTATTGTCCGTTACTACGCGATAGAACTGTCCTGTAGGCTGATTGTGATAGCTTGACCAACTCTTGCCTGCATTGAGCGAAACTTGCGCCCCGCCATCATCGCCTATTATCATAAATTCAGGGTTTTCACTTGAAATCCAAAGGTCGTGGTGGTCGCCATGTGGCGTGTCGATGCTTTCATAGCTCCTTCCTCCGTCTTTGCTTTTGTGAAAATTCACATTTAATACATAGACAATATCGCTGTTTTTCGTGTCGGCATAAATACGCGAATAATACCAAGCGCGTTGCCTCAAATTGCGGTCTGCACTTAGCTTTTGCCAAGTCTTGCCTGCGTCATCAGAGCGATAAACGCCTCCTTCTTGTGCCTCTATGATAGCCCAAACCCTTTCAGGGTTGGCAGGCGAGACAGTAACGCCTATGATTCCGAGCAAACCTGTAGGCAAGCCTTTTGCCGTTTTGGTGAGGTCTGTCCAAGTCTCGCCTGCGTCTGTGCTTTTCCAAAGTCCTGAACCCTCGCCACCGCTATCGAAGCTATAAGGTGTGCGTCTTACGCGCCAAGTGCTTGCATACAAGACACGCGGATTGTGGGGTTCAAAGGTTATGTCGACTGCTCCTGCGTCTTTGTTCGGAAAGAGCGTTTTTTTCCAAGTCTTGCCTCCATCTTCGCTTTTGAAAATGCCTCGTTCTTCGTTTGAACCAAACAAATGCCCCAATGCGGCTACGTAAACTATGTCGGGATTGCGTGGGTGAATGCGCACTCGGCAGATATGACGCGAGTCTTTTAAGCCTACGTTTGCCCAAGTCTTGCCTGCATCAACGGACTTCCAAACACCATCGCCATGCGAGACGTTTCCTCTCACGGTTTTCTCGCCTGCGCCTACATAGATAACGTTGTTGTCGCTTTCGCTTACGGCTATAGCCCCTATAGAGCCTCCAAAGAAGCCATCGGAGATGTTTTGCCAGCTTGAGCCTGCGTCTGTAGTGCGCCAAACGCCTCCACCTGTCGCACCAAAATAATACAAATTGGGCTTGCCTGAAACTCCCGTAACGGCGCAAGACCTTCCGCCCCGAAAGGGTCCTATATTGCGCCATTCCATAGCACTATAAAGTGCCGTATCCATCACCAT
>RDXI01000351.1 GCA_004292795.1 Bacteroidota bacterium | reverse complement strand
TGTTGGTGTTAGAAAAGTGCAGAAAATCTTTTTATTTTCAAAAATACTTCGCTACTGCACTTTTCGACACCAACAACCGACAGCCTTTGCGCGGTGTTGTTGGTGAGCGAAAGGTGGGTAGCGAAGTGTAGCTAAAAAATAAAATCAAGCCCACCTTTCGAAACACCAACAACGGCGGAAAAATGCCCTACACCCTAAGAGTTAAACGTGGATTGTCCCGTACCAACAGCCTACGCTACAGTAACACAATCTGCAGTAACAAACTGCGCGGGGTTCTGCACGTAGGTAGGCAAGCCTGCCCCTTGTACGGCAATGCCATTCGCTTCGTTTCGAGCCACTTCGAGGTTCAGAGCCAACAAATCCGTAAGCACATCAGCCTTGCCTGCAAAACCGTAAGCCTCGCCTACTGCTTTGTCTAAGGCATTTTGGAGTTTATGAATAGGATTGGTAGCGTCCTCTTCCATAGCGCGGTACAGGTCGCGGAGCGTGTAGTCGTACTTTTGCATAAAATCTCGCCTGCCTTGCCTCAATGCCACGCTTGCCTGCGCTACTGCCTCTATTTTCTTTTGCGTGGGTTTTTGTGGAAAAGGAAACGTATCCCAAACCGTATCTGCCGTATAGCGATAATCGCCTTTGAGCGTAGAACATTTGGCTTTCCACCATTCCCAATGATATTTGGATTGCAAAATCCCAAACGAATAATCGTCTTCAAATGTAAATGCCATTAAACTATCATTGGGCGCAATATCCGCACAAATAAATTCAAAAATCCCTCTTTTGCTTACACGCGAACAAGCAATGTAACGCTTTACATTTTTCAATTCCTCTACAAGCTCTGTTTTCTTGCCTATCAACTGCCACCAATAGCGATTGTATTGGATATAGCTTTTATCAAGCGAGGCTTTGGGGTTTATTGCCAAGATTTCAGCATTTTTTTGCTCTTGTTCTTCTGCCAATCTTTCGCGGTCTGGCTTCACCTCTTTCAAGATGTGGTTGTAAGGCTCTGTATATTTTTTGGCTTCAGGCAAGGACATTTGCGAAAAATCAATCACATAACGCTGTGGTTGGCTGTTTTTCTTGCCTACCAATTCCGCGCCTATCAGGTAAGGCTTCAGCACTTCCTTGTTTTTGGGATTTTGTTTTATCATTCTTTGCGCGTGTTCTACTTCGAGCAAAAAACCTTCGTGTCCGTGTTTCAGCCCTTGCGAGCAGAACTTGCGCGTGGTTTGGCAGGCAAGCGTTTTTGCCCCCGAAACATCTATGCCCAAGCTCAAGCTACTGTTGATGGTAGGCAAGCTATGCGCCTGTAGTTTGCCTTTTTTGTCCAAGACATACAGCGTTTTGGGCGCGGAGTGCTTGCCTTTTTTCCAACTCACTATAGATACATGGACTACAGCCTCGCCTGTCCATTCCTGCGAAGAAACCGCATCAATTAGCTCGCCTCCGTTTTCTATGATGTAGTCTAAGCTACTTTCTCGGCTGTTGTTTTCGCGTATCGTGTTCGTGGCTACCAAGCCCGCGTAGCCATTTTTGGGAATGGTTTGATGCGCTTTTTGAAACCAAAACGTACAAAAGTCTGCATAACGATTGAAGTCAGGATACGCAGTCCACAATTTTTCCAAATAAATTTTCCCAAACTCGCCTAACATTTTGCTACGCGACTGAAACGGCGGATTGCCAATAATGACGCTGACCTTGTGCCATTGTCGGGGCGTGCCATCTTCGTTCAGGAGGGCATCTTGACAAAGAATATTTTGGTCTAAGTTGTCAAGGGGCAACGGTTTGTTTTTGTTATCAAAAGTTTCTTGTGTATTCAGGATAGAAATTTCTTTCGCCACCATAAGCGTTACTTTCGCTAACTCCACTGCAAGCGGGTTGATGTCGTAGCCATAAAATTGCGCTGTACTCACAAAGGGGTGTCTTCTCAAAAACAGCCCAAAGGTTTTCGCGTCTTCGGGTTTGGTGAAGGTGTCGCGCACTTTGCGCAAAAGCTGTGCCTCAAGTATTTTCAATTCTTTGAACGCCACAAACAAGAAATTGCCACTGCCACAAGAGGGGTCAAGCACGGTGTATTGCGTCATTTCTGTAAGCAAATTCAAACATTCTGTAAGCGTTTCGGCTTCTTCTATCCTTTCCTGCCAAGGAAACACAATGCAGGGATAAATAATTTTTCTGATGTCTTCTTCAGTCGTGTAGTGCGCACCCAATACGTGCCTCACGTCCTCTTTCATGAGGCGTTGGAAAACCGAGCCAAAAATGGCAGGGTTCACGTTGCGCCAATCCATCTTAGCGGCACTTTCGAGCATATCCAACTCAAGCGGGCGCAATTCTATAGGGTAAATATCTTTGAAAAGCCCCCCATTGAAATACTCCACGTCTTTGTAATTGCCTGTTTCGGGCTTACTTTTTTGGTTCATTTTATAGAACAATCCGCCTATCAAGTCATAGCTACTTTCTTTGTATTTGTTGGCGCGTTCCACAAGGCGCGTAAAAACATGGTCAGGCAACAATCCCACATCTTCGGCAAACATCGTAACCACACACTGCAAACAATAGCGCAAAGCCTCGTCAGGCGGAACAGCATAAGGCTTGGGGTGCAACAGCAAGGAGTCATAGACTTGCGCAATCTTGACAGCTACTTTTTCGGTAATGTCTTCGGCATTGTTGGCAAAAACAGGCTTTTTGGCAGTAGGCAAGAGGAACGTGAGCGCGCTGTGTCGGGTAGGCAAGTCAGTAAGTGCGATTTTCTCTACAGGAACTTGGACATTGACCTGAAAATTATACACCCAAAACTCATCAAAATTGCACAAAATCATGTATTCGGGGCGGTCTGGCGCAAGGTAAAACCAATACTTCGCGGCTTGAGGCAAGTGCTTTTGTAAGTCCTCGCCTCTTTTTTTCATTTCTATCAGCACGCGGGGCTTCCACACAAGGTCGGCAAATTGCGTGCTTTTGTTGGTTCTGATGCGGTCTTCGAGGGTTGCACCCGCGCCCTTTACGCCCTGCGAGTGTCCGAAGGCAACAAAAAGATGGTCGAGAAAAATCTGCGCTTCGCCTTTTTCGTCCCCCTTGAGGTGTGTTTGGCAATACGCCACAAAGTCTGTCAGGGCTTGTTCGAGCTTGTCCATATCTTGAGGAAATACGTTGTCTAAATAATTTTGGCAAATATATAGGTTATATGAGAAAATTACAAAAAAAAGCGCGTTGTATTTTTTAACCTAATACTAAAATAATTCTTACCTTGCACCCTTGTAGCACACCCTTTCTAGGGTGTGTTCATAACAATAGATACCCCGCACCCTAG
>RDXI01000350.1 GCA_004292795.1 Bacteroidota bacterium | reverse complement strand
GGGGTCAAAGCCTACATAGCCTGCGGTGGCATCTTTCAAAAGCGTTTCTTCTGTTTGGGGCATAATGTCTTGCAACATTCCGCGCCAACGGAGTTCTTCAACAAAGTTTTTCATTTCCAACATACTAATAAAATACAAATAACACGCTTTTTGGTTTTAAAAGCAAATTTTACGCAAAGGTGCAAGAAAAAACCCGCAAGGTTGCGGGCTGTAGTAGCAACTTTAGTCGCTATGAACCATTTACCAAATTTATAACTTAATGCCTATTTTTTTCAACTGTGCCTTGATGAAATTTTTGGTCGTTTCTTTCAAGGAAGTCGTGATTTTTTTGGCGGTAGTGTCGGTAGGTTTGGCTTTGAATACTGTGTCGTGATAGCCAGACGCGCCTACGCGCTCTTTGGTGTAGAAATAGGTATAAAACGACTTGCGCGTCAGTCCTTCAGGCAAGCTTACCTTCGAGTAGCCGTGATACGAAATTTCGTTTGTTTCGAACACTACGCAACGGTTGAGCTGTGGCGCAACTTTTTTCTCGCACTTCGTCATTTTCGCGTCCCACATCTCGAGGTGTCCGCCATATTCCTCTTTCCAATCTTGGTTGAGGTAAATGAGCATATTCAAACGCCTGTGTACGTCCAGCGTGCTGTGAATATTGAAATCGATGTGAATATCTAAGAAACTGCCATCGCCTCCTTGGTGCAAGCCCGTTCCGAGTTTGTCGTCTGTTACAAAGATGTCGGCTATGCCTGTAACCTCCGCAAGCCAATTATTGAACTCTTTGCTCATCACAAGGTTTCGGACTTCGGTAAAAGCGGGGTGGAAATCTTGGAAATTTGAGCCTTCCGATTTATGCTCGTTCAGTCCTTTGTAGTGCTTGTTTAGTTTGTCGATGCTCGGAAATTGGTCGTGCAACGTTTGGGCAAACTCGCCTACCAAAAAATTGTCCATGACGATATGGCGGTATGGAAAGGCGGTGTTGAACTCATTTTGCAAGGCTTTGATGCCTTCAGGCGAGGTATATTGAGAATTGACAAGCATAATCAAACTTGATAAATGTTTTGCAAAGGTAATGATTTTCTGCCAAAAATAAAGAAAACATACAAAAGCCTTTATTTTGAAACCTTTTTGCGATATGAATAGTTGTATATACAATTATATCCTAATTTGTTTTTCTGATGAAAATAGCTGTTATTTTGGGAAGTGTGCGCGAAGGCAGACAAAGTCATAAAGTTGCGCATGAACTTGCTAATCGTTTTGCCACCCATGAAGGCATCGAAGTAGAATTGATAGATTTGGCAGATGTGAACTTGCCTATTATGAGCGAAAGACTCAACAAAATGGCGAACCCACCCGCCAATGCCGTACAATTTTCGAAAAGCGTGGACAGTGCAGACGCTATCGTGTTGGTGTCGCCTGAATACAACGGCAGTTACTCTGGCGTATTGAAAAATGCTATAGATTATTTGCTCAAAGAATTTAGCCGAAAACCTATAGGCGTGGCTACCGTAGCGGGAGGCAAGTTTGGAGGCTTGAACGCCACGCATCAAATGCAAAGCCTTATCTTACATCTTGGCGCGTTTCCTATGCCCTTGAAGCTCTTAGTGCCATTCGTACAAAATGCGTTTGATGCAGAGGAGAACCTCACAGACGAAACCCTGACCAAGAGCTTCGAAACGTATGTGAAAGAATTTATTTGGTTCGCCGAAGCTATCGTATTGCACAAACAACGTAGTTTGGCGATTGCCTAACCCACCGTACATTTACAACCACAAGGTCTGCCCAATTTGCCACAGGCAAGGGCAGGCTTTTTGTTTTTTTTGTGCAAAAAAAACTTGCTTTGCTATCTCAAAAATTAGCATATATCGTTATTTTTCGCTAATTTTACGCCTTGAAACAAGCAAAAAGAAGATTATGAATGAAGCATTAGAAACGGTAGCTCCCGTTACAGAAAATGACTACTCAGCTGATAGTATCCGCGCCCTCGAAGGCTTGGAAGCTGTACGTTTGCGCCCCTCCATGTACATTGGAGGCATTGGCACAGAAGGCTTGCATCACTTGATTTGGGAGGTTGTGGATAACTCTATAGATGAGGCACTCGCGGGGCATTGCAACCTTATCAATGTTGAAATCCACGAAGATAATGCGGTAAGCGTTACGGACAATGGACGTGGTATCCCTACAGGTATGAACGCCCAAATGGGCAAATCTGCCCTCGAAGTCGTGATGACTGTACTGCACGCAGGAGGCAAGTTTGACAAAGACTCCTACAAAGTGTCGGGTGGTTTGCATGGCGTGGGTGTTTCGTGTGTGAACGCGCTCTCGAGCCAACTCATTGCTACGGTGCATCGTGATGGTAAAATCTCGCAACAAGAATATCACATAGGCGTTCCGCAAGGTGATGTGAAAGTGATAGGCACTACCGACAAAACAGGCACTGTAGTACGCTTCAAGCCTGATGCTACTATCTTTACCACTACCGAATACAAGTACGAAACGGTTTCGAAACGCTTGCGCGAACTGTCTTACCTGAACAAAGGCATAACCCTAACGCTTACCGACCACCGCGAAAAAGACGAACAAGGCAATAAATTGTATGAGGAATTTCATTCGGAAGGCGGTTTGATTGAATTTGTGCGTTATCTGGACGAAACGCGTCACGCGATTCTGCCCTCGCCTATTTATGTAGAAACGGACAAAGGAGGCATACCTGTTCAGGTAGCTTTTATTTACAATGATTCCTACAGCGAAAATACATTCGCGTATGTAAACAACATCTACACAAAAGATGGTGGCACACACGCAACAGGCTTCCGCACTGCTTTGACACGTACCTTGAAAAGTTATGCGGACAAGTCGGGCATTTTGGAAAAAAACAAAATAGAAATTACAGGTGATGACTTCCGCGAAGGACTTACGGCTGTTGTATCTGTAAAAATAGCTGAACCACAATTCGAAGGGCAAACCAAAAACAAATTGGGCAACAGCGAAGTGCGTGGTTTGGTGGATAGTGCCGTAGCGGAGGTTTTGAATACCTATCTCGAAGAAAATCCGAAAGAGGCAAAAGCCATTGTAAACAAAGTGGTATTGGCGGCACAAGCACGCATAGCGGCGAAGAAAGCCCGCGAAATGGTGCAGCGCAAGAGTGTGTTGAGCCTCGGTGGGCTGCCTGGCAAACTCGCCGACTGCTCACTCTCCGACCCCGCGATGTGCGAGATCTACCTCGTCGAGGGTGACTCCGCCGGTGGCTCCGCCAAGCAGGGCCGCGACCGCAAGTTCCAGGCGATCCTGCCGCTGCGCGGCAAGATCC
>RDXI01000349.1 GCA_004292795.1 Bacteroidota bacterium | reverse complement strand
CGAAAGGAATCAGGATAGCAAAGCCTGATTTAACATTTTCCTCCTTTAAGAATGGCAAGCAAAAAAGTGAGGTTGGGCTTTCTATGGGTTTCGCAAATGACAAAAAAATTAACTTAAGTGTTTGTCCCTTAGATTCAAAGGAGATATCAACTAATTGGTTTGACAAAAATTTCCCACACTCTATAACGGAAAATTTACCTCCTCCAAATGTAAACACAAAAAAAGAATTAAATTTATCAGAATCTATATTCACTATAGCTTTAATAATAGCGGTGGTATATCAGGCATCAAAAAATGGAAAACTAAATCAAGATTCCAAATTTGAAGTCCCTAAAGCCTATGAAGAAACTATCGAAAATTTATCATACTTAAGTAACTATGTTATTTATAGTTTGAACACATTATCGTTGCGAGGCATCACACAAGAAAGTCATAAAGAGCCTGTAGGCATTTATGGTGAAAATCTTGATGTATTGATTGCCAACCTTGATAAAGGAGAAAGAGCTAAACTGTTGGAATACAGCTATTTGATTGATTGGTTTGATGGATTTATGACTGATGAAGCGGATTTGTTGAAACTGAAAGGTTATAAACTAAACAGGAGTAAGTCCAAACTTTACTTCACAGACAAATATCTAAGTAAAAAAAACAACATATTTTCTGCCGAAAACGCCAACGAAGGCATCTTACACGTACTCTTTTACTTGGCAGTGTTGATAAGCAAGCGCACACCTAAGTTTTTTGCTATAGACAATATAGAGTCTTGCCTGAATCCTCATTTGTGCAGGCATTTGATGAAGGAAATTTGTGTTTTGGCAAAGGACGAAACAATAGACAAACAACTGCTTATCACCACACATAATCCTGCTATCCTCGATGGTTTGAATTTGTTTGATGATGAAATCAGACTTTTTGAGGTAAAACGTTTAGAAAACGGACATACTAAGACAAGAAGGATAACCATAAAACCCGAAGTTCAAAATGAAATGGGTGGAAAATACAAACTTTCGGAGCTTTGGACACGAGGCTATTTAGGAGCAATTTCACAAAATTTTTAGCAATATGCGCATAGGAATTATAGCAGAAGGAAGCCAAGACCAGCTTGTCATTCGCAATATTTTGCGGGCTTTTGGCATAGACAAAAGTGATGTTTTGCTTATCAAACCTTACTTAGAAGATGATGAAACAGGGTTTCCAGATGACCCAACAATAGGGACTTTCCAAGGTGTAAAAAATGCGTGTTTGGGCTTTGAAGGAAAACGGCATTATTTTATTCGTGCCTTCGACGTTTTTAAGGCAGATTTTATGGTTATTCACATAGACACCGCCGAAATAGATAGGCAAGATTTCGAGTTTGTGAAACCGAATAAAGCGGACTTGCCTACCTACTGCACTGAACTGCGGGAGAAAGCTATTGTGCTTATCAACGAATGGTTAGAAGGGAACTATAGCGACAAAATTTTGTATGCCATAGCCATAGAGGAAATGGAAGCGTGGTTGCTAACCTTGCACGCCAAATCAGAAACTGCACAATCCGCAGATGCTAAAGAAAAATGGAAACAAATAGTTTTGCCTACTTTGAATGAAAGAAGCATTGATAAAATAACTAAAGACTTTAGCAAAAAAAAGGAACTCAAAAAATACTTGCCTTACAACCAAAGTCTTCGTGAGTTTGTAGAGGCATTAGAAAAAATCGTAAAACCTTGATAATCAAGCATATAAAAATCATTCAAAAAATATTTTTATTTTCGTAACAATAGGTTTTCTCACAAAAAATCACTATCTTTACAACTGTAAAACCACTTCTTAACGTCAGATGAAGATACACAAAATGCGCCTGCGCAACTTCCGCGCTTACGCTGATATGGAGATAGAATTTCACCCTCGCTTCAATGTTATCATTGGTAACAATGGCATAGGCAAGACCGCTATCCTCGAAGCCCTTACAGTCGCTATCGGCTCTTTCTTTTTGGGAATTGACTATGCCGAAAACAGGGGCATTCAACCTGATGACATCAGAATAACCAATTCCGAATACGACCTAAACGAGCAATTTCCTGTAGAAATTGAGGCGTGGGGAACTATAGATGGCAAAGAAACTTCGTGGCTACGCGAGCTAACGGGACCCAAAAACAAAACGACCTTTGCCAAAGCCACCGAGATAAAAAACATTGCCAAATCGTTGCAGGAGCGCGTCAGGGCAGGCGAGAACGTGAACTTGCCTGTGTTGGTCTATTACTCCACTGAAAGGCTTTGGAAAGAGCGCAAAGAGCATTTGGAAGCCTCCAAAATCAAAGGCTCTCGCCTACAAGACGGCTATTACAACGGCTTGCAAGCCACCTCGAACAACAAATTTTTCACACGCTGGTTCGAAAAAGAGGAAATGGTAGTGTTGCAACGCAGAGCAGACTCTGTAGGGCTGGAGGTAGTGCGCAATGCTGTAAGTAGGTGCATTGTGGGCTGTAGTGGCATTTATTTTGACTTCAATCGCAAAGAATTGGTGCTTGAGTTTGCTGATGGGCGCAAGTTGCCTTTCCAATATTTGAGTGATGGCGTGCGCAATATGTTGGCTATGGTAGCAGACATTGCCTTGCGTTGTATTTTGCTCAATCCTCACCTGCGCCTTGAGGCGTGCAATGAGTCAGAGGGCATTGTGTTGATTGATGAGTTGGACTTGCACCTGCACCCCGCTTGGCAAGGACAGGTAGCCAAAAACTTGCGTGATACCTTTCCGAAATTGCAATTTATCACTTCTACGCACTCGCCTCTTATTTTGAGTTCTGCACAAGACTCGGTTATCACGATGTACGAAGGCAAGGCTTACAATACGGTAAACACTTATGGACGCACTGCCAACGACATTCTGAAAAACGCCATGCACGTGCCAGAAAGACCTGAATTTGTGCAAGAATTATTGGACGAATATTTTGAAGCTATAGAAATAAACGAAGGTAGTACCGAAAAAGGCTTGGAATTACGCAAGCAGTTGGAAAGCATTATCGGGCAAGACGACCCCGAACTTGCACGTGCTGACATCTTGCTCAATTTCAAGGAATTTGGGTTAGACGATTTTTAAAAAAACGCCCTCACTCAACATTCATAACCCATAACTCATAACTCATACCTCCTCATGCGTTATATCAAAAAGAGCAAAGAACCCCAATCGCTCACTACCTTCAAGAGTATTCAAGTAAAAAATTTTGTACCTACCTTTGAGTCCCTGCCGCCTCATGTGATTCAAGATATATTCAATGCCTTGATGTACGACCAAGGGCATTTGTGTTGCTATTGCCAGAGCGAAATAACCGCCGACACAGCGCGTTTGGTGCA
>RDXI01000348.1 GCA_004292795.1 Bacteroidota bacterium | reverse complement strand
TTTGCTTCGTTTGTAGCTGTAAGGTCTTTTACCAAATGATTGTTGGAGCGGTCTTCTGTCAAGATACCTGTAGCACCCAAGTCTACGTTTTTGCCATTTAGGTCAAGGTCGCCTGTAGTGAGGTTGAGGTCTTTGGAGATGCTCAGATTTTGGGTAAGTTGCACGCCTGCCGTGTTTTCTACTTTCAGGCGAGCTATCACAAGCGGACTAACGTCACTGTTTATCGTTTGCGTACTTGTGCCTCCAAACCGTAGCCAACTGCTCGCGCCTCCTGTGTAGGACGCATTATTGGTTTGGTTGAAATTGCCCTTTATGTGCAAGTTACCATTGTTGGTTATTGCACCATCATTGCGCACATGGTCAGCCTTCAGGTCTATATCTGATGTGATGATTATTTTCGCGCCTCTGCTATTGATAAGGCTTGTTTGAGCAATGCCCTTGCCTGCCAATAGGATAAATAAAAAAAATAGTATTTTTTTCATATAGTTTTCTTTTTTTAGAAACTTACAAGTTTTGAAAGCCTTCTGGGTTTCAAAAGATAAAGATTATTTCTTGCCTGAAGCCTCGATTTGTAGTGCCTCTTTGATTTTTTGTATTTCAGCTTTGAGTGTGTTGATTTCATTCAATTTTGCATCAACTACACTCATTTTGTTTTTCAAAGCGTCATTTTCTGCCTTCAAAGCATCATTTTCTGCTTTAAGCTCTTTTACGGCTTGCACTAAGGGCATAATAAAATCACCATAACGCAAGGCATACACTTCTTTGTCGCTTTTGGGAACTTCTAAACCGGGGAAATCAAAACCTGCTTCTTTGGCGGCTCTTTCTACCTCTTGAGCAATGAAACCAATTTGTACTTGTTTTTCTATTTCACTGTGGTCTATTTTATCCACTTGCTCTTGAGGCGTTCCCCAAATGCGATGTAGTTCGGTGGGGCGTACATGATAGGTTACGGGATTCAAACGTGTGATAAAATCTAACCCTTTTACATTGTTGCTCACATTCGTTTTGTAGCGAGCATCTGAGTAGGTGGTAATGCTGGCTACTTGTGCGCGAATTTGCGTTACGGCAGTATTACCAATGGCAACTTGATTATTGCCTGTTATTAGACCATTTGTAATACCAAAGCCTAATGCTGTAACATTAGTACGAACAGTAGAGATGTTAATACTGTTGCCCAATGCCGTAACTTGGCTGTGAGTAGCACCATTACTCAAAGTCTGATATCCAATAGCTAAATTATTACTTCCCGTTGTGTTGGCAAGCCCTGCCGCATAGCCCGAGAAATAGTTATCACCTCCTGTAGTGTTGTTCTGCCCTGCACTCAGACCTGAAAAATGGTTATTATTTCCCGTAGTGTTGGACTGCCCTGCATTATAGCCTGAGAAATAGTTAAAATTTCCTGTTGTGTTGTTAACTCCTGCACTCATGCCTGAGAAATGGTTATTACTTCCTGTTGTGTTGAAATATCCTGCTCGAGTGCCTGAGAAATGGTTATTATTTCCCGTTGTGTTGGAATTACCTGCCTCACAGCCTGAGAAATAGTTTTGACTTCCCGTAGTGTTGGCACGCCCTGCTCGAAAGCCTGAGAAATGGTTATTAGCTCCCGTTGTGTTGGCAAACCCTGCATAAGAGCCTGAGAAATAGTTTTGATTTCCCGTTGTGTTGGAATACCCTGCCTGAAAGCCTGAGAAATAGTTTTGACTTCCCGTTGTGTTGGCAAGCCCTGCCGCATAGCCTGAGAAATGGTTATTAGTTCCCGTTGTGTTGTAAAGTCCAGCCCAATAGCCTGAGAAATAGTTAGCATTTCCTGTTGTGTTTTCACGCCCAGCCCAATAGCCTGAGAAATAGTTATTACTTCCCGTTGTGTTGGCTCGCCCTGCCAGATAGCCTGAGAAATGGTTGCCATATCCTGTTGTGTTGGCACGCCCTGCTTCAAAACCAATAAAGGTATTTGGATTGTTTATGACACCTGCGTTGGTTAAATCTGTATTCAAACCTGCATCTTTTCCTATAAAGATATTGTTGGCTGTTCCTTGCCCTACTTCAAAAGCACCCTTCGCGGTGATGCGTGCTTTTTCGGTGTTGTTGGTGCGGAAGACAAAGGGTTGGTTCGTTGTAGAACCAATGAAGTCAGTAGCAGTACTTGCGTTTCCTGTAAGTAACCAGCCACTTCCTCCACTTGGTGTTGATGTCGTCCAGCTTGTAACCCCTGCGCCATCGGTAGTAAGCACTTGTCCGTTTGTACCACGTGAGGCAGGCAAGGTAAAGTCAGACGTGCCCATGGATTGCGCATTGACTCTTACCTGCCCTGCGAGGTCTGTGCGCGTAACACTGTTGTTGCCTATGCGCACCATATTGTCTTGGGTTATCATGGCATCTGCAATCCCATAGCCTAATGCTGTAACATTAGTACGAATGGTAGAGATGTCAATATTGTTGCCCAATGCCGTAACTTGGCTATGAGTAGCACCATTTTGTAACGTTTGGTATCCTATAGCCAAATTATTACCCCCTGTTGTGTTGGCAGTCCCTGCCAGATAGCCTGAAAAATAGTTATTAACTCCCGTTGTGTTGGCAGTCCCTGCTTTACAGCCCGAGAAATAGTTAGCATTTCCTGTTGTGTTGTTACGCCCTGCATTATAGCCTGAGAAATAGTTTTCCACCCCTGTAGTGTTGGATTGCCCCGCGTTATAGCCTGAGAAATAGTTCAAACTTCCTGTAGTGTTGAATAGCCCTGCTTTATAGCCAGAGAAATAGTTAGAATTGCCCGTTGTGTTGCTAAGCCCTGTCTGATAGCCTGAGAAATAATTTTCACTCCCTGTTGTGTTGGATTGCCCTGCATTATAGCCTGAGAAATAGTTAGAATGACCTGTTGTGTTGCTAAGCCCTGTCTGATAGCCTGAGAAATAGTTATTATTTCCCGTTGTGTTAGCAATTCCTACTTTGTAGCCCGAGAAATGGTTACCACCTCCCGTTGTGTTGGAGCGTCCTGCCTCAAAACCAATAAAAGTATTAGGAAAATTTATCACATTTGAATTGGCAAGGTTAGTATTCAAGCCCGCATCTTTTCCTATAAAGATATTTTTCACTGTTCCTTGTCCTACTTCAAAAGCACCTTTGGCTGTGATGCGTGCTTTTTCGGTGTTGTTGGTGCGGAAGACAAAGGGTTGGTTGGTTATAGAGCCAATGAAGTCAGTAGCAGTACTTGCATTTCCTGTAAGTAACCAGCCACTTCCTCCACTTGGTATTGATGTCGTCCAGCTTGTAACCCCTGCGCCATCGGTAGTAAGCACTTGTCCGTTTGTACCACGTGAGGCAGGCAAGGTAAAGTC
>RDXI01000347.1:2999-6343 GCA_004292795.1 Bacteroidota bacterium | reverse complement strand
ACTCCGCCGAGCATTACCACCGCCAAAGTGTCGCCCAATTCTCGAATCTTGCCTACTGCGTCTGCACCTGTAGGCAGTTCCACTACGGTTTCTTCGGGGTTCAAGCCATAAAACCTTGCCTGCGACTCGGCTACGTATTGGTCGGAAGGGAACGCTCCTTCTTCTATCAAAATTTTAGTGCGCTTGCCTGTTGGTTGGTAGAAAGTAGTAAGCAATATATGCAAATTAGTCGTAAGCGAGTTCATAGCCACTACTTCATTTTCCTTGCCTCCTGTGAGATGCGCAAGCCCTTTGCGCAAATGCTTGTGATAATCGAACCAAGGGCGCGGTTCGGTAAAATGCCCTTCTACGCCATGCGTTTGCCATTTTTGCATTTCTTCTTGCAAGTAGTGCATAGCACGTTTGGGTTGTAAGCCAAGCGAGTTGCCTGTGAAATACAAGATGTCTGTGCCATCGGTATGTTGGGGAATGTGAAATTCTGCCCGAAAAGAGCGCAACGTATCTTGTGCGTCTTGGGCTTGCGCATAGGCAAGGGTATTTTGCATAAAAAGAGAATATTTTTTGCAAAGATACTAAGAAATTGTGTGGTAATGTCCAAGCAATCGTTAGTTGGCGCATGGCTTTGGGCGTTGCGCCATGAGGAGTATGCTTGGATTGACCAACACAATCAAGCACAAATATAGCAAAAATTATGCGTGAAACAATTTTATGCTATGTTTTTCTTGTGAAAAAGCTATCTTTGCCTTTGCAACGTTACCAAACTTTATGAGGCAATTTTTTGTTTTACTCAAAATAAACTTACCTGATACCTTATGAATGGCGGAGATTGGAAAGAAATGTTTGAAGCCTCCCAAAATGGCAACCTTCCATTGGTCAAATATCACCTCAAAATGGGCGTAGATGTAAACTATCAACACCCCGAAATTCTTTGTACTGCCCTGAACGTGAGCATCGAGAACGGGCATACGCACATTGCAAGCTATTTGTTGGAAAATGGCGCAGACCCGCATATCAAGGCTATTTTTGAGGGATTGGACGCTATGCAAACTGCCGAACTTTACAAAAGGAAAGACATTATTGACATCTTGAAAAAAAGCGGAAAATATTTATGAAACTTCACACGCGCATTTTGGGCAATGGACAGCCTCTCATTATCTTGCATGGCTTGATGGGTTCGTCTGATAATTGGTTTACGCTTGGCAAACAGCTTGCCGAAAAATACCAAGTTTTTTTGGTCGACCAACGCAATCATGGCTTGTCTGAATGGAGCGAAGAATGGCACTATGAGGCTATGGTGCGCGATTTGGTGGAATTGATACAAGACCATCACATCATCAATCCTATTGTCATAGGTCATTCGATGGGAGGCAAGACGGCTATGCTTTTTGCAGGCAAGCACGCTGATTTGTTGCAAAAGTTGGTCGTAGTCGATATTGCACCTCGTTATTATCCGCCTCATCATCAAACGATTTTGGCGGGTTTGAATAGCATCAATCTTGCCTCCGCTACCTCGCGCCAAGAAGTAGATGCACAGCTTGCCTTGCACATTCCAGCCTTAGACACGCGCCAATTTTTGATGAAAAACCTTTACCGCAAAGCTGACAACAGTTTTGCGTGGCGTATGAACTTGCCTGTCATTACCGAAAAAATAGAGGAAGTCGGGCAATCTTTCCCTGAAAACTTGCATTATGCAGGCAAGACGCTATTCATCAGAGGCGAAAAGTCGGATTATATTACTGTGCAAGATGAGGTAACAATAAGTACCTTTTTTCCAAAGGGGCAAATCGCTACAGTTGCCAACGCGGGGCATTGGGTACAAGCTGAACAGCCACAAGCCTTTATGCAAGTATTATTGCCTTTTTTGGAAGAAGCCTAAAACAAAAAACCTCGCTTGCACGAGATACAAATGTAAAAAACCTCGCTTGCGCGAGATATAAATGCAAAAAACCTCGCGTAAGCGAGGTTTTTCATTTCATCAATACAAAGAATGATTAAGGAAGTCTTACATCAAACGTCATAGACACGTTCCACGCACCGCTATTAGCTGTAAAAGCAAAAGTAGCTGTTGTCCCGTTTGTACTAGTGAAAAAGTTGATAGGTGCGCCACCAGCCCCAGCTGTATTGCCATTGTTGATAAGTCCTTTGAATGCGGTAGAACCAAACATAGTTTGGTATGTAAAGTTGGGAGTTGTACCATCTTCATCATAAAAAGCGAGGTAGTAATCGCCTGTTGTCAATTCAATAGGTCCTGCTGTATAGCTTGTAGCAGTACCGCTTGCCAACAACCCAAAGTCAGAAGTCGCCAAAGTAGATCCCCAAGTCCATGTGAAAGGACCTACTGCGTTATCTTCCACCCCAGACTCAAAAACGAAAAGACCTTTGTTAAAATCCCATGGACTGCCTGAAGTAGCCCCATTGTAAGGTCCCATAGACATAGTAACATCAGCAGTAGTTCCATCTGTATCCCAAGGCTGAACACCTGCTGTATTAGCGTCAGAATCAGCATTGAAAGCTGTAATGGTTACATTTTTCAAGAAGTAGCCTTTTACTTGTACTGTAGCTTCTTTGGTAGAAGAACCATCGTCATTCGTAACGGTCAATTTCACTTTATAAGTACCACCTTTTTTAAATTGGTAGGTAGGGCTTTTCTCGGTAGATGTACCACCATCACCAAATTCCCATTTGTAAGAAGTTGCATTTGCACTTTTATCTGTAAAAGTAACAGCATCTTTCAATTCAATAGCAGTAGCTGAAGGCGTAAAATCTGCTACGGGTGGTTCTTTTTTCTTACAAGAAGAGAAAAATACAGCCGACACAAGCGCAACGCTGGCAAGCAGTTGTTTCATTTTTTTCATAATTATGAAATAAAAGGGTTAAAATTCGAGATGCAATTTAACGAACAATTTATATATTTCCAAAAACAGCGTATATTTGGAAAAAAATATGACAGATTTTAACAATTTCAAACTAAGCAAAGGGGAACGTTTGTGTCATGAGCCTTCTATCCAAGCCCTTTTCAAAGAAGGCGAGAGTGTTTTTGCGCACCCTTTCAAACTTACCTTCAAGCGCAAAGCAACGACAGATGCCTTGCCTACCCAAGTCTTGTTTTCTGTTTCGAAGCGCAATTTCAAACTTGCTACTGACCGAAATTGGGTAAAAAGGCGTTTGCGCGAACTCTACAGAACCCACAAACGGCTTTTCTACAATGCGGAAGGCTTGCCTGCCTTGCAACACCTTGCTATAGTGTATGTAGCGAAGGAAAAAATAGACTTCAACACCCTCAAAAAGAAATGGATAAGTGTTAGTAAGAAAATAGATGTTAGATGTTAGATGTTAGATGTTAG
>RDXI01000347.1:0-2985 GCA_004292795.1 Bacteroidota bacterium | reverse complement strand
TTGCGTAAAAAATACCACAGAGGTACGGAGAACCACAGAGCTACACAAAGAACTCAGTGTTTCTTAGTGCTTCTCTGTATCTCCGTGTTAAGTTTTTGGTGCATCTTACATTTTATTTTGGTATTAGATGTTAGGTTTTAGATATTAGATGTTAGGGGGGGTTAAGCCAATACAGGATACAATTCTTGGAGTTTTTGTACGGTATAATCTACTTCTTCTATGGTGCTGTAGCGACTGAACGAAAAGCGTACATTGGCGCGTTCTTTGTGCGCCCCGATAGCACGCAAGACATGAGAGCCAATTTCTGAACCACTCGAACAAGCACTACCACCCGATGCAGAAATTTTCGCAATATCCAAATTGAACAACAGCATATCGCCCACTTCAGAAGCAGGCAAGCACACATTCAGCACAGTATAAAGGCTTTTGTTAAGATTTGCCGACTCGCCATTGAATTCTACGCCTTCTATGGTTTCGCGGAGGCGGTCTATGAAGTAGCTTTTGAGTTTGGTAACGTGCTTTTGATGCGCTGCCATGTCTTGGTAGGCAAGTTCAAGAGCTTTCGCAATGCCAATGATGCCGTACAGATTTTCAGTACCACCGCGCATATTGCGTTCTTGCGCCCCGCCATAAATCATAGGGTGGATTTTGTTTTCTGCTTTCATATACAAAAAACCTACACCTTTGGGACCATGGAACTTATGCCCCGCGCCTACAATAAAATCTACAGGGAGTTGTTGCAAATCGTGGCGATAATGCCCCATCGTCTGCACTGTATCACAATGAAAAAGGCTTTGATGCTCTTTACACAACTTGCCTACTTTTTCCATGTCCAATAGGTTGCCTATTTCGTTGTTGGCGTGCATAAGCGACACCAACGACTTAGGATTTTTGCGAAGCAAATCCTCGAGTTGTGCATAGTCAATATTGCCCTTCGAGTCCACATCAAGCAAACTCAAACGTACCTTGCCTGCCTGCGCCAAATGCTCTAAGGTGTGCAGAACGGCATGGTGTTCGATGGGACTTGTGATGGCGTGTTGAATACCAAACGTTTCAATAGAAGAAGTGATAGCAAAGTTATCTGCTTCTGTGCCTCCAGAGGTAAAAAATATTTCGGAAGGCGAGGTATTCAACAAAGTAGCTACTTTCTTACGCGCTTTTTCTATAGCACTGCGTGTTTCGCGCCCATGCGAATGAACGGAAGAAGGATTGCCAAAGTGTGTGTGTAGGTAAGGAAGCATTTCTTCTATAACTTCGGGAGCTAAGGGCGTGGTAGCCGCATTGTCGAAATAGACGCGCATAGATAAAAGTACAATTAACGATTGAAATGGTGCAAAATTAGGCTTTATTTCTCAAAACTCCTAATTTCAGCCCACAAACACCGCATATACGCATCAAATTTTTGATAACAACCAAACATAGAAAAATGTTTTCACACTGTAGGAAAGTGCAAAGCGCGTTTTAAATTGCCGTCCTCATCAAGCAAATTGATGAACCAAAGTCCACAACTGATGGCTTCGTTGGGAGCGCGAAAATTGCCTTGCAGGAGTTTGTCCTTGCCTGCGGTGGGGTACAGCAACAGGCTTTGTGTAGTGCCAAAATGCGCACAATAGGCGAACATTTGGTAAATATCGGCAGAGCTTGGCTTGTCGTCTTGGGGCATTTTCCATTTGGTATCTAAGACGATTTTGTCCTTTGGGTTTTCGAGGGAGGCAAGCAAAATATCTGGTCTTAGGCGCAATGTGGCATTTTCGCCTTTCCAAAACTTTTCTTGTATTTGGGTAGTAATGTCGTACTTGCCTACCAAACCGCGCCCAAGCGCGATGGCTACATATTCCTCAAATAACTTATTCATATCAAACAAGATAGCCAGTGTATCTTGCCTGCCCCCTTGCACGTCTGGCATATAATGCAAGAGTATCATTTTTGCCAATGTAATGGCTTTGCGGTAGCCTATAGTTTTTCGGTTGAATGGTATTCTCTCAAAAGTTTTTTCGGTAACTTTTATGTCTTGTAGGGTAGGAAAGTCAGCACGCAAACGCCCTATTTTGTCGGTCAGATAAGGATTTTGTGTAAAACGCGCTACGATATGCAAAGCCTTGTGCAGGATTTGGTTCAAGGCGTGTTCATGGTCATATACTTGGTGTTGGGTATAAAAACGCTCTTGGTGTACGGCATTGTAGGCAAGATGTTTCGAGAACTGCAACGCGCCTTTGAGCGTGTAGAGATTGCCTGATTCTTGCCTGTATTTTTTTACCAAACCTTTGCGCAACAAAAACTGTGTTTCTTGCAAAAACAGCTCGATATACAAGTCCAACAAAGTCAAAGACTGCAAATCGAGCAAGGCTTGTTGGCTACTTTCTATGGTTATTTTTTGGCACGCATGGAGCATTTGGAGCAAGATTTTTTGCATCTTGCCTGCGTCTTCTTGTGCTTCGCGGTCTATTTTAGGCAAGATTTGGAGCGTCAGCCCGCCCACGCACATCACGCCCACGAATTGTTTGAACGTGATAGACTCATAGCCCAATGAAAAATATTGCTTCGGCTGTGTGCTGTGCCAGCAGGCAAGCCTTTCGAAGTGTTCTGCCGTAAATCCTTGCTCGCCTACCCGCAAGGTGTCATACTCAAAAATGGAAATGGTTTGCATGGGCTATTTTAAAAACCAAACCTATAAGGTTTTTCTTTGTGGTTTGTGTCCCACAAACCACAAAGAAAGCCTACCAACATCAAAAAACTAACATCTAACATCAAACAACCAACATCAAAAAACTAACGCACATCAAACGAACCAATACCAATTTTCTCGCCTTCGCAATAAATTTCTACAGTGTGTCTGCCTGCGTTGTATTCGCCACCGCGTTTGTATTGAAAACTGATAGGTTGGCGCGAGTTGTCGAACAAAATTTGTTGGCGAGCCGTATAAGTAGCCGTTTGTCCGTTCATGTCAAACTTGCCTGAAGTACCCGCAGTAGCCAAGACAGTGCC
>RDXI01000346.1 GCA_004292795.1 Bacteroidota bacterium | reverse complement strand
GGCTACAGCCTCGCCTGAAGTAGCGCGTAATTTGTTGCTTTATCGCTACAAACAACTCGACAAAGCTATAGAAAATGCAGGCAAGTTGGGCTTCACTGATGGCGCGGCGTTGTTTCCTATGGTTACGATGAATGGCGAAGAGTGCCACAACGAATGGGAAATTACTTTCGAGGAAATTCACCGAAACGGGGCTATCGCAAGGGCTGTTTACGACTATGTGCGCTATACAGGTGATGAGTCGTATTTGGCAGATTTCGGGCTTGAGTTGTTGGTTGCCATTGCAAGGTTCTGGAGTCAGCGCACTACTTTTTCTGAAGACAAACAAAAGTATGTGATTTTGGGCGTTACGGGTCCGAATGAATACGAAAACAACATCAACAACAACTGGTACACGAACATGATGGCGGTGTGGTGCATGGAGTATGCCCACGAGGTAGGCGAGTTCGTGAAGCGTACTGCACCCGACAAATACAGCGCGTTGTGCAACAAAATCAAATTCGACGAAGCCAAAGAAACAGCACGTTGGAAAGACATTGCCCAAAAAATGTATTACCCCGCTTCGGAGTCGTTGGGTGTGTTTTTGCAACAAGAAGGCTATTTGGACAAGGAGCAAATCTTAGTGAAAGACTTGGATAAAAAGCATTTGCCTTTGAACCAAAAATGGTCGTGGGATAGAATATTGCGCTCTTGCTTCATCAAACAAGCGGACACGCTTCAGGGCATTTATGTATTTGAAGACCGCTACGACATAGACACTATTCGTAGAAATTTTGATTTCTACGAACCGCGTACCGTACACGAGTCGAGCCTCTCGCCTTGTGTTCATGCCATTCTCGCGGCAAAGTTAGGCAAGCAAGAAAAAGCGCATGAGATGTATTTGCGTACTTCGCGCCTCGACCTTGATGATTACAACAACGATACAGAAGATGGTTGCCACATTACGAGTATGGCTGGCACTTGGATGGCGATTGTGCAAGGGTTTGGCGGAATGCGCATAAACAATAACCAACTGCATTTCTCGCCTTTTATTCCTCAAAAATGGAGTGCCTATACGTTCAAAGTCAATTTCAGGGGCGTATTGTTGCGTGTGAAGGTGGCGCAAGAAGGCGTTACTCTCGAAAACGAAAGTGCGCAAGCCATTAGCCTATTCGTGCATGGCAAGCAATATGAAGTAGCAGGCAATAGCACCTTGCAAACAAGCTTGTAAGACTTGCCTACAAAGACAGACTCCTATAGAAAAACTTTATTTTTCTATAGGAGTTTTTTATTATCTTTGTGTTTCAAACCCCTTGCAACATACATGAAACGTTTTTTTACAACTTGCCTGCTCGTATTGATAGCCTTGCCTGCTCTTGCCCAAAAGATTTTCCGATACAATCAAACAGGCGGTATCACATCCTTAGACCCCGCCTACGCCAACATCAGGTCGAATGTGTGGGCGACTACCCAACTTTACAATGGCTTGTTTAGCCTAAACAAAACCCTCGAAGCCAAACAAGAATTGGCGGAATCGTGGGCAGTAAGCGAGGATGGCTTGGTTTGTACGGTGCATATCCGAAAGAATGTGCATTTTCACGACAGCCCTTGCTTTCCCAAAGGCAAAGGACGCGAACTCACGGCAAAGGATTTTGTGTATTCGTTTCAACGCTTGTTCCGCGAAGGCACAGGCGCGTGGGTATTGCGCGACAAGGTGCTGGCAAAGCCCGATGGCTCGCCTGCTGATACTTGTTTCAAGGCTTTGAATAAATATACGTTGCGCATTTATTTGAAAAAAAGATGCCCACAACTGCCTTTTTTATTGGCTACGCCCTATTGTTTTGTAGTGCCACAAGAGGCGGTAGAACATTATGGAAATGATTTCGGCAAAAATCCCGTTGGCACAGGGGCGTTCCGCTTCGAGGCGTGGGTATTGGGGCAAAAACTGACTTTCGCCAAACACGAAAGGTATTGGGAGCGCGACTATAAAGGAAAATTATTGCCCTATCTTGATGGCATAGAAATAACCACGATGGACAATAGGAATACGGAGTTTTTGGAATTTACAAACGGCAATTTGCATTTGGTGATGAGCATAGCCGAGAGTTCTCGTGACCAAATTTTGAATAAAGATGGCTCTTTCCGAGAACGTTTTGCGGAGAAATACCAAGCCCAAAAAATGCCTTACCTCAATACGGAGTATGTGGGTTTTTATGTAGGCAAGGACGCAGAAAATACGCCTTTGCAAAACGTGAAGGTTAGGCAAGCCTTGAGTTATGCTATCAATAAAAAGGAATTGGTCGCGTTCTTGCGCAACAATGTAGGCAAGCCTGCCGAATACGGTTTCGCGCCTCCTTCCTTGCCTTCCTTCGACAGCACAAAGATAGAAGGCTACGCCTATAATCTGAAAAAAGCACTCGCCCTCCTCAACGAAGCGGGCTTTGCCGAAGGAAAAGGCTTGCCTACGTTTGTCTTGGCTACTTACCCTTCAGACAAAGAAATAGCCGAATATTTACAAAAAGCGTGGGCAACTATAGGCGTGAAGGTGCAAATAAACATCAATCAATTTGCTACGCACCGAAGGTTGGTAGGCGAGGGCAAAGCGCATATCTTTCGTGGTTCGTGGATTGCCGATTATCCTGATGCGGAAAACTATTTGGCACTTGGCTACGGCAAGCATTTCTCGCCTACGGGACCGAATTTCTTTCATTTCAAGAACAATGAATATGACGCGCTTTTTGAGGAGGCAAGCAACAGCCAAAACCTATTCACGCGCTACGAAAATTATGCAAAAATGGACAACGCCCTGATGCAAAATGCAGTCCTGATACCGCTTTATTATGATGAGGCTATCCACATCACACAAAAGAACATCGAAAACCTCGAAATCAATGCCATGAACTCTTTGGTCTTGAAATATGCGGATATGGTCGAGGTGCGCAAAAAAGATAAGAAAAAGAAATAGGCATTTGATACGTCAAATGCCTGCTGTATAGTTCAAACCAAACCTGCAAACGCCCTACAAAATCGGCTTTTGCATCACCAAAAATCTAACAAATTTTTGATTGCCTCGCGGAAAAGTGCAGGAGCTTTGATGCCTACATTTTTATTTACGTTCCACTACCCCATTTACTTTGATTTTTACGATTTCAAAACTTTCTAATCCTTCATTGTCCACCACTTTTACCGCTATTTGATGCACACCCGCAGGAAAATTGTAGCTTTGCTTGCCTTCCCTATCGAAATAGACTGTAGGCGAGAATTTACTACCATCAAAAGCAAAATCCCAAGCATAAAACTCTATGCCCGCATCACTCGCACTTGTGGCTGTAAAAGCTATTTCGCGCAAATCCTTGTTTTTGCCAAGGTCTTGAATGTCTATT
>RDXI01000048.1 GCA_004292795.1 Bacteroidota bacterium | reverse complement strand
ACTATGTGGTTGTGCCTGATGGCGCATCTGCCCCTACAGCTTCACAAGTGAAATTGGGGCAAAATGGCGCAGGCGCACAAGTTACGGCTAATTTCCGTGGTGCTATCACGCACAGTGCCGCCAATGTGCCAAGCATTGTTACGATTACGGGCATCACGATTTTGACTGACTATGATGTGTATGTAGTAGCGGAGGATATTATTCCTAACTTGCAGGCAAGCCCTGTGAAAATAGACGTTACCGCCGCCCCTGCAGATATTGTACCTCCTGTTTTTACGGCAGGTTATCCCAAAGCTGACCAAATCACTTCTGTATCTTTCCGCGCAGTGAGCAGTTTGAACGAAGTAGGCAAGACGTATTTCGTGGTTGTGCCTAACAACGCTTCCGCACCTACCTCTGCCCAAGTAAAAGCAGGTACAAACTCGTCTGATGTGGCTGTGCAAGCGGCATTCAAAGGCACGATAACCAATACTACAGCTTTTGCTGATTTTACGGCTAATGTGATTGGAACAACCGATAACGTGGATTATGATGTGTATTTTGTGGCAGAAGACGCTTTCAACAACCTACAACTTGCTCCTGTGAAAGTAGATTTGAAAACGGTTACATCTGCAGAAGACGACATCACGCGCTACTTGAGTGTGTATCCTAACCCTGCACAAGACGAACTTACGGTACGCCTCACACGCAATCCGCTTATCCAAAAAGGTGCGGTGCGTTTGATGAATGTAATGGGACAAGGTGTGCAACAAAGCAACCTTACTACCCGCGAGGAAGTAAGCGAACATACGTTTGATGTAAGTCGCTTGCCTGCTGGCGTGTATATCCTCGAACTTTCAGAGGGCAAACGCAAATATTTCCACAAAGTAGTGGTGCAATAAGCAATCGCCTTGCCTACTCGATAGCTCCTTATGATGCGCTGGCATAGTAAGGAGCTATTTTTTTGAAAATGCTGGCAAAATTATGTAGCACTTTTTTAGCTACAGGAAAGATGCCTATGCTACATAGCTTGCGAACAAATATCACACTTTTTCACAACTTTTTGGCTATGCCTAACGTTTTTCTTACAAAATATGCGTACCTTAGCACCACAACCCACACAACAAACAACCATATAACCATACAACCATATAACCATATAACCATATAACAACCAACCATATAACCATACAACAAAAAAAAACTCAGCCCTTCCACCTTTTCACCCTTCAACCCCTTATGCACCTCACCCCCGAAGAAGAAGCCAGCAGACAGCGCGAATTGCAAGGCGACCAACAGCATCAGATAAAACCCTTGCCTACCGAAACGTCTTGGGAAGGCATTTATGATAAGGGCGATTGGGAAGTGCTTTTGCGTATGCACACACCCAAAACTCCCTATTACTTGGGTTTGCAAACCCTCGAAGAGTTATTGGACAAGGACAAACTGCGCGAGCAAGACGGCTTTCCGCGCCGTATCCGACTTGGCAAATTGGTAAAACCCAGTGAAAAAAATAAACAGGAAATCGTTATCGTGCCTACAACTGTAGAAACGAAATTCTATCATGGCGACTCGCCTGACGAAGACGAACAAACAGGCGGAGTGGGGGAGGGCGAAGTAGGCGATGTGATAGGCGAACAACCCGCCCAACAGCAAGGACAACAAGGCGCGGGAGATGGCGCGGGACAAGGACAAGGAGGCGAGCATGACGTAGTGGCACAAGCCTTTGATTTGGGACGTATCTTGACCGAAAAATTCGACTTGCCTAACCTGAAAGACAAAGGTAAAAAGCCTTCGCTTACCAAATTGCAGTACGACCTGACAGACGTAAACAGAGGTTTTGGGCAATTATTGGACTTGAAAGCCACCATGAAGCGCATTGTGCAGTCCAACATCTTGCTTGGCACTATCCAAGCAGGCGAGGAAGTAAAGACCGAAGACCTTTTGATTAACCCCAAAGACAAAGTTTATCGAGTGCTTTCTGCCGAAAAGGATTATGAAACGCAAGCCGTTGTGTTCTTCTTGCGCGATTATTCTGGCTCGATGCAAGGCAAACCTACCGAAGTAGTCAGCACGCAACATTTGTTTATTTATGCGTGGCTGATGTATCAATTCAAAAACAACGTGATGAGTCGCTTCATTCTGCACGACACAGAGGCAAAAGAAGTTCCTGACTTTCATACATATTATCAGTCCTCTGTAGCGGGTGGCACGAATATCTTTCCTGCCTTCGAGTTGGTGGATAAAATCATACAAGAGGAAGGCTTGGCAAAGGATTACAACATTTATATCTTTCATGGCACAGATGGCGATGATTGGGAGAATACAGGCGAGAAAACCCTCGAATTGATTAAAAAAATGTTCTCTTATGTCAATCGAATAGGCATCACAGTTGCCAAAAATACTTGGTCGGGCAATGAAACCACAGTAGAGCGTTATATGCACAGTTCGGGCTTGCTCAAATCGCACAAAGACCTTATCAAACTCGACTCGATGTTTGCCGAAGATGGCACAGAGGGGCGTGTGATAGAGGGTATCAAATCATTGGTAAGTCCTTAAAACACAAAAATAGGCTATCCGCACAGGGTAGCCTATTTTTTATAATTGCCTCATCAAAATTAGTTGGTATTATTTTGAAGTGAAATTATGGATTGATAGTATAAAAAAATCCTGAAAATCTTGTTAATCCTGTCTAAAGATTTAGTAAATACCTTGAAACATTCTGCTCCAGCGAATCTTGCCTCCAAACAGCGACCTCGTGGGGTCAAGCGAAAGCCATGTGATAGAAGCACGCCCTACTACGTGGTCTTCGGGTACAAAACCCCAATAGCGCGAGTCAAGCGAATTGTGGCGGTTGTCGCCCATCATAAAGAAATAATCTTGTTTGAAGGTGTATTTATCTATTTTTTTGCCATTGATAAGCACCGCATCATCTGTAATTTCTACTTTTTCGTTCCAATCAAATCTTTTGATAGTAGGCGCGTAGATTTTCACGTTTTGCGGAGTCATCTCTATGGTCATACCGCGCTTAGGAATGGTTATTTCGCCAAAGTTGTCGCAAGTCCATTCTATCGACCAATAAGAAGCAATGCGTTGTTTGTCGCCAAAGTCGGGCATATTCACACCCCTAACGCTTCTTTCTATTTTGGTAAAAAGTTGTGCCTCTTTCAGTTTCTTAATCTCGTCTTCGGTAGCGTGAATGAGTTTGTATGACTCGCCTCCATCAACTATAGGCTCTACATCACTTACATTGATGCCCACATCAACATAATTGCGTTCATTGATTTCTTCTTTCGACACGCATTTGTAGGCATATTGCATTTGAGGGGGATTTTTGGCTTTCGCGCCATTGATGTATAACTGCCCATCTTTTACCGCCAATTTGTCGCCTGCTACTGCTACGCATCTTTTGATGTAGTGCGTTTTCATATCTATAGGAGCTACTTCGTCTGGAAAATTGAATACTACTACGTCATTGCGTTGTACGGAAGTGTAGCCCGGTATGCGAAAGGTAGGCAGTTGAATAAAACTCAAGTAGGCAGGAATTTCTGTTCCCCAAATTTTATTATCGGTCAAAGGTACGCGCAAAATGGTGCGTGGTGTGCGCGGGCCGTAGGCTATCTTGCTTACAAACAAAAAATCTCCTACTAATTGTGTGCCTTCCATCGAGGGCGTAGGAATGGTATAAGGCGCGAAAAAGCCCCAACGCACTATCGTTGCTACCACTACCGCAAACACGATGGCATCAAGCCATTCGCGGAGTTTAGTTTTTTTCTGTTTTTCCTTCTTCGAGGGTGTGTTGTGGGGTTGTGATGTTGCTTCTGCTGAGGTGTTTTCCATGTTTGCTTCAAGCGTTTTATTCATATTCTTTGCAAAGTTAGCCTTTTTCTTTGTTAGTTGCAAAACAAGTGGTTTCATTACGCCCCGCATCAGGCTTGCCTGCCTTGCCTACAAAAAAATGAAACAAAATAAGGGTTGTATGAGTTTATAGTAATACTCTGTTAAAAAGTAGTCTTACTATGGATTGGATACTCACCCCTGAAGGCTGGATTGCCTTCGCTACGTTGCTTGCTCTCGAGATTGTATTGGGGATAGACAACATCATTTTTATCTCCATTCTCACGAACAAATTGCCTCAAGAAAAGCAAGGCAAAGCTCGACAAATTGGGCTTTTATTGGCTCTTTTGATGCGTTTGGGGCTATTGCTTTCGCTTTCGTGGATGATGAAACTTACCTACACGCTTTTTGCGGTAGGCGAGCAAAAGGTTTCGGGTAGGGACTTGATTTTGTTGATAGGCGGGCTTTTTCTTATCTACAAGAGTGTGAAGGAAATACACGAAAAAGTGGAAAATGCGCACAATCAAGAAACAGACTCGCCTACAAAGGCTCTTTTCAGCACCATTATTCTACAGATTGTGATTATTGATGTTGTGTTTTCGCTTGACTCGGTCATCACGGCTGTTGGTATGGTTGATGATATTGGTGTGATGATTTCGGCAGTGGTAGTGTCTATGGTAGTGATGTTGCTGTTGGCGAAAGGTATTGGCGACTTTGTGAACGAACACCCTGCGGTGAAGGTCTTGGCTCTTTCCTTCTTGATAATGATAGGCGTTTCGCTGATAGCGCATGGTTTGCATTTCCACATTCCAAAAGGCTACATTTATTTCTCGTTAGCCTTCGCGGTGGCGGTGGAGTTTTTGAACATCACGACACAAACGCGCAAAGACAAGGCAAAAGGCTAAATACAAAAGGCTATCCGAAAGGGTAGCCTTCAATGCTATTAAGCTAACAAACAGAAGACAGGATTAACAAGATTAACAGGATTTTTTCTTTTCTTTAGTGCGTCAAAAACAATAAAAATAAGCCCAATTTACCTGTAAATCTTGTTAATCCTGTCTAAAATTCCTTAGCTTGACAGCATTGGGGTAGCTTTTTTTGTTACCGAATTTTATCCACTCATGCGTAAACCCGCCCACACCGCACCCAAACATAACAACACACTCAAAAGCGTGTAACTTATCACATACGCATATTGTCCTGCTTCCAAAAGTTTCAGGGTTTCAAGGCTGAAGGTCGAAAAAGTGCTAAAACCGCCACAAAAGCCTGTCATGAGGAACATTTGCATTTCGGCATGGTAGGCAAGGGGAACGCATTTGTCCACCAAGCTTGTACTGCCTTGCCTACAGCATAGCGCGTAATACCTCCGAAGCCACTGCCTACAAAAATCAACAACCATGCACTCATATTCTTACGCCTATTACCAGCACGTCATCTAATTGTTTGGTGTTTTTGCGCCATTCTAAGTGGGTAGTTTGCAAAATTTGCTTTTGCTCCTGCATAGGCAAGGCGCAAACCTCTTTGAGCAAATCGCGGAAACGCTTACTGCCGTATTTGAAATTTTCATCGCCTCCAAATTGGTCGATATAGCCGTCAGAAGTCATATAAAAAACATCTCCTTTTTGCATCTCTATCGTGTGTAGCTTGTGTTTGCGCTCTTCGCTGTAGTGCTTTGTGTCGCCACCTATAGGAGCTTTATCGCCTTTGGTAACGGTTATTTCGCCATTACGCATGAGGAATAAGTCGCCTTGCGCCCCTGCAAAATAGAGTTTCATATTATCAAAATCAAAGCCACAAACGGCAATGTCCATACCATCTTTGGCGTTTTTGCCTAAAGCGCGATACACCGCCAACTGCAATTCATTCAGGATAATATCCGAAGTAGCTACGTCCATTTCGTGCATGATGTAATCCAAAGAAGATTTGCCAAGCATACTCATAAACGCGCCCGGTACGCCATGCCCTGTGCAGTCTGCCACTGAAATAAAACTCACGCCATGTCTGTTCGTGTGCGAGAACCAATAAAAATCACCTGATACAATGTCGCGGGGCATTGCCAAAATAAAATGTTCGGGCAAATGCTGTTCGATGCGTGTGTCTTCGGGTAGCATTGCCTCTTGTATTTTGCGGGCATACGTGATGCTATCCTTCATGTGTTTGTTGATGTGTTCTATTTCCTCTTTTTGCTTCACTACTTCAGCGGTACGGTCTTTCACTTTTTGCTCCAGCCCTTCGTTGAGTTCTTGGATTTCTTTGTTTTTTACCACAAGTTCACGGGTGCGCTTTTGCACTTGCCTACGCAACACGAAGCTGATAATCAAGAAAAACGCGGCAATACCGCCCACGCCTGCCAATACCCACAAGAGCCAAACATAGCTAAAACCGCCTATCGTGTGGTTCAGCCAACGGCTTTGCGTATGATAATAGACCGAATTTTCATTGTCTATCATTTTTTTTAGTTCCGCATCTATAGCTTTGATGAGGTTTTCATTGTCCTCATTGCCTTTGCGCAAGGCGAAACGCAGTTCGTTGGGATTGAAAATAATGGGGCTTGCTTTGATTTGGTGTTTCTTTTGGTACATTTGCCCAAACAAGGCACTTATCAAACCCGCTTCCGCCTTTTTCTCATCAATAGCTTTCAGCACAGCATCAAACGAACCTACTTCTACAAAATCGATGTCTAACTTAAATTCTTTGGCAGTATTGCGCAATCCATGACTTCCCTCATAGTAAAAATTATTTTTTACTACAGCTACTTTTTTGTTTTTTAAGTCCAGAATAGAGCGAATTTTGCTATCCTTATGCACAAAGACCTCGCCCCAGTTGGTTAGCACGGTTCGTTTGGTAAAGTCATATTGTTGCGCTCTTTCCTCTGAGTAGCCAATAGCCACCAAAATATCGGTTTTGCCATCTTTCAAGTTGCGCAGGCTTGTATTGAGCGAGTCGGTATATACATACTTCAAGTTCCAACGCCTTTCTATGGCTATGTTCTCTAACAAGTCGATGTAAATGCCCTTGTAGCCACCATCAGCACTGTCCTTGAATACTAAGGGCGGATTGTTGTAAACACCCACTCGAAGCGTTTTATTGTTCGAATTTTGGGCGTACAGCAGGCAAGGCGTGAAAAAAATGGTTACTAAATGTAGTAAAGTGGCAAAAAAGAAAAGGCGGAACATTGGATTATACGTGCTGTTAGGTCAATTTTGGAACGCCAATATTAGCTAAAAAAAATTGAAATAAAAAAAATGCGCCTTCAAAATAGGGGAGGGGAGTTTTTCTTGCTTCGAAAAGTAACAAAAAATTAAAGTGAAAAATTTGCATAAACAATTTTTTGTGTATAGCATTGTGGTATAAAAAGGGGTATATTATTAAAACCATTTAAAAATTTTTCAAAAATTCCTGAAAACCAAATAATGTGCTGTAAAAAGCGCAAATTAGCAAAACCTGACTAAAATTTACCCTATAATATATGTCCTTCTTACTTTTTCGAGATGATGCAAGCCTCTTAGGGCGTTCATTGTCAAACTTTGAGGCAGATAAATCTGCTGTCTATGCCTTGATACAAGGCGCGGTAAACGTAGAACTGTTTACCATTCCGCTCTATATGTCTTCGCTCTATTCCATAGAAGGCAAGCACCAAATCAATGCAAAAGGCAATAACTTTTATCAGGGCAGATGGTGGCCTGGTATGAGCATCACGCCCAAACCACCTAAAGAATTAACGCCTAACGAAAATGCGTTCAACAAAATTTTCAGTGTGTTTATTGCGGAAATGTTGCACCTGCAAATGGCTTCTAACATTTCGGTAGCCATTGGGCAAGTGCCTTCTTTCACAAGCCCCGCTTTGCAAGACAAAAATCATGGCTGGATTTGCTACGGTGCAGGCAAGACTATCATTCCGCACATTGTGGATTTGGCAGACTTCAAAGACTCGCCTGCAGGCAAGCCTAACCCTTATGCGGGTGTGGAGGTAAACATTGGCGCATTGAACGCCAAACAAGTAGAACTCTTTTTGGCAGTTGAGGAAATGGAAGAGGTAGCAGAGGAATTTATCCCTAAAGAAATTTGGGATACGAAATACACGCACAGCGTTCCCTTCGAAGGCTGGACTGTAGATAAAGAAGAAGCTGACTTGCCTATGTTTGGCACTATAGGGCGTATGTATGTGGCTTTGTGGGAGTATCTCTCCATTCAATACGAAGATGGTCAAACACTTTGGGAAAAACTGTATGTGAAGTGTTCTTTGCAACGCGATTTGTTCAATGTGGTTTCTGCCAAACCCCGCAAAGAAAAGCAATATCCACACATGAAGACCTGCATTACGGCTGATGCTTCAGCTGAAGACGCACTCAAGCAAGTGCTGGATATGATTGAGGGCATTACCGACCAAGGCGAAGGCAGAGAAGCGGTCAGCAGGATTCGTGAGCGTTTGGCTCCACAGCAGGCAAGCAAATCAGACGAGCCTATGGTAATGGCTGTCCTCAATCGCTACCAACCGAGCAAAGAAAACCTTGAAATTGATTATCCTACCTACAATGATGTAGGCAAGCAAGAACCTGTTTCAGCGCAAGCAGAAGCGCGTGCAGGCGATAATGGCGAGATGGATCATTACGAAATCTTTACAGACATAAAGGAAATTATTAAGCAAGAAGGCTTCAAGACGTGGGATATGTGGCACGCAGAAGGCAACCGTTGGCAGGCAAGCGACCTCATCACAAACTTAGCAGACTATGAGGAGAACCGCAAAAATCACCCCAACTTGCCTACTGCCGAAGAGATAGCGCAAGCCTTGAATAACCTCAAAGAGAGAGACCATGAGGCTAATTATCAGCTTTTGAGCCAAGCCTCTGTAGGTTCGTTGTATGGTATGACTTCTGTATTGGATACCTATTGGAAAAACGAAAAAATCAACTTCCCTTCGCCTGCTATGGGTGGCACAGGGGACAGAATGTCGATTTGCTGGGCTATTTTTGGCAAAGTGCCTGACCTTTCTACAGCTTTACCTGCCAAAGACCCCAATGTTTTGTACCATGCATGCCAAGGCATGAACTTAGACCCCTCGCAAGCAGGCAAGGAAGATTTCCCTGACGTGGCAGTGTTCCATACTTGCATAGGTTCTAACGATTGCCGTTCTCAGGGCGGTTGTGGTTTTGTGCAATCTGTAAATGGGGGTGGTAATTGTAGCCAAAGCGGTGGCACAAAAAAACAAGGACAAGTATTGTGTGGTATGCCTACGCCTGATCCTAAAAAAGAAGACCTATACAGTGCGCCTTCAGACAATAAATGTGGTGGTTTTGGCGGTTGCGCTGTGCCTATTTCGGCTTCGCAAATGTTCCCTACGCCCAAAGGCAAAATGAAATTTTTTGATTTCAACTTTGGGGTAATGGCTTTGCTACCATACCCTATAACAAAATATTCGGACATTAAAAAGCCTGATTTAGAGTTAAAAGAACAACACATGAAAATAGTCGGTTGGCAAACTGTAGAGATAAAAGGCGCACAAGGAATCTATGCTTACCAAGAAGGCGAATTGGTGTATGATGTGGCTTGGGAGGCTTATACAAGAGTATTGCAGAACAGAGGTGTAGAGGAACTCCCCGAAAAACCCAAACCAAGCGACCTCCGTATCGCGTTTCCTCCTTCGACCTAAGATAAAGCATTTGAAATATAGTTTTTCATAGTATTTTTTGCTTGATAGGATAAGGGTTTTAGCTCTTATCCTATTGAAGCATTTTATACTTTTTGTTTTTACACCACACTTTTATAAACTTCCTCCAATGGCTAACAAATTCAACTTGCCTAACTTGGGCTTGGGTGTGGGATTGCGCACCCAACATTACGACTACTTGCTGAAACACAAGGCTGAAGTGGATTGGTTTGAGATTATCAGCGAGAACTACATCGATAATTTTGGCTTTTCGCGCTATGTTTTGGAGCATATTTGCAAACAAAAGCCTGTAGTGATGCATGGCGTTTCGATGTCTATAGGCAGTACAGACGAGTTGAACCTTGCCTACCTGCAAAAACTAAAGGACTTGGCTACGCTGGTACAACCCGCGTGGATTTCTGACCATCTTTGCTGGACAGGCGTAAACGGACTGAACACGCATGACCTCTTGCCTATGCCCCTCACAGAGGAAAGTCTGCGCCATACTGCAGAGCGCGTTTTGCGGGTGCAAGATTTTTTGAAACGCCCTTTGATACTCGAAAATCCTTCTACATATTTGGAATTTACGACCTCCACGATGCACGAATGGGAGTTTTTGAGCGAACTGACGCGCCTAACGGATTGCGGGCTTTTGTTAGATGTGAACAATGTCTATGTGTCGGCTACTAATCATGGCTATGAAGCCGAAACGTATATCCAAAATGTGCCTCATGAACGCATTGTGCAGATACACATAGCGGGACCTTCGGACTGTGGCGGGTATTTTGTGGACACACACGACCAACCCGTGCCGAGTCGAGTGTGGGAGTTGTATCGTTTGGCACAAGAACTAACAGGCGGAGTGGCTACTTTGTTGGAATGGGACGCGAATATTCCTGCTTTTCCTGAATTGGTGCAAGAACTGCACAAAGCAAAACAGGCTCTTTTAGGCGAGTTTGCGGGCTTTCCTGCCTTGCCTACCGCTACCGAAAGCCCCATTTCTAACCCTTCTCACCTACATACGGCGTATGCAAACTAATCAAACACTTTCCACCTTGCAACATTGGCTTACGGCTGTTTTGGTAGGCAAGGGCAACCTCTACGAAAAAACGGCTCGCGCTCATCATTTCTTCGGACTGACTCCGCAAGACATCATAGTTCAAAAACGTGACTTGCCTATCGAAACCCGCTTGGGTGTTTATACTACGGGCTATGTGTTGCGCCTATTGGAGTGCGTGGAGGCGGACTTGCCTGCTTTGCGGGCTTATTGGGGCGAAGATTTGTTTGTGATGTTTGCCAAAGCCTATTTGCTTACCAAGCCTTCTACGTCTTTTTCGTTGTATGACCTTACCTACGATTTTGCAGATTTTTTGCAAAAAACGCGCCCTGCCTTGCCTGACGCAGACGCGCACACAAACGCGCAATATGACTTGCCTATAGACTTAGCACGCATAGAAAGAGCGCGTATAGAAGCGTTGCGTAGGCAAGGTACAGAAGGAACGACCACACAAGAACCCGAATTTTTCGCTTTTTTCACAGGGCAAGAAGTGTATGTGCAAGCCCACCCTTGCCTACAAATACTACAGCTAAAGATGCCTTTGCGTACTTATTACCATAAATTGCTCGTAGGCGAGCAACCCGAAATGCCCGAAATAAAAACCGCTTATTTGGCAGTAAGCCGTATGCACTACCGATTGCAGATGAATGATTTGAATGAATGGCAATATGCGTTGCTTGTGGCATTGCAAAGCGAGCAAAAATTACCCTTGCATCAAGTCTTGCACACAACGAGCCAACAAGCAAATGTTTCGTATGGCGTTTTGTTGGCAGAAGCCAATCTTTGGTTGCCCCAAGCCGTTCAAATGGGTTTGGTGGTGATGGGGTAATAAAAAATGAAGTGTTTAGCTCAAGCTTGTTATAAAATTTTTCGCTTTTAGCTCCTTCAGGCGAGCATATTCTTTTTGGTCTTGTTGGGCTTCTTCGGCTATGGCATATTTTAGGTGTTGGTAGGCAAGCCTTGCCTCCGCGTGGGTACGCAAATAATCCCTGAAGGCAAGATGTCTGCGTAGTTCCGTACTATCTTGTGAGCAAACGTACAAATGATGCACTATAAAATCTAATACATTGTGTTTAGTAACCATTTTTTGCCGTTTGAATACCTCGCGCCCTTCGATACCTTGATTGCCATTGTGATAATAGCCAATGGCTTCTAAGCTTGTTTTGACCGTTTCAAACTCCAAAGGCGCGTACATCACAACATCAATGTCAATGATAGGCTTGGCATCTAAATCTGGCACAGATGTACTGCCCACATGCTCTATAGATATGGGCAGAGATAACAAGGCTTCTTGCAAAATATGTTGAATAGACTCAAAATCTGCTATCCATTGGGCAGTGTAAGGTTGAATAAGCATCTTGTTCGTCTTGCCTACGTTACATAATATCAGGGTTTCTATTTGGAATTTGCATAATCACTTCTGTAGATTTTCCGTAGTCGCTATTGATTTGGACAGCACCACCCACGCGTTCCACAGCCTGCTTCACGATATACAAGCCCAAGCCTGAACCCTCCGAAGTTTCCGTAGCGCGGAAAAACATATTGAAAACCTTATCCAAGTAGCGTTGATTGATGCCTATGCCATTGTCCCAAATGCGAATATTGGCATACCAATCAGGCGTATAATCTATTTCTATTTTCAGGATATTAGGCGAGATGCGTTTGTTTTGGTATTTGACCGCATTGGATAAAATATTGTTGAAAATAATGCTCAACTTCATAGGCTCGGCAAAGAACGCAATATCACTTTTCTTTACTTCGATGTCTATTTGCATTTTTTCAAAACCCTTGATATATTTCAATCCGTCCAAACTATTCTCTATAATCTCCTCAAAATCAATCTTTTCCACATCTTGATACTCACGGTTCGACCTTGAATATTCGAGCAGGGAAGTTATAAACCTGTCCAATTTTTGCGTGCTGGTTTCCATCATATTGATGTAATTCACCACTTTTTCAGGCGAGTCTCCATCGAGGCGCGACAAATTGATAAGCCCCATAATGGAGGTAAGCGGAGCGCGAAGGTCATGCGACACCTTATAGACAAATTGGTCGAGTTCAAAATTGCGCGTTTCAAGTTCTTGCAAGGTATGTTTTTGTTCCTTGTTTTGCATTTCAAGGTCTTTGAGCAACCTTTCATTTTGCAAACGCTGTTCTTCTTGTTCGGTAATGTCTGTTCCTACGGCATAGTACGCATCTTTGTTGAAGGTCATACGCCACGAAATCACCCTATAATTGTTGTTTTTTTGCTTGCATCTATTGTTAAAATTGCGTGTAATGCCTTCGTGTATGCGCAGGGCTTCGAGGTGCGCCATCGTTTCGGTTAGTTGGGTGGCATCAATCATATCAAAAAAACTTGTATGGTTGATTTCTTGGAAAGAGAAGCCCAGAATGTCAGCAAAGCCACGATTGAAGTACGTAAACTTGCCATCAATGCCTATGCTCACTACCATTTCGAGGAGCGAAAGGTCGAAAAAGCGTTTGAAGCGAGCCAAACGCGCCTCTTGCGACAAGAATATAGTGCCTGACAAATGTATTTGTTGCTCGGAGTCCAAAATCATGCGTCCCCTTACCTGCACCGTTTCTTTGAGCGCGTTCAGCAATTCCACCTGAAAATTGCGGGCTTTCAAGAGTAGCAAAGTGTCCACTTGTTCTTTGAACCCTTCTTGTAGGGCTTCGGGCAAGAGTTCGTACAATATTTTACCCGACAAAGCATCTTTGCGCATATACAACACCTCTGCAAATTTTTGGTTCAAGCCCAAAATTTCGCCTTGTGTGTTTATAATGCAATGCAGTTCATCAGAGATGTCTAGCGAAAGTTGCGTATTCATACTTATTTTGACTTTTCTATCTTAGTTCATTGATTAGGGGCTGTAGTAAGTTTGCAACGCAAATTCGCTACAAGTTTATTTCGTTTTTTTGTATATAGGCTTGCCTCAAATCGTCTAACATTATCAATGTCTCTTCACGCCACACAAACCAAAATTTCCAACCATTGGCATTTGGCTTGCCTTCGATGTTCTTGGCTACTTGGTGAATAGAACCTGTATTTTCGCCCCATACCACACTCCCATCTGCCATTACTTGCGCCTTTTCCTTGCCTGTAGGCGAGATAAGCCACTCACCTGCCACAATCAGATTGCTTGCTACCAAATTGCCGAAAGGCACTTTTATTTTCGGGCTTTCTATGCGGTGTTCGAGCAGGGGCTGTTCCAAAGGTACAACTTTTCTTAATCTTTCCTTCGTAACCTCTATGTAAAAACTTTCGCGCTCTATGCCCACATATTGCCTTCCCAATAACTTGGCTACTGATGCTGTAGTGCCACTGCCATTGAACGGGTCTAAAATCACATCTTGCGGATTGGTCGAGGACAGTATCACCCTAAACAACAATTCTGCGGGTTTTTGGGTGGCGTGTACCTTCTGACCATTCACTTTTATTCTTTCCTCCCCTCCACAAATCGGAATATACCAATCACTGCGCATCTGCAAATCTTCATTATAGGCTTTGAGGGCTTTGTAATGAAAGGTATAATTCGAGTCTTTGCGGTTTGATGCCCAAATCAGGGTTTCATGTGCATTGTTGAAGCGCGTCCCCTTGAAGTTGGGCATTGGGTTACTCTTTATCCAAACAACATCATTCAAAATCCAAAAATCTAAATCTTGCAAGATAGCTCCCACTCGAAAAATATTATGATAACTTCCTATAACCCAAATCGTGCCATTTTCTTTCAAAACGCGCTTACACTCTGTAAGCCACGCTTTTGTGAAAGTGTCATACGTTTGCAAGCTCTCAAATTTGTCCCAGTCATCAAAAACGCCCTCGACTTTGGTTTGATTAGGTCGATAGAGTTCTTGGCTAAGTTGCAAATTGTAGGGCGGGTCTGCAAAAATGACATCTATGCACTTATCGGGCAGTTGTCGCATCACTTCCACACAATCACCTTGCAAGATTTGATTGAGATACATTTCAGGAGAGAACATATTGGCTTTTTTTTTATTTTATTTCGCTTTTTTACTATCGCAAATGTATAAAAAAAACAAATACAACGTATTTTTTAGCAAATATTTATTCCCCTTTCCACCTCTCAACCCTTCTACCTTTCCACCCTTTACAACCCTTCCGCCTTCGCTATCAATTCTGCAATATCATAGACTTTGATTTGGTCTTCCTTGTTGTACTTCTTCGTGCCATCTATTAGCATCGTCATACAAAAAGGACAAGCCACCGCGATAGTATCCGCGCCTGTAGCTATAGCATCTTCCATACGCTCATGATTGACTTCTTTGTTGCCCTTTTCGGCATCTTTGAACATTTGCGCACCGCCTGCTCCACAGCACAAGCCTTTGGTTTTGCAACGCTTCATCTCCACCAAATCAGCATCTAATTGCTCCAGCACAGTTCGCGGAGCTTCATAGACGTTGTTTGCCCTGCCGAGGTAGCAAGAATCGTGATAGGTTATCTTTTTGCCTTTGAAGTCCCCTTTTTCCTTCATTTTCACACGCCCTTCGTTGATGAGCTGTTGTAAGAAGGTGGAGTGATGTATGACTTCATACGCGCCTCCAAGTTCGGGATATTCGTTTTTGATAGTGTTGAAGCAGTGTGGACACGCGGTAACGATTTTCTCGATTCCGTATCCGTTCAAGACCTGAATATTGGCGATGGCTTGCATCTGAAAGGTAAACTCGTTGCCTGCACGCTTGGCGGGGTCGCCTGTGCAGGTTTCTTCAGCTCCCAATACGGCGAAGTTGATGCCTAAGTGATTTAGGATTTTCACAAAGGCGATTGTAACGGCTTTGTAGCGACTATCGTAAGAGCCAGCACAGCCTACCCAAAACAACACTTCGGGCATTTTGCCTTCTGCCGCGAGGTCTGCCATAACGGGAACTTTGTATGTTTGTTCGTTCATAAGCGACTATTAAAACGTTTGGTGCAATATTATAGAAAAAAAATAATTTTCATATCACAAACACGAAAAAATTTGCAATAAAACAACCTTTGCGCTATCTTTGAGCAATCAAAATAGCCCTTTCTACCCTTCAGTCTTTCTACCCTTCTACCCCTCATGTACCTCATATACGACACCGAAACTACAGGACTTCCCAAAAATGACTCCGCGCCCCTGACAGATGCCGATAATTGGCCTCGCCTTGTGCAGATAGCGTGGCAGTTGCACGACAACGCAGGCAAGCTCATCGAAGCGCAAAACTTCATCGTAAAGCCCGAAGGGTTTAGTATTCCCTACAATGCCGAAAAAGTGCATGGCATTTCTACCCAACGCGCCACAGAAGAAGGCAAGCCCCTCGCTGATGTGTTAGAGGCATTTGCGAAGGCTATAGACAAGACGCAAATCATTGTGGGACATAACATTGTGTTCGACTTGAATATCGTAGGCGCGGAATATCACCGCGTAACGCAAAATAATATCCTCGAAGACAAGCCTTTTTTAGATACCAAAGAAGAAGCTACCGACTTCGTGGCAATAGCGGGAGGCAGAGGAGGACGTTTTAAGTGGCCTACGCTTACCGAACTACACATCAAATTGTTTGGCGAGGGCTTCGAAGACGCACATGACGCGGCGTATGATGTACGCGCTACAGCTCGATGCTTTTTTGGGCTATTGAACCAAAAAGTCGTGAAGCCACTCGATGAAACCTTGCCTGAAAATATCGTGTATGAACCGCCTATTCTTGATGACGCGAACTTTGCGAAGCGAAAGGCAGAAAGACAGGGGAACGGGGAAACAGGCGGACAGGAAAACTTGCCTACTGTAGAGCTTCCTGAAGATTATGTGTTTACGCATTTGCACCTTCATTCGCAATATTCTCTCCTGCAAAGCACTGCAGGCGTGAAGACGATTATGAAAAAGGCAAAAGAAAAGGGCATGAAAGCGGTTGCTGTTACGGACTTAGGCAATTTGTATGGCGCGTACAATGCCACTGCGTATGGGGCAGACGAAGGATTGAAAGTGATTATCGGGGTTGATGTTTTCCTATCTGACAAAAGAACGCAAACGCAATTTACCAAAAACCAAAGCGACCACAGAACGCTTGCCTTGCTCCTTGCGAAGCACAAGGCGGGTTTTGGCAATCTTTCGAAACTTTGTTCTTTGGGGCATATCGAGGGTATGTACGCCAATTATCCGCGTGTGGACAAGGATTTGATACAAAAATACAGCGAGGGTTTGATAGCCATTATTGGCGGTTTTGAAACGGAAATTTACAATAAAATTTTGGAGGAAGGCGAGGAAGCAGGCGAGCGGGCTTTGCAATGGTGGATGGAGGTTTTCAAAGACGACTTGTATCTCGAAATCTGTAGGCACGGTTTGGAGGCGCAAGATTATGTCAATTCGGTATTGGTGCGTTTGGGCAGGAAGTACCAAGTGAAATGTGTGGCTACGAACAATGTTTTTTACCTTGACAAGAAAGATGCAGAGCCTCACGACACGCTTTTGGCTGTGAAAGATGGCAAGCCCAAATCTGAACCGAAGCATTTTGAGCGCGGTTTGGTGGATTATATCAGGGGCAAACGAAGGTTTGGTTTTCCGAATGATGAGTTTTATTTCAAGACTACAGACGAGATGAAACGCCTCTTTGCGGACTTGCCTGAAGCCTTGCTTGCCACACAAGAGATTGTGGATAAATGCGAGCCGTACAAGCTCAAGACGCAAATCTTGATGCCCAAATATGAAATTCCTGCCGAGTTCGAAACACAAGACGACTATCTCCGCTACCTTACCTTCGAGGGCGCGAAAAAACACTATGGCGAACCTTTGGCGCAAGAGGTCATAGACCGCCTCGACCTCGAACTAACAGTTATCAAAAACATGGGCTTTCCCGGTTATTTTTTGATTGTGCAAGATTTTATTAATGCGGGGCGGAAACTCGGAGCGTATGTAGGTCCGGGTAGGGGTTCG
>RDXI01000345.1 GCA_004292795.1 Bacteroidota bacterium | reverse complement strand
TCAAAAGCCTCTAAATCAAAGAAATAGCGCGTATCTTCGGCAAGCATATTCTCGTAGCGTTGCACGAGTGCGTGGGCATCATGTTCATCTCTCATACGCTTAATATGTCTTTCTGTTGGGATTGCATACTTCAAAGATAAACCTTTTTTTTATTTTGGCAAAATATTTTTTGCTTCGCCCTCTTCAGCCCACGACCTATAGACAACCAAACTTCGCAAGCAGGGTTTTTAAACTGTTTTTGTCTTGCCTACCCCAAAAGAGCCAAAAAATCCGCATCTTGCCACAGCGACTCGAAGTCTGTATCTTCTTTTGCCCATTCTGCGTATTCGTCCCTATCCATTACTAAGGACTTTTTCAGGTATTGCAAGGCTTGTGTTTTGTTGCCCTCCACCGCATAGACACACGCCAAATTGTAGAAACTATTGGCATAATAGCTGTGATTTTCTACATTGTATAGAAGGTGTCTTTTGGCTTCTTCGAGGTTGCGCAAATTCAAAAACACCACACCCAAAGCGTCCCACGCCTCTTTGTAGCTCGGATAGATAGACAATGCTTTGTTGTAATGTTTTATAGCCTTGTCATATTCGCCTAAGTTTTTGTAGGCAAGTCCCTTGTTATAAATAGCCCAATACGCCTTATTATCTATAGCTATCACTTTGTCGAAGCAGGCGAGGGCTTCCTCGTGCTTTTTGAGTTTGTCGTTCAGCATATTGCCGTAGTCGTTCCATGTGCCAGCTTGTAGGGGTTCTATCTCCAACGATTTCTCGAAACCCATACGCGCCGTTTCGTAGTCTTGAAGCTGTAGCGACACATTCGCCAACTGCAAATAAATAGCCCATAGTGCTACTCCTAAATGTGTTGCCTTCAAGAACGATTTTTGTGCTTCCTTGTATTGCTCGATGCTTTGTTGCGCTATGCCCAAACCCGCCCAAGCTGTACCGTATTTTGCGTCTAATTTGATAGCACTTTTATAGGCTTTGATAGCTTTTCGGCTATCGTACAAGTTGTCATAGTAAATATCTCCCAACTCGCACCAAAGTTCGGGTGTGCCACCCACGCGAGGCAAACTCGCCTCCAAAGCGTAGGCAAGTTCTGTGCTATTTTCAGCCCATGTAGCAATACTCATAGTTTTACGATATGGTTGTTGATTGGGGTAGGCGAGTGTTTGGTCAGTCGCTACCATTTTTTGTCTTTCACCAACTTATACGCCTCCCAAAAAGCGTCATTGGGTTCGAAGCCGAGTGCGTCTGCCGAATATTCGGGCTTGAGTCTGTCTATGAAATATGCCCTGACCTTGCCTATATTTTTCGCCTCGATTTCTTCCCTGTAGTCGCCCACGAAAAATTTTTCTACCGCTTCGAAGGTTTCTTGCGTTACGTTTACCTTGCCTACCTCGCCTCCGCTCTCCATACGGGAGGCAAGATTGACCGTATTGCCCCAAATGTCATACGCAAATTTGGTCTTGCCTATCACACCCGCCACTGCGTCCCCTGTGTGCATACCAAGTCTTACCTGCCAGAAATTGCCGTTTCTGCGTTTGTATTCTTCGTTCATCCAATGCTGAATATTGAGCGCGGTCAGCACTGTGTCGATGGGGTTGGTCGTGTTCGCATTGGGCAAACCTCCGCAAGCCATGTAGCAATCGCCAATGGTTTTTATCCTTTCCAAGCCAAAGCGCATACTTATTTCGTCCATTTTGGAGAAAGTGGCGTTTAGTTCAGCTATCAGTTCTTGGGGTGTAACCTTCTTGGCGAGGGCAGAAAAGCCTTTCACGTCTGCAAAAAGCACCGTAACGTACTCGAAGTAGCGCACTTGTGTTTCGCCTGTTTCCTTGAGTTCGTGGGCTACTTCATCAGGCAAGATATTCAGCAGGAGCTTGTCAGATTTGGCGCGTTCCAGCCCCACGATTTCGAGAGTGGAGGAAAGTTCTTCGTTCATTTGCGAGATTTCCTCTTTCTGTTCGGCTATTTCCTCTTTGGCGCGTTTTTCTTTTTGTTTGCTCAAGAAAATAGAATAGGCAAAAAATCCTAAACTTACCAAACCCGCCAATGCCAAATACAGCACATAGCGTTGCATACGCTGGGTTTCTTGGTCTTTTTGTGCTTGCAGGTCGCGGGCTTTCAGCTCGGCTACCCTTGCCTTGCCTTCTGCCTGTAGCTTCAGCTCTTGTGCCTTGTGTTTGTCGGCTTCGAGTTGGCTTTTTTGTGCCAAACTGCGCAAACTATCTTGCTTATGGGCATTGCGTTCTTGTTGGGCGAGGTTCAGCAGGCGAGTCGTTTCGGCTTCTTTCTCCAGCGCGAGGCGGGCATTTCGTTGTCGTTCTGCCTCTATGCGCTGTAGCTCGCTATCCTTTCGGAGCATAGCTTGGTTGTGGTTCAAGTCCGAAATCTCTTTTTCTTTCTCGGCGAGGGTTGCCTTTGCTTCGAGGGTAGCGAGCGCCTTTGCCTTATCCACATTGAAAAGGCTGTCATGCGTCATTTTGAATAGCTCGTGATATTCGAGAGCCTTCACATAATCGCCTTTGAGTTTGTAGGTTTCGTAGAGTGCCTCCATAGCCATCTTCGCCTCCGCAGGGGCTTTGATTTCTGTGGCTATTTTGAAGCTCTGATGCGCATAGTCGAGGCTTTGGGCATAATCTCTTTGCTTCTGATGTATGAGGGCTATGTTTTTGAGTGTAGAACTTATGCCTAATTTATCTCCTATGTTTTGGCGTATTGCCAAACTCTGCTCGAAAAACGACAAGGCTTGTGCATAGTCCTTTTGTTGATAATGTACCTCGCCTATGTTGTTGTAGAGCAAGGCAATGCCTTGTTTGTCTTGTAGTTTTTGGCTAATGAACAGGCTTTTTTGGTAGTATTGCAGGGCTTCGGTATATTTTTTTTGTGAAAAAAAAACATTGGCGATACTGCTAAGTACAAAACCTACTGACTGCTCTTGTTGATGTTTTTCGTATAATGCCAAACTCTTTTGCAGGTACTCCAATGATTTTTTATAATCTTGTTGTACCCAATATACCTCACCTATAGTAAGCCAATTAAAAGCAATTTCTATTTCATCTCCCAATCCTTGCGCTATTGTTACGGCTTTGAAAAAAAAAAGCAAGGCTTTGGCATAATCGCCTTGTTTCCTATAGGTTTGTCCAAGGTTATGAAGTGCGTGCAAAGAACCTGCTTTGTCGTGCATCTTTTCCCTGATTTGGAGGCTTTCTTTGTAGTATTGGATAGAAGTATGGTATTCGCCTTTTTCTGTAGCAACCCCTCCCATATTGGACAACGTGCTGGCAATACCTTTGTTGTCTTGTATTTTTTTTTTTACCTCTAAGGCTTGTTGATAGGAGGCAAGGGCGTTGTCGTATTGGTGCTGACTTTGGTAAATTGCCCCCATGTTGTTAAAAGCT
>RDXI01000344.1 GCA_004292795.1 Bacteroidota bacterium | reverse complement strand
CTTGCCTACGTGGGTGTGCGTGGTGCCTCGCCTTGTGAGGGCGCGTATGCGAGCCAAAAGTTCTTCGAACTGAAAGGGTTTGACCAAATAATCGTCTGCCCCGCTGTCCAAACCTTGCACCTTGTCTTCGGTAGTTCCCAAAGCCGTTAGCATCAAAATAGGCACTTGAGGCTTTGCTTCGCGGATAAGGCGACAAAGCTCGAAGCCGTTGATTTGGGGCAAGATAACATCAAGCATAATGAGGTCAAAATCCTGCTCAAGCGCGAAGCGTTTGGCAAAACTGCCTTCATATACCACAATGACCTCATAGCCATTTTCTTCAAGTCCTTGCTTGATGAAAGAAGCCACTTTTGCCTCGTCTTCTGCTACTAAAATACGCATTGCCAAATATAGTCAAAAAAAATAAGTTCCTAAAATTTGCTAAGGTCTTTTTGGTAGCTGTTATGCTTGAGCTTTTTATAAATGTTGTACTTGCCTATGCCCCAACGGTGCAAACGGTAGGTAAGCGACACGCGCAAAACACCAAAACCGTACTTCATACTGCGCTTGAAGTTGATGCTACTCGCTTCTTCAAAGTATTTGGTAGGGCAAGTTACCTCGCCTATCATAAAACCTGCGTAGGCAATTTGCCCTAACATTTCGTTGTCAAACACAAAATCGTCAGAATTATCTGCCAAAGGCAAGGCTTCCAAAACTTCCCTGCTGAAGGCGCGGTAGCCTGTATGGTATTCGGCTAATTTTTGCCCCATCATCAGGTTTTGAAAGAAGGTAAGAAAGCGGTTCGCAATGTACTTGTACATAGGCATTCCGCCCACGAGTGCGCCCTTGCCTAAGATGCGCGAGCCAAGCATTACGTCATGCACGCCTCGCGCTATAGGATACACCATCGCCTCCAAAATGAGGGGCGTGTATTGATAATCGGGGTGTAGCATCACCACCACGTCAGCCCCAATTTCTAAGGCTTTGGCATAACAAGTCTTTTGATTGCCCCCGTAGCCTTTGTTTTGCTCATGGCGAATAACGTGCTGAATGCCCAATCGTTGTGCAACTTGGTAAGTATCATCTTTGGAGTGGTCATCAACCAAAATCACTTCATCAACAATCTCGAAAGGGATTTCCTTGTAGGTTCGCTCTAAGGTTTCTGAAGCATTGTAGGCGGGCATCACCACCACGATTTTTTTGCCGTTTATCATATCTTTGTGAATTGCGGTGCAAAAATAGCTTTTTTAGGCGAAGCAAAAAAGGTATTTTGCAAAAAAGACGAGGATAGCTTTTTTAGGCGAAGCAAAAAAGGTATTTTTGTAAAATTGCAGGAGGATAGCTTTTTTTGTGCATTATACCAAAAAAGCTATCTTTGTGCATTACCACGCCAAAGGCGAATAAAACGTGCTAAAATCTTGCCCGCGCCTGTCCAATCATGTAACACAGACGGCTCGTCTGTGCGCCATAAGCGAATAACCCACTAATTGCATGGAAATTTATCATAAACGCAATTTGCCTCACTTTTACCCAAAAGGCGCGAAGTTTTTTATTACCTTCCGTTTGTTTGGCTCTATTCCCAAAAGCATTTTGGAAGAGTTACAAAAAAAATTTGATAAACTTGTGGCTTCTATCGATATAAACTTACCTGAAAATGAACGATTTGAGCTATTAGATAATGCCCAGAAACGGCTATTACTTGCCTATGATGCTTATTTGGACAACTATCAAAATGAGTTGCATTATTTGAAAGATGCCCAAATAGCAGAAATTGTGAAGGAAGCAATACACTACAGAGATGGTAAAGTCTATGATTTACTTGCCTACTGTGTTATGTCTAATCATGTGCATTTGGTCTTTGATACCGCATTGCAATTACGTAATTCAGATGAGAGTTATCAAAATATAGACAAAATAATGCAAGGAATAAAAAGTTACACTGCCCACAAAATCAATAGATTGTTGGGCAGGCAAGGTACATTTTGGCAAGAGGAAAGTTTTGATAGGGTTATCAGAAATGACAAGGAATTGCAGAATATTCTCAATTACACTATTCAAAACCCAGTAAAGGCAGGGATTGTAGAACATTGGCAAGATTTCCCACATTGTTATTTAAAAATGTAGCATAGACGGCTTGTCTGTGTGCTACATACCTCGCGAATACACAGACGAGCCGTCTGTGCTACATGGTTTTCGAAAACATTTTTTCTTGCCTGCTTTGGAGTGTTTTGTGTAACAAAACGGTAGGCAAGGCAGTAATATGTAGAAACAACCTTTTTGAGATATGAAAAAAATCGTGTTTGCCATCATCGCTATGGCGTTTCTGCTTAATTGTATGCCTGCAAGCTCGCCTACCCGCCAGGTAAAGGATTTTACGCTTGTCATCACGTATCAAATCTATGAGCCATACGCGGAGTACAAAACAACCGTTACGAACAAAAGCCTCAAAAAAGTAAACAACATCGCGTATGGGAACGTACAAACTACCACAGAGGCAAAAGTCTTGCCTGCTCAAGAGGCAAAACTGCAAGATGTGATAGGCAAGTTGCACCTGACAAAAAAGGCACAACAATACATGAACCCTGAAATAATAGACGGTGCAGGCATATCTTTTGAGATAACCTTAGAGGGCAACACCTACTACATCACTTATACGAATGAGCCTTTGCGCCCAGACGCAAAGGCATTGGTGGAGGCTATCAATGAGATAATCCCACAAGATAAAATTACTTATTGGTAGTAAGGTTTGCCAATTTTTCGGCTTCGCCAAAGTGTTTGATAGCTTCTTGATAGATTTCATCATCTTGCAAGATAACGGGATAAAAACCTTCGTTTTGCCATAATTGGCGGGCTATCAACGCTTTGATGTGTAGCTGTATGATTTTTTTGGATTGCAAAATATCCTTTTCTTCTGCTTTGATTCCTGCCTTTTTCGCCATGTCGTTCACGCTTTGAAGCATGGCATCTGTCGCCTGAAATTCTTGTAGGAAAGCAGGCAAGCCCATTGCCTTGAGTTTTTTCACGTTGTCTTGTGTGTAGTACAAGGCAAACTCGCGGACAATATTTTGTTCGTATAGTTGGTTCAGATAGTTGTAACGATTGCTGTCCAACGCCACAAACACATCAGGCACAATGCCTCCTCCGCCATAGACTTTGCGCCCATGCGTGGTGGTATATTGTTTCTTTTTGTCTTGTTTGATGCTATCCTTCGAGTACATTTCGCCTTTTTCGAAGCGTTTTTTCATATCGTCCCCATAACTTTCATACGGTTTTTGGATAGAGCGACCACTTGGCGTGTAGTAGCGCGAAATGGTGAGGCGCAATTCTGAACCATCAGCAAGGTCTATAGGTGCAATGCACCTGCCATAATTTCCGAAGCCGAAGCACTGCCTTCGTTGATAAGCACAATAACCGCCCCTTGCTCAAACATTCCATTTATTTTTGCCCTCGACTCGGAGTCGAAGCGGCTGCCTTTGCCATCTGTATAAACGATTTTGCCCTTGCCTGCCAATAGTTCATCAACCATATTCACGGCTCTGTCCAAATATCCGCCAGGATTGTCGCGCAGGTCGAGAATAAGGCGTTTCATACCTTTCTTTTTCAAATCTTGCAGGGCAGTTTTGAATTCTGAATATGTATTCGCACTGAAGCGCGACACTTTGAGAAAGCCCGTTTGTTTGTCCACCATCAACGCCACTTCTACAGGGTGTGTAGGAATTTTATCGCGTTTTATGGTAAAATAACGCACTTTTTGCTCGCCTCGCCTGATGATGCCTATTTTGATTTCTGTACCTTTTTTGCCACGAAACCAACCAAATACTTTGCGCGTGTCGGGCTTTACTTTCGCCCCTGCTATGCCTTTGCCATTGGCACTGATGATTCTATCGCCTGCTTGTACGCCTACTGCTTCCGAAGGACCGCCTGCAATGGGCGCGACCACGTGAATAGTGTCATGAAAAATATTGAACTCCACGCCAATCCCTTCGAAGTCGCCCTCGAGTTGTGCATTGGCAAGGACTACATCTTTGGCAGGAATATAAGCACTGTGCGGGTCTAACTTTTCGAGCAATTTGTCTATGGAATAATTGACCAACGTTTCCGTATTTACCGTGTCCACATAGCTTTTCTCTATGTAGGAAAGGATTTCTTTTATTTTTTGCACTCCATCACTTGCTTTTTGGCTTTGTCTGCCAAACATAGTCGCGCCCAATAAGATGCCACCCGCCAATGTGAGGGCAATGATAAGAGGCATACGAATTTGGGTAGGAGAGTTTTGAATGGGGCTATCTTCGCGCATATAAGGCATTGGTCGTATTTTATGCACAAAATTACACATATTTTTTGGGTAGGCAAGACTCAAGCCTTGCCTACCCTGCTCGAAGCGCGTTTGTAAATTCCTGCAAAGCCCATGAAGTTCGACAACAAAAAAGAGGCTATCTCAATGCTATTAAGCTAACAAACAGAAGACAGGATTAACAAGATTTACAGGATTTTTTCTTTTCTTTATTGCGTCAAAAACAATAAAAACAAGCCCAATTTACCTGTAAATGCTGTTAATCCTGTCTAAAATTCCTTAGCTTAATAGCATTGGAGGCTACTTTTTCGGGTAACCTCTTTTGGCGGTAGGCAAGCTCAGAAACTTGCCTACTATGCGATGCCCTACTTGTCTTGTATTTGCCCCAAAGCCCGCGCAAACAGTTCGGGAGTGCGGAAATACGCGATAGCCGTAGTAAGCGTCAAAGCTACTATAGGCGCGAAAGGAGGCATTTTGAACGACATTTCTACTGCCATAGCTCCCGCCCAATAGCCTATAGCACCCAATACGCCCAACGCAGAGGTACGTGGCAAAATCAACGCAATGGCTATCAAAATTTCCAGAATAGCGAACATAAAACGGTTGTCAAAAATACCAATTTTGATGAATTGTCACTGTCAGGCGTAGCGGTCGTTTTGCCCAGAGCCGAGCCAACCAAAAAGAGTACGAGCAAGCCTGTAGCTACCCAACCTACGATTTTTTGAATTTTCATACGATAATAGAGATTTTAAAGGTTTTAAAAGTAAATGTTTTAAGAATAAATGTATAGACACTCATTAGAGGCTTAAATAAGCGCAAATGACTACTTGCGCTGTATGAGGTATTAACCACGAAGTTTGTCCAAAAGTTCCACAAGTTGTTTGGCTTCTTCTATGGATAGGTTTTCTGTAAAGTCTTGTTGGGGTATTTTTTTAGCTATTTCTTCTATAACCACAAAAGCATGAGGTGTTAAAGCTATTTGTACGAGTCTTCGGTCTTGGCTGTCTTCTTGGCGTGTTACGAGGTCTTTTTGGCGTAATTTTTCAATCAGGCGAGAAACATTCGACATTCGGTCAATCATACGCGCCTTGATGTCTATTACCGAAAGAGCTTTTGGGTGGCTTCCTTTCAAGATGCGCAAGATGTTGTATTGTTGATGCGAGAGGTCGAATGCCTTGAGGTGTGTATTGATATAGTTTTCTAACCAACTTGCTGTAAATAAGACACTTAGCACTGCTTTGTGCCTTTCGTTTGTGAAATTAGTAGTTTTGAGTTCTTCTTCTATTTTCATACTGCAAAGTTAGTGTCTATACATTGAATTTCCAAACATTTTTATATATTTTTTTTGCAAGGCACAAAAAAACGCGCTCACAGGCGCGTTTGGCGGATTATTGTACCTTTTCTTTTTCCTCTTTGAGTTTGTTTAGTTCTCGTTTGAGGGTTTCTATTTCTTGTTCTCGCAGTCGGAGGTCGCTTTTGAGCATGAGGACGGCTTGGTCTTGGGCGGAGTTTTCCCATTTCAGTTTCACGTTGTCGCGTTCTGCCTGAATGTTCATGAGTTTTTGGTCGCGCTCTGCCAATAGGTTCTCGTATTGCGTTTGTTGGCTGTGGAACTCTTTTTTCAAGTGTTCGTACTCCTCGCGCATGGCGAAGTAGAGCTTATCTTGTTCGTGGCGGGAGTCGCCAAGGCTTGCCTGCACTTCTGCAATCTCGGCTTGTAGGCTTTCATATTTTTTTTGGGCAGAGGAGATTTTTTTGTCCCTTGCCATAATTTCAAGGTTCAAATCTTTCTCTTTGCGTTGGAATTCTTCGTGCAAATGTTTGACTTGGCGGTCTTGCTGTGAGAGCAGGGAGGTTATTCTGAACTTTTGTATGTTATAGACTACCCAAGAGATAACGCCTCCAATGATAGCCCCTCCGAAAACGGCAGAAAGAAGTAGATAAACGTAAAACATGCGTGAATGTAAAATTTTAGACGCAATATTAGGTATTTTTTGCGAAAATATAAGAACGGCTTGCCAAATATTTCAGGCAAGCCACTCAACAAGTATATTTTTACCACATAAACTCTGGTGGAATAACATTGGGTGCATCTTCTTTGGCTCTTTCGCGCTCTGCAAGTAGGTACAAGAAGAATGTACCAAAAAATATGAGTGCGCAGATAACAAATATGGTTCTGTAGGTTTTCTTGTTTTTCTCGAAGCGTGAAGTCTTTTTGTGGGTATGCCTTGTGCTTCGATGCCTTTTTTTATGCTTGCCTTCTGCTTCTGCCTCTATCTGTAGCTTTGCTTCTTTTTCTGCTTCGGCTTGCCTCTCGGCTTCTTGTTCGGCTTTTTCGCGGGCATCTTCTTCGGCTTCGGCTTGTTTTTCAGCTTCGGTTTGGTGGCTTCTTCTGCGTCTGCGCTTCTTTTTCTTAGTTTTGCGCTTTGAGCCAGAACCACTTATACCCAGCAATTCCCACAAATTCGCCAACGTCAGCTCATTTCTATAGGCTATCAAGGCTATGCTACCAAACAAGACAGCAGTGACCGCCATGACTATCAGCACGATTTTAGACACGAATGACACAAAGCCCCAATACTCTTGCCTTTCGCTCACTATCTGCTGGGCAAACGCATCGAAGGATAAAGTACAAAACAACAAAAGAACTATCCACTTCCTCATAATTATAAATACAAGCTACACATTTTCGGTGCAAAATTAGCTTTTCTTTGGAAATGCTATCAAAAAAAAGCTAAAAATAGCTTTTTTTTTAGAATCTCTTGCATATTTTCCGATTGAGTCTTGCCTACCTGCCACAAGTATCACGGTGGGCGCAATACTCGCATACTTTGGTGTCTTCAGTACGTTCAAATTTTTGGGACGAGTCTAACATATTTTGCAGGATTTGGCTCAAATAATCTTCCGAAACGTGGACGTACTCGCGCAGGTTATCAGGGAAAATCTCCGCGCCTTCTTTGTTGTTCAGTTCGAGAAAGCCCTCGCCTAAGTTTCGAAAACTGTAA
>RDXI01000381.1 GCA_004292795.1 Bacteroidota bacterium | reverse complement strand
GCTAACGCCAAGGTCTGTATGTAGGTCTTTGCCTTCGCGGATAAATTTTGGGTGTGACAATACACTGATTTTCAGCAACAAGTCGCCCCTTGTGCCATCATACAAATCTTTGCCTTTGCCTTTGATGCGCAAGGTTTGATTGTCTTCCGCGCCTGCTTTGATTTTGACGCGCAATATTTCATTGAACGCATCTAGCATTTTGTCTGTACCGTGGTAGGCTTCCTCTAAGGTAAGCGTAATTTCTATCGAATGTTCTCGTGGGCTTTCCTGCTTGGGTTCGCCTGCGCCTTTGAACCAGCTATCCCCAAAGACATCACGAACAAAATTGCCTATATCCTCGCCTATACCCTTCACGCCATCACGAAGCCCGTTCAGCACATCTTGAAAAGTGATATTTTCGAAGGAGGGCGTGTTGAAGTTTTCCCAATTCGCACCCAAGAGGTCGTATCTTCTGCGCTTGTTGGGGTCGCTCAGTATTCGATAGGCTTCTGTAATGAGCTTGAACCGCTCCTCGACTTCTTTGTTGCCAGGGTGCTTGTCGGGGTGATATATATTTGCAAATCATTCTTCAAAACTTTCCCCAAAGGCTTACCATGCGCTATGTTTTACGTATTCATATCTAACAATTAAGTCCCTCTATGTTTATGCGTCAAACTCTTTTATTGCTCATGTTGTTGAGCAGTTTTGGGTTTCATTCTGCTGTGCTTGCCCAAAGCGTAGGCAATGAATGGATAAACCCCAACCAAACCTATTTCCGTATTCCTGTGTCTGAAACGGGTGTGTATCGCCTTACGCAAGCCTTCCTTGCCTCCAAAGGCATCACAGGCATCAATCCGCAACGTTTCCAACTTTTTCATCGTGGGAAAGAGCAAGCTATTTTTGTGGCAGGCGAGTCTGATGGCTCGTTTGATGTGGGTGATTATATCGATTTTTATGGTCGCAAAAATGATGGCTCACAAGACTCAAGGCTGTATCGTGACCCCAACTTCCAATTGAACAAGCATTACAGTCTATACACTGATACGACTGCTTATATGCTGACTTGGACATTGGACAACACTGCAGGCAAGCGTACCATTTTCACGGACATACCCACGCCTCCAGACGACCCTCAGAACCCTATCGTGTATGAAACGTATCAATGGAAACGAGAGCTGAAGGTATTCAATGATAGATTTACACCTGGTCAAAATTATCCTTTAGGCTCTTCAGACAAAATCTATATCTCGCAGTTTGACACAGGCGAGGGATGGTCGAGTAGGATATATTATGGGA
>RDXI01000343.1 GCA_004292795.1 Bacteroidota bacterium | reverse complement strand
TTAAAAAAAGTAAAGTCGCTACACAAACTCTTGCTAAATTTAAAAAAATCATCGGGAACAATGCCTTTTCTGCAGATCCAGAAGTTAGAGCCCGTCATTCCATAGGAAAGTTTTACAGCGAGATATTTAATGCTCGTTATGGTAAGGTAGATTCAGTTGTGGATGTTGTTTTGTTCCCAAAAACTTCGCATTATGTTCGGGTTAGAGAATCTATCAATGACTCGTGTTTGGGGTATGCGTGTTTGAGATGGTCGCGTTGGGCGAGTTCAAAATCATCAAAATCGAAGCCGGGCGAAACCGTACAACCCACTAAAGCGTAGCCATCAGGCTCTACTACTCTGGACGCGAACCAACAATTCGCAGGTACAACGGCTTGCATGACCTCTCCCCTTTCGTAATTGTGTCCCAATTTGATAATTTGCAGTTCGCCATTGGGTTGTAGCACATACACTTCCATACTTTTTCCCTTGTAGAAGTGCCACATTTCATCGGCTTTGATGCGGTGAAAGGCAGAAAATTCTTGGTCGGTAAGTAAGAAATAGATGCCTGTAGCCAAACAACGCTCTCCTGTAAATCGGCTCGGCAAGCCACTAAGAGGAATACACTCAGTAGCGCGATAGGTTTCGCGGAAATAGCCCCCTTCGGGGTGTTTTTGGAGTGTTAATTTTTCTATCCAATAACTCGCTTCTGGAGTCATATAAGGTTTGCGAATAACATTAAAAAAAAGGCAAAACTTATGAAAGTTTTGCCGACACCTGTTTATTTTGCTCCCCCTCTTGGGCTCGAACCAAGGACCTACTGATTAACAGTCAGTTGCTCTAACCTGCTGAGCTAAGGAGGAGTGTTTCCGTTTGAATTATGATGCAAAGTAACACTGCTTTTTTGATACTTCCAAATTTTTTGCAAAAATTTTTTAATTTTTTTTGCATTTTTTTATAAATTATTGAAAATCAATTTTTTAGAATCCCCAAAAATCTATGTTTTGGGCGGATTCTCTGCCCTAATTGAAGAAGTCGAAGAAGAAAATGACTGCCGCGTGTTCTCGCTTTACGCCTTTGGCTGTGCCTATCGAGGATCCGTTTTTGCGTACTGTGCCGTCTGCTTCTATCTTGCCTACTGACGAGCCACTGATGCGCACTGTGCCATCAGACTCTACCTCGCCTACTGACGAGCCATTTTTGCGGATAGTGCCATCTTTCTCGATTTTGCCTTTGCTCGAACCGCCCACGCGGATAGTGCCGTCAGCTTCGAACTTGCCTACTGACGAGCCATTGATGCGCACTGTGCCATCGGACTCTACTTTGCCGAAAGATGAACCGTTTTTGCGCAATTCTTGCGCTACTGCTGTACTGTGCCACGCACAAGATACAAACAAAAAGAGGAAAAGGGAGAGGGTTTTCATAAGTTTTGGGAGTTAAAATATACGTCCTTCTTTAGCTTCGTCAAAATTTACGATGCCTTGTAAATCGGCTACGCCTATATGTTTTCTTTGCGCATTGAAAACTTCATATTCGTTTTTGTGTAGGTTGTCCATGTACCAAAAATAGCCTGTTTTGATTTCCTCAAAAACGGGTTTTCCTTGTTGCACTTCACGAGTTCGCCTAAAACGGGTTCTATCCAAAAGCGAAAAGTGTTGCTCGTTATTTGTAGCAAGCCAAAGTTCAAGTTCTGCTTTGTCTGTAATAAAAGGTAAGTGTGCAAAAGTGGCAGGCAAGGTTGCCTCGTGCAAGGCATCTTTGAATACACACAAGTATTTTCTTGTAGTTTCTAAGGCATTTTGGAAATTGAGTAGCAAGTATTTTTCAGCAGGAAAGCTCCAAATTCTTTCCGCCATTTCTGCCAACAAAGCAGGCGAGTTCTCCACTTTTATCTTGTCAAAATCCCACAAGAAATACACACACGCAGTATCGCGCACTGTTTCATCTTGGATATCGGAAGCCTCGCGTGAAAGCCCCAAATGTCGGATAAGTTGCTCATCATCAACCAAATAATCGCCTTCTTGTAGGGTTTTGCATTTGGCTATAAAGGTTTGTATATTTTGGGCATCATAAAACAAGGTAGCATCTTTATTTTGGCGAATTTCTTTCGTTAGTTGGGCTAAATTTTTTATGAAATTGTCGTACTGCGTTTCATTTTCTGCGATAGAAAAGAAAGCATCATCATGTTCGGGTAATAGTAAAAAAGTTTTCAATGCCATATCAAAACCCCATAATTGTTTGCATATCTTTTTCTATTTGGTCAAAAAAGCCTACAGGCGCGTTTTTAATCTTGCCTCCTTTTTTGACTTCTACTTCTGTAGCTCTGCACGCGGTATTGTTTTCAGCCTTATCGAAGTAGTGAATACGCACATTTTCGCGGTTGATGCCTTGGCTTTCCTGCTCGAAGCGTTTGCACTGTACAAGCACGCCATTGACGATATGGTCGGAGTGAGTTTCGACTATGATTTGTATGCCTGCTTGGGCGGCTATGCACATCAGTTCTGCCAATTTCGCTTGTCCGTAAGGGTGCAAATGTGCTTCGGGGTTTTCTATCAAAAGCAACGCATCTTTTTTAGAAGCCAAAATAGCCACTATCACAGGCAAGGAATAGGATATGCCAAAGCCTACGTTTTTGGCGGAAAACTCTTGTTCCAAACCTTCATAAGAATAGCGTATGGTGTATGTCCCGCCTTCGTTTTTGGGTATAACCTTTATTCCTTTGCTTATCTCTCTTTCCCAAGCCGTTGTTTGGGCTAAAAGTGTATTGTCTTTTTCTAAAGAATGTAGTATTTCAGGCAAGACAAGCTCATTCTGGTATTTGTGCAAAAATTGCGCTACAAGTTCAGCCTTGCCTTCTTCTACAGAAATCTTTTTTTGAATTTCTACCTCATAATCACTTCGTTTGTAATCTATTCCACGCGAAGCACTGATATATTGAAAATTCTTATTGAAAAGGCTTATGTTTCCATTTCTATAGTCTGCATAGTCAAGATAGGGAAAAACTACTATAGGCGAAAAACTTGAAGGCAAGAAATCAGAATTTAAGTTATCTTCTGTATTAAAAGACCAATGATATTCCAAGTTATTTATTGTTAAAACAAAATCAAATTGTTGCAAAGGGTATGCTTCATCAAATACATCTTGTGGCGGATAACGATGAATAACATCTTTCCCTTCACCCAAATAACACAGTGGCGCATTTAAGGAAAGTGCTTTAGGCAACATATTTTTGTCATAACTCTGCCTCAACAACAGCAAACTTTGGTTAACAGATGACTTGCCTACCCCATTTTGCCCACAAAGCAAGGTAAGATTGCCCAAAGATAGGTTGGTGTCTTCGTGGCATTTGAAATTTTTGATATGTAAGTTGGTTATCATAGATACAAATATAGCGTTTTTTCAAGAAAAAGATAAAATTGTGCAGTTTTTGTAGATTAAACGCATCAAAATTTT
>RDXI01000047.1 GCA_004292795.1 Bacteroidota bacterium | reverse complement strand
ACATTTAACATTTAACATTTAACATTTAACATTTAACATTTAACATTTAACATTTAACATTTAACATTTAACATTTAACATTTAACATTTTTACAAAATTTGTGTTTTTTGAGCATATCTTTTGATAAATGTTCCCTGATAAATGTTCCCTGACGTTTGGTGCATTGGCAAATCTTGCCTACCTTTGCTGTTAGATGATGCGCCTATTTCTATTATTTTTTTGTGTGGCTTCTTTGTTCGGTTGCCATACCTTGCGCCCCAAGCAGGCAAGGCAAGAACTCACGTTTAAGCATAGTTTTCGAGGCAAGCCCTTTGCCCTCAATACGCCTTACGTTACGCTTTTGGGCGATACGGTTATGTTCACGAAGCTGAAATATTACATAAGCCACGTGAATTGGTCGGGAGATAAAGAAAACTACTATCTTGTTGATGTTGAACAACTTACGGGTGCTAATGCTACCTTGTCCTTTCCTACGAATGAAAAAAATAGTACATCTGCGCTTTCTTTTGGCATAGGAATTGACAGTGTACGCAATAAAAGTGGAGAGCAAAAAGGTGTGCTTGACCCCTTGCAAGGTATGTTTTGGACGTGGGAAGATGGCTATGTGTTCTTGAAGGCAGAAGGGTATTTTTCGCCCAACTCGCCTAAGCGTGTCAGCTTTGTGTTGCACGTAGGCAAGAATGAAAACTATATTCCGCTTGCCTACCCTGCCGAAAGGGAGCAAAAGAATACGGTTTTTGTGGAGGTAGAAAAATTGTTTGGAGGCTTCGAAGGGGCAGGCATAGACTTGAAACACCCCACAAAACCCCTAAGCATCATGGCAGGCGAGAGGGCGCGTGGTTTGAAAAAAAACATTTTTTTTTGCTTTTTTTCACAAAAAATTTGACAAATCAAAAATTAACCCTTTACTTTGAAAATATAAAACTTCTTCGGAAGGTAGCAAAAAGAAAAACAGGCTCCAAAGAAGCCTGTATTTCCCAAAAACTATCTTCAAACTTTTACTAAAACTTAACTAACAACACGCACAGCATGGCGACCACCATGACCTGTGCTGTTCTTGTATATATAACAACAAAACATTGGGTTTTATTGCAAGAAATCAAACTTTTTTTTTATGTGCGCCCAAATAGCCACAAAAGCCTTAGATTCGTGCTTTTTGCACGTCTTGTAGGCAAGTCGAAACTCTTGATAAAGGGCGGGCTGAAAAGTTGGCGTGCCTTTTGAGTAAAGCTATTTGTAATTCCAATAATAATTCACCAACTTTGCAAAGTATGAATCGTTTGCAACACGCCTCAAGTCCTTACCTACTCCAACACGCACACAATCCTGTCGATTGGTACGAATGGGGGCAGGAAGCCCTCGCCAAAGCCCAAACTGAAGACAAGCCTATCATTTTGAGTATTGGCTATGCGGCGTGCCATTGGTGTCATGTGATGGAGCGTGAGTCGTTTGAGAATGAGGAGATTGCAAAAATCATGAACGAGCATTTTGTCTGTATCAAAGTAGATAGAGAAGAACGCCCCGATATTGATGCGATTTATATGGACGCGGTGCAAGCTATGGGGCAACAAGGAGGCTGGCCGCTCAATGCCTTTCTAACGCCCACTGCCAAGCCTTTTTATGCGGGAACGTACTTTCCTGTGAAATATTGGGAGAATTTATTGCTTCGAATAGCCAACCTTTTTCAGAGCAATAGGCAAGACATAGAAAAGTCTGCCGAGCAGTTCCGCGAAACATTGAACAAAAGCGAAATACAAAAATATGGACTTCAGGCACAAGACGTTCCTTTCTTGCCTGCTGACCTTGAGCGAACTGTAGGGCAGTTGATAACAGAATTTGACACGACTTTTGGCGGTATGCAAAAAGCACCCAAATTTCCAATGCCTTGTTTGTATCAATTCCTATTGCACTATAGTATAGTTACCAAAAACGAACAACATAAAAAAGCTATCTCGGCTCACCTGCAAACTTCGCTCATGGCTATGGCGCAAGGCGGTTTGTATGACCACATAGGCGGAGGTTTTGCTCGCTATTCGGTTGATGCTGAATGGTTTGCGCCTCATTTCGAGAAAATGTTGTATGACAATGGGCAATTACTAAGTCTTTATACACTCGCCTACGCACACACGCAAAATCCACGCTTCAAAGAAGTAGTGTTTGAAACAGCGCAATTCGTTCAGCGCGAACTGACTGACGAAAATGGCGGTTTTTATTCTTCGCTTGATGCGGATAGCGAGGGCGTGGAAGGCAAGTTTTATTGCTGGACAGCGACACAATTACAAGAACTCTTGCCTGACGAAGCCGAAAGGTCGCTTTTTATGGCGTATTATCGCTGTGCGCCCAAAGGAAATTGGGAACATGATTTTAATATTTTGTATGCGCATTTTGACATCAATGCTTTCCTACAAAAAAATGCCCTTACCTACGAAGAGCTTGCCTCCAAAATAGCAAGGTGGCAGTCGTTGGGTTTGAAGCATAGGGAAAACAGAGTGCGCCCCGCGCTTGATGACAAAATCCTTACTTCTTGGAATGCGTTGATGCTCAAGGGGTTGGTTGATGCCTACAATGTTTTTGATGATGATACTTTCTTAGATATGGCATTAGAAAATGCCTATTTCATCAAAAACCGATTGATAAAAAATTTGCAAATCAACGACACACAGGACGCTTGGCGCGAAGCCGTAATTCCTGTAGGTTTGGGTGGATTGTACCACAATTATAAGAACAAAAAAGCCTCTATAGAGGGCTATTTGGAGGATTACGCGCTTGTTATTCAGGCATATCTCACGCTGTATCAGGCAAGATGCGATATGCAATGGCTGACGTTGGCGAAGCTCTTGGCAGATTATACGATTGCGCATTTTTATGATGCAAACGAAGGTTTGTTCTTCTTCACAAACAAGGACGCGGAGGCATTGATAGCCCGCAAGAAGGAGGTTTTTGATAATGTCATTCCTTCCTCGAACTCTATCATGGCGAAAAACCTGCATCAGTTGGGGCTGTATTTCCACAATGAACAGTACGCGAGTTTGGCGCAAAATATGACGGCACAAATGAGGCGCATCATTTTGCAAAACATCGAGTATTTGGCGCATTGGGGCGAGGTGTATTTGAGCCTTGCCTACCCTACGGCAGAAGTGGCTATCATAGGCGAGGACTTTGCTTATACAGCGCACAAGTTGGGGCAATATTACTTGCCTAACAAAGTCGTGGCTGGCTCGCCTGATGAAACGGATTGGATAGAGATGCTCACAGAACGCCCCGCGACAGAAGGCAAGACTTTTTTCTATGTTTGCAAGAACCGTACTTGCAACTTGCCTACTGAAAGCCTCGCGCAGGCAAGGAAGGAAATTTTTGGATAGTGAAATGTATAACATAAAAAAAGAGGCTCTCGATAAGACAGCCTCTTTTTTTGCACATTTGCGGGGTTAAAAACTTGCGTTCAAAGGAGTACGTGGGAAAGGAATTACATCACGAATATTGCCCATACCCGTTACGAACAACACCAAACGCTCAAAACCTAAGCCAAAACCACTGTGCGGAGCTGTACCAAAACGGCGCGTGTCCAAATACCAAGACAATTCTTCGGTAATGTGCATTTCGTCTGTTCTTGCCTTCAGGCGTTCATAGACTTCCTCGCGTTGCGAACCGCCCACAATCTCGCCTATGCCGGGGAAAAGCACGTCCATAGCGCGTACTGTTTCCTTGCCTGCTTCTTCGTTTTCGTTTTGCTTCATATAAAAAGCCTTGATAGCCTTCGGATAGTTCGTCAGGATAACAGGTTTTTTGAAATGCTTTTCTACCAAATAACGCTCATGCTCCGACTGAAGGTCGATGCCCCACTTCACTTCGAATAGGAATTTCTTTTTCTTGTGATAGTTCGAATTGAGCAAGATGTTGATGGCTTCGGTGTAGGTAAGGCGTTCAAATTGGTTTTCGACCACGAAGCGCAACTTTTCGACCAAAGACATTTCGGCTTGTTCTTCTTTTTTCTTTTTGCTCTCTTCCTTCAAAAAGCGTTGGTCTAAAAATTCGAGGTCGTCTGCACAATTATCTAAGGCGTATTTGATGAGGTAGCGCAAAAAGTCTTCTACCAAATCCATGTTGTCGTGAATGTCATAAAAAGCCATTTCAGGCTCTATCATCCAAAACTCCGCCAAGTGGCGCGTGGTGTTCGAGTTTTCAGCGCGGAACGTGGGTCCAAAAGTATAAACCTTGCCCAAACCCATAGCCCCCAACTCGCCTTCCAACTGCCCCGAAACGGTCAGGTTTGTAGGTCGTCCAAAGAAGTCTTGTTTGAAGTCTATGTTGCCTTTGTCGTCTTTAGGCAAGTTTTTTAGGTCAAGAGCCGTAACTTGGAACATCTCGCCTGCTCCTTCTGCATCAGAAGCAGTAATAATAGGCGAGTGCCAATAATAAAAACCGTTGTCGTTGAAGTATTTATGAATAGCATAGCCCAACGCATGACGCACACGAAACACCGCACTAAAAGTATTGCCTCTTGCGCGTAAATGTGCATTTTCGCGTAAGAACTCTAAGGTGTGTTCTTTGGGTTGTAAAGGATAATGTTCGGGATTGGCTTCACCCAAAACGATTATTTTCTCGGCTACCAATTCTACACTTTGTCCCGCGCCTTGTGAAGCAATAAGTTTGCCATGCACTTCGAGGCACGCCCCTGTGTGTATGCGTTTTAACTCTTCAGCAAATTTGTCTGCATCAGCCACAATTTGTAAGGTTTTGATAGTTGAGCCATCATTGAGTGTTACAAAAGATACATTTTGGCTACTGCGTTTATGGCGCACCCAGCCCTTCGCTACGGTCTGCACATCAAGCGTTGTGGCTTGCAATAAGGAAAGTATGCTATTTTTCATGTCTGTTTTTTTTTAGATAGGGCGCAAAAATAACAAAAACTGTTTTTTTCTGCAAATTTGCCCCCCATTATTTCATAAACCCGTTACCCTTCTACCTCTCTACCCTTCCACCTCTCCACCTTTCAACCCTTCCACCTTTCTCCCCCTCAACCCTTCTACCCATTACCCTTGTCCCCTTCCACCTTTCCTCCCTCATTGCCCTTGTTTTGTTGTCCTTGTTGGTTTTTGTTATGAGGGCGTTGTTTATTGTGTTGGTTCGGATTTTTCTGTGGATAATGCTTTTTGCCCTGCGGTTGGTTTTGGGCGTTGTTTTGCGCGTTGGGGTTTGGCTTGACAGTCTTTTTAGGTTGATTTTGGTTCGTGGTGTTGGTTTTGACCACATTCTCACGCTCACGCGATTTTTTGTTGCTGTTATTTTCGTTTTGTTTGGTATAGCGCGAAATGGCATTTTGGGCATTGACACGCACATCTTCCGTTAGGCTTTCGGGCATAGTGCCGTTCTTGTTCATTTCCAAAATAGCCTTCACACGCTCCACCGAGATAGGATGCCAGTTGCTTTCTTCGTGATACGCAAACCACATGATTTTGCGGAAAATGTCCGTTTTCGTGAGTGTAGCCGTTCCTTTGCGTGTTTTCAGAGGCGATTCTAATTGAGGAATACCCTGTAGCGCGTCCATGTACGTGTCCAATTCATAATTGAGGCAACACTTCAGCCTGCCACATTGCCCCGAAAGTTTGCTTGGATTGAGCGAAAGATTTTGGTAGCGAGCCGCGTGTGTATTCACACTCTTGAAGTCCGTAAGCCACGTAGAGCAACACAATTCGCGCCCACAAGAGCCAATACCGCCCAAACGCGCCGCTTCTTGTCGGAGGCTGATTTGCTTCATTTCCACCCTTACCTTAAATTCAGTAGCCAAGAGTTTAATCAATTCGCGGAAATCCACGCGCTCATCTGCCGAGTAGTAAAAAATCGCCTTCGTGTTGTCTGCCTGAAATTCCACATCAGAGAGCTTCATATTCAGTTGCAATTCTTGCACGATTTGGCGAGTACGAAAAAGGGTAGGCAAGTTGCGCTCTTGCACCTGCAAATACTTTTCGAGGTCTTTGGGCGTAGCAATGCGCATGACGTTGGTAATAGACTCAGTGTCCTTTATCTTATACTTCATCATTTGCAAACGCACTAACTCGCCTTGCAAGGACACATAGCCCATGTGATAGCCATTCGGTACTTCCACCACTACAGCATCGCCTGTAGTGAGTTCCAAGCGTTCAGGGTTGCGGAAAAACTCTTTTCGACCATTGCGAAAACGCACCTCCAAAAAAGGGAAACGTTGCGCTACAGGCACTTCCATGCCCTTCAGCCAATCAAAAGTATTCATTTTATTACATCCACACGCGCCATTGCTCTTGCAACCTGCTACTCCCGTCGAGCCAATATTTTCTTTGGTATTATTAACGCCACAACCTGTGGCACAATTTGTACAAGCCATTGTAATTGTTTTTAAAAGGGTGATTTGTTGAGCGGTGAACGCTGATAGGTATTGCTAAATAAAACTCATTGTATAGTGTGAAAGTTCAAGAGTTATTTGAAAAAACAAACTCTATGCAAAATTAGGGTATTTTGGTAGTAATACAAACTGCTACGTTATATTTCTCCTTGCCTACCAAAAAAAACAGGCTACCCAAAGGATAACCCGTTTCAAAACTTTTATTATTATGGTGTTTTCAGTTTAGAACATATATTTCGCCCCTACATTCACTTGCAAACCACGAGGGCGAACTACTACGTACTTATTTTCTTTGATAGGTTTGATGTTTTGCGAAGCAATGCCCGTTACAGTCAAGCCCCAATGTTCGTTATATTTGTATTCTGCTTGTATCCCGCCTCCTATTTGCCAACTCCATGTGGACAGCTTAACTGCTGTATTAAGCTTGTAAGTCGTAGCCACATCATCTTTCAATTCATAGCTCGAAGTAGCAGAGCGCACTAATTTATCCACTTGTGCCGAACCCAACAATACGAAGCCTAACTTTTTAAAAGGGCGCAAGGTATAGCCAACTTGCATAGGAATACCAATGTATTGGAATTGAGAACTCAAATGTATCAGGCTTTGCTGATTGAATTGGGACATCGTAAAAGTATTATCTCCATTGGCTCTATAAGTAGGGTGATGTACTACCGCTTGCGCAAAATTAGGATTTTCAATGTTACCTTCTAAAATATCTATCAGGAAAGAATGGCGTGAATAGTCATAATAATTTACAAAAAAAGCGTTGGTAGTTTGTTCTAAAAATTCTATTCTGTACTGCAAGCCCGCGCTAAACTGCCATCTTGGGGTAAATTGATAGCCAAAACGAATGTCAGCTTGGTTTGCCAAACTATACCTATATCTGTCGTCTGTTTCTGTGAAAAAGTTGGTTAAATCTGTATTATCTTGTAATTGATGCGCCTCCACATAGTCCGCCAAATATGCCTCATAGCGAATATCCAACTTGGGTGAAGCAATCGCCAAACCACGCTGAACGCCTATCCAAAAAGGCTTAGGCGTATATCTTTTGTCTTTTGATGGTGCTGCGTATGCCACATAATTGATTTCTCTATTGAAAAGCACAGGAGCAGGCAAGGTACGCATCGCCAAGGGTGTGAGTGCTTCGACTGCATTTTCTTTTGAGCGCGTTCCGATAGCTTTATGTATCAAGGTTTTCATGTGCTTGATGACTTGCTCGCCTGCCTTTTTGCCAAACCAACCGCCTTGCTTGCCTCCTTCTTTTTCCTCCTTCGCTATGCCTTGTGGCGGGTTAGGTACGTTAAGTTGGGTAGGCAAGTTTGCCTTATTTTGTGCCTCTATAGTAGGCAAGTTTGCACTTCTTCGAACCGCTGTAGTAGGCAAGTTCTGACTTGCCTGTTGCACCTCTATAGCAGGCAAGTTCTGGCTTGCCTGTTGGGTAGGCAAGACTTCCACAACCGTTTCAGGCACACTCGAAATTTGTATAGCGGTATTCGTAGGCAAGATAGTAGCTTGCGCCTTGCCTACCTGCGAAGCAACGTTATTTTTCTCTGCCACCACACGACTCGTTTTTTGTATAAAAAAGATACCCAAAAACCATACAAACACAATATAAAACCAAAGCAGTCCTTGCCTACCCCCTTCCACAGCAGGCGAGCTGGGCGCGAGTTGGCTTTCTATGCTGTCCCACAAATCTGACCGAGGGCTAAGTTCTGCCCCGTCAAACGCTTCTTGCCATTGTGCTTCGAAGCTCTTTTCAAAATCCTTATTCATTTCAGACATACTCTTCTTTTGTAACGGCTGATTGTTTTCCTGTTAGCATCTTCTGCAAAGTTTGCTTGGCACGCGCATATTGCGACTTGGACGTACCTTCGCTGATTTCAAGCATTTCAGCGATTTCATTGTGTTGGTAACCCTCTATAGCATAAAGGTTGAACACCATCTGGCAACGCAGGGGCAACTGCTGGATAAGCCCCAAAAGCTCCTTAAAGTTGTATTGTGAAATCGTAAATTCTGTATCGCTTACTGTTTCATAATGATTTTCAATGTCGTCTATAGGCGTTTGGTGCATCTTACGGCTATAAAACTTCAGGGCAGTATTGGCTACTATGCGCCTCAGCCACCCATCAAGCGGGCAGTCATTACGGAATTTATCAAGGTTCTGAAAAATCTTGACAAATGAGTCTTGCAAAATGTCTTCCGCGTCTGCACGAGAACGCGCATAACGCATACTCACTACGAACAACTTGCGATGGTATTGTTCGTAGAGCATTTTTTGCGCTTTGCGGTCATTCTGGATACAAGCCTCTATCAGTTCAAGTTCAGACATGAGAACGTCTTATGGTGGTTTGATATATCGGTTATTATACACATGACCGCATAACTCTCGAAAAGGTTGTAATGGGTTGAAAAATATTTTTTAATTTTTTTTAACAAAAAGTGGAACTCTCAAGGCTTTCCTGCGTATAAGCCCAATAGGAGATTGATATATGAAAATAGCCCTGCATGGTAGAAATTTCAAACCTGAAGCACAGCCCTACATTGCCCAAATGCTCAAACAGCTACAGCAACGCGGTGCTGAGTTATCAATTTCTAAAACATTTGCAGAATTTTTACACCCTCTTGAGCTATTTCCTGACGATTGCCACCTCTATCATACCCACGAAGATTTAGGAAATCCTGACTTCTTTTTGAGCTTTGGCGGTGATGGTACTTTGTTAGAAGCTGTAACCCACGTAGGCGAGCGACAAACGCCCATTGTAGGAATCAATACAGGCAGGTTAGGTTTTTTGGCTAATACTTCTCCGAATGAACTAAATGCTATGATAGATTGCCTCTACAAAGGCTACTATACTTTTGATGATAGATTGTTGATAAGTGTGATTTCAGATGAAGATATTTTTGAAGGAATAAATTTTGGATTGAATGAGTTTGCTATCACCAAGCGCGATACTTCCTCGATGATTGTGGTGCATACATACTTGAATGGCGAATATTTGAATTCTTATTGGGCAGATGGCTTGATTGTTTCGACACCCACAGGTTCTACAGGCTATGCGTTGAGTTGCGGAGGTCCCGTTGTGATGCCACAATCCAACCTTTTTATTGTAGCTCCCGTAAGCCCTCACAACTTGAATGTAAGACCGTTGATAGTGGCAGATGATAGCGTAATTTCCTTTTCCATCGAAGGGCGTAGCAAGAATTTTTTAGTGTCGTTGGATTCGCGCTCCAAAGTGATAGACTCCTCCGTACAAATAGCCGTTAGACGAGAGCGTTTCAAGGCAAGGCTCGTCAAACTACAAGAACATAATTTCCTCAACACGCTTAGGCATAAGCTCAGTTGGGGCTTGGATACCCGAAATTAATCTTTCAAAATTTGTAATTCATAAAAATAAAATAAAGTGTTCGATATGAATAAGTTGTTAAAAGGTGTTTGCATTGCATTTTTATTGTTGTTTTCAGCCGAGCAAGGCATCGCACAATCGTTCTGGCATCAAAAGCCCAAAATCAAGGACATAGGCTACTATGCGTTTGATGCAGGGATTGGCGTTATGAACTATTTTGGGGATTTGAACCCGCTCACACAATACGTTTCTACTGACATCACCGCCACACGCCCTGGCTTCTCAATAGGAATGATGCGCAAGATGAGTTCTCGCCTTCATGTGCGTGCCGCATTGAGTTGGGGACGCTTGACCGCAAGCGACTTCAAAGCCGCAGACTCACAACACCCTCGTCACCGCTACCGCTATATGCGCAATGCGCACTTCCGTAATGACATTTACGAACTTTCTGTGATGGGTTATTATGACCTTCGCAAGAGTGAATTTGTATATTACAAACGTGCCAATGCTACGCCTTACCTTGTATTGGGTATTGCAGGTTTTTATCACAACCCTATCGCAAAAACTCCCGAAGAGTTTGGCAATCGTTGGACTGCTTTGCGCCCCTTGCGCACCGAAGGTCAAGGCTTGAAACGTGCATCTGACGGCACAAGCTACGGCAAAATATATTCTAACTTCCAAGTAGCTATCCCTGTAGGCGCGGGTTTGAAATTCAAATTGAATGACCGTTGGGATTTGTGGTTTGATGTTTCTTATCGCATTTTGTTTACAGATTATATTGATGATGTAAGTGGCAATTATGCAAACCCTAATGACTTGACCAGTGACCTTTCAAGAGCTATGGCAAACCGTACTATGGAAGCTACTGATGCCAAAACAGGCAAAGACCGTGATGAACGTATCCTTGATGTGAATGGCGTTATAGCTGACCAACGTGGCAATCCTACTATCAATGGCTTTGGCAATGATGGCGACAAACGTGGTGAAGTAAACAACGTGGATATCTACATTGTTACGAATATTCACCTTAGTTACATCTTGAACGTGGGCTTGAAGTGTCCTAAATTCAGATAAGATATTTCGATATATAAAAAGCTACCTGCAAAGGTAGCTTTTTTTGGTAATGAAAAAGCTACCCGTAGGTAGCTTTATTTGATAATGAAAAAAGCTACCTTTGCAGGTAGCTTTTTTGCGATAACGAAAAAAGCAAGTCGAAACTTGCCTTTTGATGTATTGATATCTTTGATTTTCTATGCTTTAGCAAAATTTTCGCGGATATGTTCGGGGATATTGTGGCTCGTCATACGCTCTGTCATCAGTATCATGTTTTTGATGGCTGTGCCATTCGAAATACCATGCCCGATAACTACGTTTCCATTGATGCCCAAGATAGGACTTCCTCCTATTCCTTCGAAATTGAAGTTATCAAAAAACGAGTCCCTGAAATTTTTGCGGTGCAAAATCTCATAATACGACTCTGCCATTTTGATAACAATATTGCCCACAAAGCCATCACAAACAATCACATCAGCCTTTTCGTTGAAAAGGTCGCGCCCTTCGATGTTGCCTACAAAATTGATGCGTTTATTCTCTTTCAGCAGTTTGTTGGCGGCTTGTGCCATGAGATTACCTTTGCTTTCTTCTTCGCCCAAGTTGAGCAAAGCCACTTTGGGGCTTTTCATACCAAAATAATATTGGCAGAAAATAGCACCCACTTCTGCAAATTGTTGCAAATGTTCGGGTTTGCAGTCCGTATTCGCCCCTACGTCAAGGATAATGCCCATACGTCCATCAAGTTTTGGTACAAAACTAATGATAGCAGGGCGCGAAATACCCGCAATGGCTTGCACGCTAAACATAGCTCCCACGTGCATAGCACCCGTATTGCCCGCGCTACAAAAAGCCTGCACTTCGCCCTTTTTCAGCATCTTGTAGCCTACCGAAATACTCGAATCGGGTTTGGCAGGCAAGGCTTTTACGGGGTGTTCGTGCATCTCTATCACCTGCGAAGCATACACAATCTCAATATTGGAGTGTTTGGAGTCAGCATTAGGAAAAAAGCGTTTCAAGGCTTCTTCCTGCCCCACCAACACAAGCGTAGTATCAGGCGCAATGGCTTCAGAGGCAAGTAAAGCCCCTTCAATAACCGCATTAGGGGCGTGATCGCCTCCCATAGCATCTACCGCAATTTTCATATCGTATGTTGTTAAACAAGCGTACAAATATACGCAACTATTGTGCAACAAACCAAATTATTTTGATGCTTTGTGTAGGTTGGCTTCGCTGTTTTGTGCCTAAGCAGATGTTTTGCAAGGTTTTACAACAACAAAAAAAATGCCCGCGAAGGGTAGGCAAGGCAGTTATCGGCTGTTTCAATCGATGTATTCCGAAAAATTTTGGAGGCGTTTTCCGTTCTTGTATGCCACCAAATAGGCAGACGCTCCGCCATTGCGCAACACTTCGGCAAAGGCTTGTGCCTCCTCATAAACACGAAACGAACCTATCAAATAACGCTTCTTGTCCTTGCCTGCTGGCTCTATAGTAAGAGCAGTACGTGCATACACGAACTTGTCAATCTCGTGTTTGGAAGCCATTTGCACCTGAACTTTGAAAATGAGTTGGTTTTGTTTGCGCTTCTTGTTGGTGTGGATTGCTTTTTTTTGAGCCAAATACAAGGCAGTGAGCGAGTCTGCTTTTTCTTCGCGGTCTGCCACTTCGTCATACATTTCTTGCAACTTTACACGAAAATCAGCGATGCCTTTCATCGAGTCCAAATAACGTGCATGGTTACCTTTTTGGGCTTCTACCGAAGCCTTGTAAGCCTTCCATTTTTCAGGATTTTTCAGCCAATAGGTAAGCTCTTTTTTCAGTGCCTCGTCTTGCGCGTGGGCAGGCAAGGCAAAAATAATTCCCACAAAACATACCCAAAAATACCAAATGCAACGTTTCATAATCATCATAAACTTGCTGTAAAGTTACCCAAATTTTGTAGAAAAATCAAATCTTTGTGTTTATGCCCCTCTCGCCTTTGCAAATCTTGCAACAATTTCATACTATAGACTACAAGTCAGATTTTTTTGAATTGTACGCATATAACCCTTTCCGCCCTCCTTTCCTACTGCAAGTTACGTGGAACAATTACCTTGTGCAATGGTTCAGGCATACGTGGCACAGAGATGACCAAACCATACTGCACGAAGCAGGCGAGGCGAAAACTGCCGTTGTCCTTCCTATAGTGAAAGCCTTGCAAAACCTTTCCTTGCCTCCCTCCTTCTATTGTGATAGAGCGGGCAGAGATGGGCATTTGTTTCGGCTTGTGGTAGGCGAGTCACATACGCATCTTGCCTGCCAATGGCTCGAAGTGGCAGTGCCTGATGCATGGCAAAATGCAAACGAAATAGCGCATCAAATACTATCGTGGAACAGCACTTTGCAAAGCGACACACACGAAACGTACCAAATCACGCATCAAGAGGAGGAAGATATTGACACAAAAAATACTTTTTGGAGTCAAAAAATGATTTTATCCGTAAAAAAATAGCCATTTCGAGGCTAAAAACAGGCGTTGCATAAAAAAATTAAAAAAAATGCAAAAAAATAGCAAGAAAAATTTGTTAATTTCAAATTGATTTGCCAACTTTGTTGTCAAATTAAAATTCGTTGCAAACGCCAAATTTAGACAGATATGGAAAATACGTATTTGAGCAAAAACCTACGCTATTTGCGTCGCCAAAACAACCGCCAAACGCAAGAAGAACTTGCTGAAGTATTAGGGCTAACACGAAGTGTGATTAGTGCCTACGAAGACGCGAGAGCCGAGCCAAACATTGCTACGCTCATCAAAATGTCGGAATACTTCATCGTTTCTATTGAAGGTTTGACTAACTTAGACCTGTCTAAAGCTGATGCGGAGCGTCAGCAACAACAGCGTGAGTTGGAAAGATACGCAAGCTCGAAAGGCTTGCGCATCAACATGGTAAAAGCCGAAATTCCTCGTAATGAGAAAAGCGTGTACCTCATTCCGCAAAAAGCGGCGGCGGGTTATACGGCTGGCTTTGCCGATACGCCCCAATCGTTGGAGGATATGCCTGCTTACCGCTTGCCATTCCTCACCAAAGGCAAAGAGTATCGCTTGTTCGAAATAACAGGGGACTCGATGCTTCCTTTGCAAGAAGGTAGCCTTATCGTGGCTGAAAAATTAGAGAAACTGCAAACTGTCAAAGATGGCGACATCTGTGTCGTGGTAGGCAAGAACGAGGGCATTGTGTTGAAGCGCGTTTTCAATGAAATCAAGAAAAACGGTACGCTCCTACTCAAGTCTGAAAATCCTGCTTACGCGCCTTATCACATTGGCATCGAAGAAGTGCAAGAACTCTGGAAATTCACTGCGTACATTTCTGATATGTTCCCTGAAGAATACGACTCCTCACGCGACTTGAAAGCCGCGTTTGAACGTGTGGAACACGATATTCAAGATATGAGAAGGCAAGCTGAAGAACGCAATAGACTGCGTTTTACCAACTAATACACGAGGCTATCTGAAAAGATAGCCTTTTTTACTTTTAAAATTATACTAAAATAAATTTTAAAGTGCATATAGCAAAAGTCTGTAGCGCACCCTTTCTAGGGTGTGGGGTGTCTATTGCTATGAACACACCCTAGAAAGGGTGTGCTACAAGGGCGCAAGTTAAGAATTATTTTAGTATTACATCTGCACATATACAACCTTTTTGGTCGTGAAATATTCCTCGTCGAAGTGGTCGCTTAGGTTGTGTACTTTTATTTTTTTCTTCTTTACCGCCGCGAGTTCTTCTTCAAGCTCGCCTCCTTTGAGGCACAGCAAGCCGTTTTCTAATTCGTGAAAATGATTAGTGGCAAATTTGTTTTGTGTCCAATACACCAATGTTTCGAGGGGCGCGACTGCTCGGCTTACCACAAAATCGAAATCGTTTTCTTGCAATTCTTCTGCCCTTGCCTGCGTAGGGCGCACATTTTTCAATCCTAAAGCGTTCACAACTTCTTGAACCACGCGCATTTTCTTGCCTATGGAGTCCACAGGCACAAACTCCACATCAGGAAAGAAAATAGCCAATGGAATAGCAGGAAAGCCTCCGCCTGTGCCTAAGTCCATTACTTTCGTCATAGGTTTGAATTGTAGGATTTTGACCAAACCCAAAGAGTGAAGCACGTGGCGTTCATACAAAAGTTCTATGTCCTTGCGCGAGATAACGTTTATTTTGCTATTCCAATCTACATATACATCATAGAGTTGTTCGAACAAGGTCGCTTGTTGGGGAGTCAGGGTGGGGAAGTATTTGTATATAATGTCCATAAGGGGGTAGAAAGGTGGAAGGGTAGAAGGGTAGAGAGGTAGAAGGGTAGAAAGGTGGAAATTGTTTCACTCATTCACTTACCCGCTCATTCACTCCTCAAAGTTAGGGTAGGCAAGGCAATAATCCAAAAAAGCTATGTAAACTAAAAAAAGATAGCACAAAAGAAGCTATCTTTGCGGTGTGATACACTTTTTCCGCCTCATTCGAAGCCTGAATTTATTGATATTGCTTTTCACGCAATATATGGTGCGTTTGTGCCTTACCGAAGAGGGCATTAGCAAAGGCTGGCAACATATCCAAGACGTGGAAATGTTGGCGTTGGCATTGGCTACGGTGTGCATCGCGGCGGCGGGCTATATCATCAACGATTATTACGACATCAAAATAGACACTATCAACAAGCCGAACCGCGTCATTGTAGGCAAGCGCATTTCGAGGCGAGTCGCTATGTTTTGGAACGTGGCGTTCAATGCCTTGGCGTTGGGGCTTACGTGGTGGTACATGAAGCCTGTGGTGTGGGCGGTCAATTTTGGGAGTATTTTTTTGTTGTGGCTCTATTCCAATCAGTTGAAACGTCAGCCTTTGGTGGGCAATATTGCTATAGCTATTCTTACGGCTGTTTCGGTGGCGGTAGTGGCGTTGCAGTTCCCACAAAATGCGTATTTGGTCTTTGTGTTTGCGGTGTTTGCGTTTTTCATTACGCTTGTGCGCGAGATAGTGAAGGATATGGAAGATGTGCGCGGAGATGTGTCGTTTGGTTGTAAGACCTTGCCTATAGTGTGGGGCATCAGGCGTAGCAAACAAGTAATTTATATCTTCTTGGCGATTTTTGCGGTGATTTTGCTTTCTACCTATCTTACCTTCCCTACTCGTTTTGCTTTCTACCTCTATGTGGTGGAACTTCCTTTGCTTGTCTATTTTGTGTATAAACTGCACTATGCAGACACGAAGCGCACTTTCCACTTCTTGAGCCAACTCTGTAAAGTCATTATGTTGTTGGGTGTTTTGAGTATGTTGTTGTTGTAACCTTTGTAGGCAAGTTGCGTATATATAAAGAAACTAAACCTTGTATTTTTATTATGGAAACCATAGTAGCATCAACAGTTTTTGCCCTCATTACGGGTGTTTTAGGCAACTTTCTAACAGATGGCTTGAAAAATAAAATAAAATCCAAACTATCGCCAAAAGCTAAAGAAATAGCAGAAGCTATAGAACAAGGCAAAACAGAAACGCCTGAAAATCAACAACTTCTGCTCCAAGAAGCTGAAGTCATTGCAGAAGATGCTGAACTAAAACCGTTGCTTGAGGAAGCAGTAAAAACCACCGAAGACCAGATACAAAAAGGGAACTTTGTTATTGACAATCGTGGAGCTATCATAAACATAAAAAACCATTTCAATGGTGGCACTTTCATTGGTGGCACTTTTTAAGATTACAAGTTACTGTTTTTTTTCTTGCAATTCCGCACTTTTTCTTGTAATTTTGCGTACTAATACCAAGATGGTTTAACCTTACAACCTCTCTACAAAATATGGACGCAGTAACCATTCAAGTTCTTTTGGGTGTAGCAGGCAACTTTACTACAGATGCCCTCAAAACCCTTTGGCGCAACGTACAACAATATTTGAGTCAACCTTCGCAAGAAGTAGTAACCCTTATAAGCGATGGCAATGAAGATGATGTTACCAAAGGGCAAGAGAAAAAACTCAAAGCAGAAGTAGCCGAAATTATGACTAAACCTGAAATTATAGCTCTTATGAAAGAACTGAAGCCTTCGCAAAACAACAATGCCCATGTTATTGGCAACGATAACACTGTTATTCAAGGTATGAATAACAGTACTGTTCACAAGGGCAATGTTACGAACAACAACGTGAACAACCAAGGTGCTAAAATCAAAAACCAATTCAATGGTGGCACTTTCGAAAAGCCTACGTTCAACTAAGCAACTCCCAACAAACCTTTTTCCTATAGGGCTACCCGCTCTATAGGATTTTTTTCTATTATTGTATGTATGACAAACATTCGCAATCAGTTCAATAACTGTACTTTTCATAGCCCCACTTTCAAGCATTTTAGCCAAACTACCATTGTAGGCAAGCAGTATGTCATAGGAGATATGACAAAAACAGTTGCTGAAAATTTTGATATTAACGCTGTTCTTCAGCAAATAAAGGTTGCGCCTCGCCTGCCTATCATTGTATTGGCTTCTTCGCTAAGTACATTGAACATTGATGCGCTTGCTTGCCTGCCCCAAAACCGATATGGCAACGCACCTGAAGATTGGAAACCCTTTGGCGAAGAAACTATACAAGAAATTTTGTTGGAATTCAAAAATACATCGTCAGAAGAAAATCGTACCTTTGCTATGCTTTTCAATCAAGACAAAGTAGGCGGTTTTTTGGCACCCGTTTGTAGGCTTTTCGAAGCGCCTCAAAGTGATTTCTGCCAAACGCATTGGCAAGGTGTAAGCGAACACAACAACTTTCTTGTGCATAACCGTTTCAAGTCTTTGGAAAAGCCTTTTATGCCTATTGATTTGGAAGTACCCAGCAAAGCAACCCTTTTCAGGCGTTTGGCAGATATTGCCTACTTAGAGCTTAAGTTACCAGAACCCAGTATCGGAATGAAGGAATTTTTTAATACAAATACTGAACAAATACCTGACAAATTACCATGATTTATTCTTTTTATTCTTACAAGGGGGGCGTGGGCAGAACGCATTTATTGGTTAATATAGCCTCCTACTTGTGTTTTCACAAAAAACGCCGTATTTTATTGATTGACTGGGATTTAGAGGCACCTGGATTGCATTATTATTTCGAGCAAGCAAACAGACCTATCGCGTTGGGCAAGGGTTTGATGGATTTGCTCTATGAATTTATTACGCTACGCGACAGTTTGGGCAAGGACTCCACAATTACGGAGGAACAAATGCCCTTTCCTACCCATCAAAACGACTACATCAAAACATTGCGGGCTACGTCTTTGGGAGGCAGGTTAGACATCTTGCCTGCGATTGACTACGCACAAGGCGACTACACGCAACGCATCAATAACTTTCATTGGCGTACTTTTTTTGAAAAACAAGATGGCAATAAGTACCTTGTTTGGCTCAAAAACAAGCTCAAAAGTCAATATGATTATATTTTCATAGACAGCAGAACAGGAAGCAATGATTATTCGGGTATCTGCAATGTGTTGATGCCTGATGCCAATGTATTGGTCATGGCTTCGAACCAACAAAATTTTCAGGGCTGTGTGCGTATGGCGGAGCGCATCTGTGCTTCAGACTACCGAAACAATGACCACAAAAAGCCCTTCATCTTGCCTATCCTCTCACGCATAGACGAAAACGCCGCTACCATCGAAGAAGCAAGGCAATGGCGCAAGGATTTTGCGAAAGCCTTTGGCAAGTATATCGTGCATTGGGGCTTGCCTGATGTGCAGAAGCCTTTAGCTGATAGTATCTTGGAAACAGCTATAGCTCCTATGACGAGTGCAAACCATACTTCTATTTTTTCTATTGGCGAAAAAACGTATTTCAACGAAGATAGTTGGCGAGCAGGCTTCGATATAGACGCAAGGTTAGAGGTCTTTATGAAGATAGCAGATAACTTCATTGAAAAAACAAAAGAAAATAGTGCTACTAACACGCCTTTTAATTTTGATAGTTTATTAGGTGCTATACATTAGTTTAGGCGTAGGGTATGCCAAACTCGAAATTTTTGACGAAAGTATCCATTATTTTAACAAAGCTATTGAAATGACAGATGGTGAAGAAAATTATTACTATAATAGAGCCTTGTCATATTTCTTGGCAAAGCAATTTAAAAAATCGCTTGAAGATTGTAACAAAGTTATAACACTGAATCCAGATTATCCAGATGTATATCTTTTGCGAGGTGATGTATATGAATGTATAGAAGAGTATCCAAAAGCTTTAGATGACTATAGCACCTTAATAAAACTTAATCCTTCACTCAAAATAGCCTACTCTGAAAGAGGCAAAATTTATAATATTTTAAAAGATTATGATAACGCTATTCAAGATTATAGTAACGCTATACGTCTTAGTTCTGATGATGCTTCAGATTATTTTAATAGAGGCAATATTTTATATATTTTAGGCAAATACCAAGAAGCATTAGAGGACTTTGATAAAGCTATAGTATATGAACCACAACTTGCTGAGCCTTACGCTAATCGTGCTTTAGCCAAGATTGGGCTGAATAAACCAACTATAGACATCTTGGCTGATTTTGAAGTGGCTATTCGTTTGAATCCTGCAATGGAAGGTATCTACAGCAATATTGCTATTATAAAAAACAACATAGGCGAGCATGAGGAAGCGATTGAATATGCATTGAAAGATATAGAAAATTATCCCGATTTGCCCAATCCGTATTTTGAGATAGCGCGTAGTTACGGTTTTCAGAAAAATAAAGTGGTTACTTTGGAGTACCTATCTAAAGCCATCGACTTGGCGGATGGATACAAAAGTATGGCTGTGCAAGTACCCGCCTTCGACTGGCTCTCTGAAGACAGCGACTTTTTAGCTCTTGTTTCGTAAGGTATGCCTATAGTTTCTATTTCCGATTTTGAGAACCAACTTGTGTGGGGCGTTTGGCAGATAGGCGAGTCTTTGGACGCGCTGTGTGAAGCCTTGCCTGCCCACGAAGTATTGGCACTTTCTGCCCACATAAAACACCCGCAAAAGCTGATTGAGTCGCTTTCGGCGCGTGTGTTGGTAAAGGAAATGTTAGGTAGGCAAGGTTTGTTGTACGAAGGTTTGGCGAAAACTCCCGAAAAAGCTCCTTACCTACCCAATGCCTCGCACCGCGTTTCTATCTCGCATACAGCGCAATATGCGGTGGCAGTTCTGCACCCTCGCCTGCCTGTGGGCATAGACATCGAGCAGGCAAGACCACAACTACAGCGCGTGGCGGGGCGTGTACTCTCGCCTACCGAGTTGGCATTTGCGCAAGACCTCGCCCAACTTAGCTTGCTTTGGAGTGCTAAAGAAACGTTGTATAAATGCTATGCCCAACGACAATTAGACTTCATACGCGATATGCGAATCGCGCCCTTCGAGTTGGCAGAAAAAGGCACTTTCGAGGGTGTTTTGTTTCCTGACTCGCCTACCGCACAAACGTTTACAATCCATTATGCCCAAATAGATGCCACACATTATTGTACTTGGGCGGTGTAAGATTTGGAAAATAGCCCAAAAAGAGCGAACTTTGCACCCTACATCTAAAAACCCTATTTTCCATGAAAAAAGTACGCTTCTTGCTTGCTCTTGCCCTTACTACTTCGTTCTGGGCGTGCAATAACAGCAATTCGCAAGAAAAAAACAACGGAACAGACAAAAAAGATACGACCAAAAAAGTAGAGGAAAAACCTAAAGTCGCTATAGACGAATACGCTACCCTACGCGCTCAACTAATGGCAGGCGTAGAAGTGGCGAACAAAGGTGAATTCGACTCGTTGTTCAAATTGCCCGCTACCAAACAACACTACGAGGAGTTCAACAAATCGTGGAGTTCTTTGGAGGAAAGACACTTGAGCAAACTCCGCGCTTGGCGTGATGCAAAAATGCAAGACATCACGAAGGAAGAAGGCAACACGCTTTTTTATCCTTTTAGCGGTCCCGACTTCTTGAACGCTTATACGTTTTTCCCTAATTGCGACACGTATTTGATGTTTGGTTTGGAAGAACCGGGCAAATTGGCAGATTTGAAAAAAATGCCTCCTAATTACTTGGCGAGCCTTCGCGGTGCTTTGAGCGAAATCATGGAGCGCAACTACTTCATTACGAGCGTAATGGGCAACAAACTTTGGGGCAAAGGTGTATTGCCTATCGTGAATATCTTTATGGCTCGCACAGGCAACAAAATCGTGAAAATAGAACGCTTTTACTTGGACAAAGAAGGCAAGGCTATTCACTTTCCTCTCGAAGACGAAAAAGGAACTGCCGCGAAGGGCGCGCCTATCGTGGGCATTACGGTTGAGTTCTTGAACGAAAAACGCACCAAATCACAGCGTATTTATTATGTAGGCACTGACGTTGCAGACGAAAAAATGAAGTCTAAAATGGAATTGGCTACGTTCATCAAGTCTTTCAAAAACAAAGTTACTTTCACGAAGTCGGCTTCGTACATCATGCACAACACCAACTTTGACATCATGCGCCGTATTGTGGTGGACGATACCAAAGCCGTATTGCAAGACGACACAGGGGTTCGCTACGAGGAGTTTATCAAAGCAGGTTGGGACGTGAAATTGTACGGTGTGTATGGTCGCCCTATCAGCGACTTCGGAAGCTATACCTACCAAAACGACCTTGCGAAAATCTACAAAGAGGACAAAAGCATCGAGAAAATTGACTTTACTTTTGGCTATCACTGGATTGGCACGAACAGAACAGGCGTGAACAATACAAGCCTTTTGCTTTGCACAAAGAAAAAGTAGGCAAGGATTCATCAAAGATAAATTAGCAAATGTGGTACTCTAACAATTTTTGTGGAGGGCTGTTTGGTGAGGACACCAAACATGGGTAAGGTAAAACAGCTTAAAAAACCCAAGTTTGGTGTCCTCACCAAACTTAACACCATCATTCCACAAAAATTGTCAGAGAACTGTAAATGTTAGCGTTGGAGCAATTCCAACGCTATTTTTTTTACAAAAACAAAATTCCTTCCTCGCCTTCGTGCAGGAAAGGAGGCAAGACCAAATAATGCGTAACGCGGGTTTGCTCTGTGAGTTTGGTGCGTTCCTTGAGTTTTTGCAGTTCCTTGTCTATGTGGTTGTCTTTCAATATCTCTATCTCCACGCGCAACCAATTCGCCAAAGAATCGAACACCACCATAGCGAGGCGCGGATATTCGTCTATCTGAAAAGTGGTTTGTGCCTTTTTGCGGAAATTAGCCCAATGATTGACAGGCATCTCGCCTTCATAAACATAAAAATCGGGTGTAATGACGCACTCTTTGTTCAAAAAAGTACAATGATAAAAACCCTCCCATTCGTTTTCCACCACATAGCCCACCAAACGTTTGAAGTGATGATGCGCTTTGCGTATTTTTTGTTGCAAAAGGTACTTCATTACGTCCAAGCAAATCTCTTTTTCTTCTTCAGGCATCAAAAATTCGGCTAAGTCTTGCGTTTGGAGCGTGTGAATTTTGCTTATACCCATGTCGTATAGGTCTTGCATATAATCAGGATAGAGCAGGTCATACTCGCCTAAGCGGGCTATAACGATTTGTTGAAATTTGTAAAGAATTTTATCAAAGGTATTGCCTTCTTTGCCCCAGTAGGCGCGTTCTTCTTGTTTTTCTTGTATGAGGTTTTGGTATTGCACAAAGTTCTGTTTGGCTTGTTGTTGCTTGAAGCCCTTGAAGTCAGCGGCTATAAACCAAACATCTTTTTTCTCTTGTTCGTGCATTTCGGGGCGCAGTTTATCATCTTCCAAAAAGGCTTTGATTATCACAACCGCAAAACCCAAAAAGCCCGTAAAAGCCATAGCAAGGTCTTCGCGGTTGATATTGCGAAAGAAAATCATCATAAAACCCCACACCACAAACGCCACAAGGTACATGAAAAAACTTTGCGTGCCTCGTGTAACGTCCTTGCCTACAGGAGAGCGTTGGGGTGGTTTCCAAGCCGTATCTTCGTTGAAAATGGAGGATTGGGAGGTAAGCAAGGCATTGAGCCACGATTTTATTTCCAACTTTACCATACCCGCTCCACCTTTCAGCAGGAAAGAAATATCGACTTTGTTGGTCAGGGTTTGGCTTTGTTTGTAGTGCAGGAGAGCCGTTTCTAAGTCGTGGGCAAGCACCGCTTCTTGCATTTCGCGCACAGCGAGCAAATAATCTTCGTTAGAAAGTTGCTCAAACAAATACACGCGCAAGGCTTCGTCGAACTTGCTTGTGAAGGTAGGCATCAGAATTTCATCATACGCATAGAGCCTTTCCAACGAAAAATTTGTGTTCGGAATATTCACTTCCACGCCCAAAAGCTCGATGAAATAAGTCATTTTTTTGGGCAATTTTTCTGCTTTTTCGGCTATGATTTGCAGGTCTTTTTTGAAGTGCGAAACGCTTGCTTTGAGTTTCACAACATACACATATTCCACCGCATTGATGATGTCAGCACGTTCTGCAAGGTTGTACGATTTTTCATAAAACCAACTGTAGGGATATTTCTCAAGGTTGTAAATGCCCGCCAAATATTGCGAGAACATATTGAAAGCCGTATCGATGTCTGCCTTTCGAGAAAAATGGCGCGTAATGGTAAGGCGTTGTTTCTGCACACTATCCAAGACCTCGAGCAACTGCACTTGCATACGCACTTCGGCAGGCAAGAAAGGCAATATCGAAAACAAAAAATAGCGCATTTGCGAAGCTGTAAGCCCTTTTGTACCTTCTTGTATGGCTTTGTAAGCATTGCGCACATATTGGTACGTGCTATTTTTGCCCTTGCATACTTCGCCAAAGTAGGCAAGGAACTGTAGCGTTGTGGGTTCGTTGAAGCCTCGAAAAGCCTGCAATGCCAACTCGCCTGCCTGCTCGCGGTAGGGTTTGACTTGCCTGTGTTCAAATAAAAGTTGCTGATAATCTTGTTGTACCATGTCAAAGAAATTTTACAATCTTCCTTTACTGTATAATTGCCACCAAGCCAATATTTCCATCAAAAGCGCGATGCCCACATGCACAATCATGCCTCCAAACACGCTCCGCGAATAAAGCGCGAAAGTGCCTAACAAAAAACCGCCTGCTATAGAACCCAACGTTTCGGGCATAGGTTTCCAAAAATGTAGGAAAGCATACACGCTGACCATTACCAACACACCCGCACTGCCCACATAGCGATAGAGCGCGAACACCATAAACCCACGAAAAAACACCTCCAAACTCAAAAACTGTAGCACATAGCTTATTTCATAGCTCCCTACAGTCCACCAAGCCGAAATTTTCCAATAATTTTCTGCCATCGCAGGGCGGTAGCGCGGGTAGGCAAGCAGGAAAGACTCCTGAAAAGAAGCCCACACCAACAACGGCAACATACCTAACAACATCAAGAAGTACGGACTAAGTTTTGCCTTGCCTACCCCACAGCCATAAAAATTATCGGCTTTCAGCTCGCCTGCCCACGCGCCATACAAGAGCGGAATGAGCAAATATAGGCAAGCACATTGCAAGTTGTAGCCCAATTTATGCCAAAAATATTGCGTATTGGGTTCAGTTTCTAAGCCTATTATTTTTGAAAAACTTACAAATTGATTGAGGTACAGCACAAGCAAAATACCCACAGATAGCCCCCAAAAGCCACCTGATAGCCAAAATTTCCACTCTCGCGCCACAAGGCTATAGAGCAACAGCGTACCCAAATAAGGCACTGCATAAAACAAGCCATTCAAAGGAGGCGTTACGCCCCAGCCGTACCGAAGGGCTACCGCAGTCAGTAGGCAAGCCAACCAGAGCAACACAAATTGCCAAGGCGGAGAGTCTTGTAGGTAACGAAAAATATAGTCTATCAAAGCCGTTAAGTTTATGTGCAAATGTAAGAGAAAGGTCTTAACATTGTAGGAAAAAACAAGAAAATATGCAAAAAATGCTTCGAAGTATAGGGTTTATGCTCGCATTTTGCCTTGCCTACCCACTACAGGCACAAAACGTACAAGTTTATACCTCACTCAAAACAGGCTTTAGTATGATGCCTTCAGCAAGTTTGCGGTCTTGGGCATTGTCCGAAGGAGCGTCCCATGTGGCAGGGCGAGCCGACAATATGATGCTTGGGTGGGATTTTGGTGTAATGGTCAATAGATTTGCGGGCAACCTTATGCTCGAATATGATTTGGGTTCGCGCAGGTTTGCCAGACCACATAGCAGTCTTGTTTTCTTGGGCGTGGGCTACAGGCTGAAAAAAGGCACGCTTGTAGATGTCAATGTTTTGGGCAATGTGGGCATAGGCAACGTCATAGTGCGCTTCAGGCAAGATGTACCTAACGCGCTCTTGTCCTTGCATACACCTAATTCTTTTGCACGACAAATTACCACTGTTTTTCAGCCCGCACTTGCGTTGCACCTAAAGCCTAAACCCAAAGATTACAATGTTTTCACAGATGCAGACCGAACAGGCATCATATTTTCCTTGAAAGCAGGGGTAAACTTGCCTATCATCAAAGGCGCGTGGAAGTATGGCGTAACACGCGAATATACCAACGCAAGCGGAAGCTCGAGCAGTTATTTCGTAGGCGAGAAGGTGAATATACCCGACTTTTACAAAAGAGCTTTCTTCATACAGTTTGCCGTTGGTTTTTTGATGGA